>JAGPIM010000027.1 GCA_018055005.1 Laribacter sp.
TCGTCCAGCGCATGACCGCTGCCGTCATGCTGGTCTACACCGTGCTGATGGTGCTGATGCTGCTGGCCATGCCGTCCAGTTATGAAGGCTGGCAAGCCCTCTTTTCCCTGACCTGGGTCCAGGTCATTACGCAGATCACGTTCATTGCCGTTGTCTGGCACCTATGGGTGGGCATCCGTGACCTGTGGATGGATTACATCAAGCCCGACGGCCTGCGTCTTGCCCTGCATGCGCTGACTGCCGTGTGGCTGCTGGGCTGTCTGGTTTACTCGTTCGTCGTCGTGTGGGGTATCAAGTAATGTCCGTACCTGTCCGTCGTTTTGACGCCGTAATCGTGGGCGCCGGTGGTGCGGGCCTGCGTGCCGCGCTCCAACTCTCCGAGGCCGGTCTGAAGACTGCCGTCCTGTCCAAGGTGTTCCCGACCCGTTCGCACACCGTTGCTGCCCAGGGTGGCATCTCTGCCAGCCTTGGCAACGTGCAGGAAGACCGCTGGGACTGGCACATGTACGACACCGTGAAGGGGTCGGACTGGCTGGGTGATCAGGACGCCATCGAATTCATGTGCCGCAAGGCGCCCGAAGCCGTGATCGAGCTTGAACACTTCGGCATGCCGTTTGACCGTCTGGACGATGGCAAGATTTACCAGCGTCCGTTTGGCGGCCACATGGCCGACTTCGGCAAGACGCCGGTGCAGCGCGCCTGTGCCGTGGCCGACCGTACAGGTCACGCCATGCTGCATACCCTGTACCAGCGCAACGTCCGTGCCAAGACCCAGTTCTTTGTCGAATGGATGGCGCTTGACCTGATCCGTGACGAAGACGGTGACGTGGTCGGCGTGACCGCTCTGGAAATGGAAACCGGCGACATCGTCGTGTTCCATGCCAAGGCCGTGCTGTTCGCCACCGGCGGTGCCGGCCGCATCTTTGCCGCTTCCACCAATGCCTTCATCAATACCGGTGACGGCCTGGGCATGACCGCCCGTGCCGGCATCCCGCTGGAAGACATGGAATTCTGGCAATTCCACCCGACCGGAGTGGCCGGTGCCGGCGTGCTGATCACCGAAGGCGTGCGCGGCGAGGGCGGCATCCTGCTCAACTGCAACGGCGAGCGTTTCATGGAGCGCTATGCCCCGAACGCCAAGGATCTGGCGTCGCGTGACGTGGTGTCGCGTGCCATGGCCGTGGAAATCTACGAAGGCCGTGGCTGTGGCAAGAACAAGGACCATGTGCTCCTCGACCTGCACCACCTCGGGCCGGAAGTCATCAACAAGCGCCTGCCCGGCATCCGCGAAATCGCCATCAAGTTCGCCGGCGTCGACCCGGTCAAGGAACCGATCCCGGTCGTGCCGACCTGCCACTACCAGATGGGCGGCATTCCGACCAACTACAAGGGCGAAGTTGTCGCACCGAAGGACGGCAACGACGAAGCCCGTGTTAACGGCTTCTATGCGGCCGGTGAATGTGCCTGTGCCTCGGTGCACGGCGCCAACCGCCTTGGTACCAACTCGCTGCTTGACCTCGTGGTATTCGGCAAGTCAGCCGGTGTGAGCATGATCGAGTTCATCAAGAACGAACGTCCGGAACTCAAGCCGCTGCCGGCCAATGCCGCCGACTATTCCCTGGCCCGCGTCAACCGTATCGAAACCCAGACCGGTGGCGTCGAAGTCGACGATGTCCGCCGCGAAATGCAGCAGGTAGTGCAGCGCCACGCCGGCGTGTTCCGTACCCAGGACGTGCTGGCCGAAGGCGTCAAGCAGATCCAGGACGTGGCAGAAAAAGCCAAGCGTACCCAGATCAAGGACAAGTCCAAGACCTGGAATACTGCCCGTACCGAAGCTCTGGAACTCGACAACCTGATCGAAGTGGCCCTGGCGACCCTGATCTCGGCCGAAGCCCGCAAGGAATCGCGCGGTGCCCATGCCCGTGACGATTACCCGGACCGCGACGACGAACACTGGATGAAACATACCCTGTTCCACCGTGAAGGTCGCCAGCTCACCTACAAGGCTGTGCATACCCAGCCCTTGTCCGTTGACTACATCAAGCCGCAGAAACGCGTTTACTAAGGAGACGAGTCATGGAAAAAATGCGTTTCTCGCTCTACCGCTACAACCCGGAAAAAGACGACAAGCCGTACATGCAGGACATCGAAGTCGAAGTCGATTCGACCGACGTGAAACTGCTGGATGCACTGGTCAAGCTCAAGGCCGTCGACGACAGCCTGTCGTTCCGCCGCTCCTGCCGTGAAGGCATCTGTGGTTCCGACGCGATGAACATCAACGGCCGCAACGGTCTGGCATGCATCACCGACCTGCGCAGCCTCAAGCAGCCGATCACCCTGCGTCCGCTGCCGGGCCTGCCGGTCATCCGCGACCTGATCGTGGACATGACCCAGTTCTTCAAGCAGTACCACTCGATCAAGCCGTACCTGATCAACGACACGCCGGCACCTGACCGCGAGCGTTACCAGTCGCCGGAAGACCGTGAAAAGCTTGACGGCCTGTACGAGTGCATCCTGTGCGCCTGCTGCTCGACCTCCTGCCCGTCGTTCTGGTGGAACCCGGACAAGTATGTCGGTCCGGCCGGCCTGCTGGCCGCCTACCGCTTCATCATCGACAGTCGTGACGAGGCGACCAGCGAGCGTCTGGACAACCTCAATGATCCGTACCGCCTGTTCCGTTGCCACACCATCATGAACTGCACCGATGTCTGTCCGAAGGGCCTGAATCCGGCCAAGGCGATTGACAGCATCAAGGGCATGATGGCCATCCGGGCGATCTGATGATGGACAGCCGTTACGATCGGGCCGCACGCCAGCGCATCCGCTGGCATTCGCGCCGGGGCCTGCTGGAGATGGACCTGGTCCTGACCCGGTTCCTGGACCGGCATTTCGATACGCTGGGTGACGAAGAGATGGATGCCTATGTCCGGCTTCTTGAGCTGATCGACACCGAGTTTCTCGAAATCGTCAACGGCAAACGTGATGTCGACGATCCGGCCCTGCAGCCGCTCGTCGACATGCTGCGCGCAGTGTAAAAGGAGAGCCGGTACGACAGGGCTGGCGTACCGGTCACAATAAAGTTCATACAGAGGGATGAGTACTATGGAAAACAACCGCAAAGTAACCCTGAGTATCAGCGACAGCCAGAGTGTCGAGCTGCCGGTGATGTCCGGCACCCTCGGCCCGGACGTGGTCGACATCCGCCCGTTTGCCAAGACCGGCATGTTCACCTTTGACCCGGGTTTCCTGGCGACTGCCAGCTGCGAATCCAAGATCACCTTCATCGATGGCGACGAAGGCAAGCTCTACTATCGTGGCTATCCGATCGAACAGCTGGCCGAGCATTCCGACTATCTGGAATCCTGCTACCTGCTCCTGAACGGCGAACTGCCGACGGCCGAGCAAAAGCGTGAATTCGATCGCAAGATCCTGCGTCACAACATGATCAACGACCAGATGTTCACCATCTTCAAGGGTTTCCGCCGTGACGCGCACCCGATGGCGGTGATGGTCGGTGTCGTGGGTGCCCTGTCGGCCTTCTATCACGATTCTCTCGACATCACTGATCCGCACCACCGCGAAGTGTCGGCACACCGCCTGATCGCCAAGATCGCCAACATCGCTGCCCAGGCCTATCGCTACAACAAGGGCCTGCCGTTCAGCTATCCGAGAAACGGCCTGACCTACGCCGAGAACTTCCTGCACATGATGTTCTCGACCCCGTGCGAAGAGTACAAGGTCAACCCGGTGCTGGCCCGTGCGCTGGACCGCATCTTCATCCTGCACGCCGACCACGAGCAGAACGCTTCGACCTCGACCGTGCGTCTGGCCGGTTCCTCCGGTGCCAACCCGTTTGCGTGCATCGCCGCCGGCATCGCCTGCCTGTGGGGTCCGTCGCACGGCGGCGCCAACGAAGCCGTGCTGAAAATGCTCGACGAAATCGGTTCGGTTGAAAACGTGCCGGCCTTCATGCAGGGCGTCAAGGACAAGACCCACAAGCTGATGGGCTTCGGTCACCGTGTCTACAAGAACATGGATCCGCGTGCCGCCATCATGAAGCAGACCTGCGACGAAGTGCTGAACGAACTGGGCCTGCACAACGATCCGAAGTTCAAGCTGGCCATGGCGCTGGAAAAGATCGCCCTGGAAGACCCGTACTTCATCGAGCGCAAGCTGTACCCGAACGTCGACTTCTACTCCGGCATCGTGCTGTCGGCCATCGGTATCCCGGTGTCGATGTTCACTCCGATCTTCGCCCTGTCGCGTACCGTGGGCTGGATCAGCCACTGGGCCGAAATGATTTCCGACCCGGCCATGAAGATCGGTCGCCCGCGCCAGCTTTACACCGGCTCGCCGCGCCGCGACTACGTGCAGATCAGCGACCGGACCTGATCCGGCGCTTTGTGAAACCCGGCGGCAGTCCGCCGGGTTTTTCCGGACAAGCACCGCCAAGAGTGCTGTGGTGTGGGCAGTCCTGCCGGGCAGGAGTCCAGTCCTCAACGCTTAGCCGCACACAGACAACACCAAGAAGGGTTGCTACATCATGATGCAAGCTGCTATCAGCCATTCCTATCTGTTCGGCGGAAACGCGCCGTTCATCGAAGAGCTTTACGAGCAATATCTCGACGATCCTGCGACCGTTTCTGCCGAGTGGCGCGAATATTTCGACAAACTGCAACAGACCGGCGGAGCCACCCGCGACGTTCCGCACCAGCCGATCCAGGAATCGTTCATCCAGCTGGCCAAAACGCCGCGCGTGTTCATCAACAAGCCGTCCGAAGCTACCTGGGAAGCCATGCAGAAGCAGGTGGCCGTGCTCAAGCTGATCAGTGCCTACCGGGTACTCGGCAGCCGTTGGGCCACGCTGGACCCGCTCAAGCGCATGGATACCCAGCCGGTACCCGAGCTGGACCCGGCCTACCACGGGCTGACCGATACCGACATGGCCCAGGTCTTCAATACCGGCTCCTTCGTCGGTCTGGCTTCCGGCGCCCTGTCCGAAATCCTTGGCACGCTCAAGCAGACCTACTGCGGCAATATCGGCCTTGAGTACATGCACATCATCGACAGCAAGCAAAAGCGCTGGGTGCAGAACTACTTCGAAGGCAGCCGTTCGACGCCGCGTTACGACGCCGCGAAAAAGCGCAGCATCCTCAAGCAGGTCACCGCAGCCGAAACGCTGGAACGCTACCTGCACACCAAATACGTCGGCCAGAAGCGTTTCTCGCTGGAAGGCGGCGAATCGATGATTGCTGCGCTGGATCACCTGATCCAGAATGCCACCGGCTTTGGCGTCAAGGAACTGATCGTCGGCATGGCACACCGCGGCCGTCTCAACGTGCTGGTCAACACCCTGGGCAAGCTGCCGCGCGACCTGTTCTCCGAATTCGAAGGCCGTCCGTCCGTCGAACTGCCGTCCGGTGACGTGAAGTACCACATGGGCTACTCCAGCGACATTCCGACCCAGAACGGGCCGATGCACGTATCGCTGGCGTTCAACCCGTCGCACCTTGAAATCGTCAACCCGGTGGTGGAAGGTTCGGTGCGCGCACGCCAGCAGCGCCGTCGCGACACCGAGCGCCGTGAAGTGGTGCCGGTGCTGATCCACGGTGATGCCGCCTTCGGCGGCCTGGGTGTCAACCAGGGCACCTTCAACCTGTCAGGCACCCGTGGCTATGGTACCGGCGGTACCCTCCACTTCGTGGTCAACAACCAGATCGGCTTTACCACCTCGGACACCCGCGACATGCGTTCGAGCATGTACGCTACCGACATCGCCAAGATGGTCGATGCGCCGATTTTCCACGTCAACGGTGATGATCCGGAAGCCGTGTGCTTTGTCATGCAGGCGGCGCTGGAATTCCGCATGCAGTTCAAGAAAGACGTCGTGGTCGACATGGTGTGCTTCCGCAAGCTGGGGCACAACGAAGGTGACGACCCGATGCTGACGCAGCCGATGATGTACAAGAAAATTGTCCAGCATCCCGGCGTACGTGCCCGCTATGTCGAGCGTCTGGTGCAGGAAGGCAGCATTGATGCCAGCGAAGCCGACAGCCTGATTTCGGCCTACCGCGCCGCCCTCGACAAGGGCGAGCATGTCGAGCAGACCGTGCTGTCCAACTACACCCGCGAATTCAAGCTCGACTGGACGCCGTACATCAGCACCCACTGGGCGCACCCGACCGATACCACGCTGCCGGCTACCGATCTCCAGCGGCTGGCCGACAAGCTGACCACGGTGCCCGAAGGCTTCAAGCTGCATCCGACCGTGTCGAAGCTTCTGGCGGCCCGTCGCGAAATGGCGGCCGGCAACCAGGCCGTCGACTGGGGCATGGCCGAAACGCTGGCCTATGCCTCACTGGTCGAATCCGGCTACGGCGTGCGCCTTTCCGGTGAAGACTCCGGTCGTGGCACCTTCAGCCATCGCCATTCGGTATTGCATGACCAGAACCGCGAACGCTGGGATGCCGGTGCCTACGTGCCGCTGCGCAACCTCTCGGACAACCAGGCCGAATTCCTCGTGATCGACTCGATCCTGAACGAGGAAGCCGTGCTGGCCTACGAATACGGCTATGCCTGCTCGTCACCGAAGGAACTCACCATCTGGGAAGCCCAGTTCGGTGACTTCGCCAATGGTGCACAGGTCGCCATCGACCAGTTCATCGTCTCGGGTGAAACCAAGTGGGGTCGCCTGTGCGGCCTGACCATGATCCTGCCGCACGGTTACGACGGCCAGGGACCGGAGCACTCCTCGGCCCGGGTCGAGCGTTACCTGCAACTGTGTGCCGAGCACAACGTCCAGGTCGTGATGCCGTCGACGGCTGCGCAGATGTTCCACGTGCTGCGCCGCCAGATGCTGCGTCCGTACCGCAAGCCGCTGATCATTCCGATGAGCAAGCGCCTGCTGCGCTACAAGGACTCGATGAGCCCGCTGGCTGACTTTACCTCGGGCGGTTTCAAGCCGGTCATTGGTGAAATCGAGGCGCTGGATGCCAAAAAGGTCAAGCGCGTCGTTCTGTGTGCCGGTCAGGTGTATTACGATCTCCTCAACGCCCGCCGCGAACGTGACATCCAGGATATCGCCATCGTGCGTGTCGAGCAGCTGTATCCGTTCCCGACCGAGCAGCTGGCCGCCGAACTGGCGCAGTACACCAACGCCCGCGAGCTGATGTGGGTGCAGGAAGAGCCGAAGAACCAGGGGGCGTGGTACCAGATCCGTCACCGCCTCGAGCGCCAGCTGGCACCGAAGCAGACGCTGCTGTTTGCCGGTCGGCCCTCGTCGGCTTCTCCGGCAGTCGGTTACATGAGCAAGCATGTCGCCCAGCTCAAGGCTTTCCTTGAAGAAGCCATGACCCTTGGTTAACCAGTTCATCTGATGGGGAGACACCTGCCCGTGCAAGGCGCGGGCAGGATGCAGAACAACGAGGCGGGGCCCCGCCCGCGCAATGGAGTGCACACTATGCTGATCGAAGTCAAAGTCCCGCAACTGCCGGAATCGGTGTCCGAAGCGACGCTGGTGAGCTGGCACAAGAAACCCGGCGAAGCCGTGAGCCGTGACGAAAACCTGATTGACCTGGAAACCGACAAGGTGGTGCTGGAGCTGCCGGCTCCGCAGGCCGGCGTGCTGGTCGAGCTGGTGGAACAGGACGGTGCCACCGTGGTCAGCGGCCAGCTGATCGCCCGCATCGATACGGCGGCCGTGGCCGGTGCCAGCGCTCCGGCAGCTGCCCAGCCGGTGGCCGAAGTGGCCGTTGCCGCCCAGTCTGCCGCTGCCGTGATGCCTGCTGCCAGGAAGCTGGCTGCCGAAACCGGCGTGGATGCCGGTTCGGTGGCCGGGTCCGGCCGTGATGGCCGTATCCTCAAGGAAGACATCCTCAAGGCCGCCAGCCAGCCCAAGGCTGCTGCCCCGGTACCGGCCCGTCCGGCTGCCGTACCGGGCCCGGTGGATGTGTCGTCGCTGCTGGGCGAGCGCCCGGAGCAGCGTGTCCCGATGAGCCGCCTGCGTCAGCGCGTGGCCGAGCGCCTGCTGCAAAGCCAGGCCCAGAATGCCATCCTCACCACCTTCAACGAAGTCAACATGAAGCCGGTGATGGAACTGCGCAACCAGTACAAGGACCGCTTCGAGAAAGCCCACGGCGTCAAGCTCGGCTTCATGGGCTTCTTCGTCAAGGCCGTGGTGCATGCCCTGAAAAAGTATCCGGTGGTGAATGCCTCGGTGGACGGCAACGACATCGTCTACCACGGTTACTTTGACATCGGTGTGGCCGTGGGCAGCCCGCGTGGTCTGGTGGTGCCGATCATCCGCAATGCCGACCAGCTGTCGCTGGCCGAGATCGAGCGCCAGATTGCCGACTTCGGCAAGCGCGCCCAGGAAGGCAAGCTCGGCATGGAAGAGCTCACCGGCGGCACCTACACCATTTCCAATGGCGGTACCTTCGGTTCGATGATGTCGACCCCGATCATCAATCCGCCGCAGTCGGCCATCCTCGGCATGCATGCCACCAAGGAGCGTGCCGTGGTCGAAAACGGCCAGGTGGTGGTGCGTCCGATGATGTATCTGGCCCAGTCCTACGACCACCGCATCATCGACGGCCGTGAAGCCGTGCTGAGCCTGGTGGCAATCAAGGAAGCCATCGAAGACCCGGCACGCCTGCTGCTGGACCTGTAAACTGCGAGCTTTTTAGAGGCGGGGCGCACGGTCGTCCCGCCTGCCTACGGAAAGCCCCGCACATGAACGAAAACCTGCTCTACGGTCTGGCCTTTATCCTGGCCGGCATCGTCATCATTGCCCTGCGCGTCATTGGCTGGAAGCGCGGCCGCAAGAGTGACTGGTTCGTCAATTTTGGCGCCATCGTCGTTGCCCTGCTGTTCGCCGGATTCGGGGTAATGCTGATCGCGCTGTCCATGCGGGTGTGACCGTTACTCAAGGGGAAACCATGAGTCAACAATTCGACGTCGTCGTGATCGGTGGCGGTCCTGGCGGTTATGTAGCTGCCATTCGTGCTGCCCAGCTGGGGTTCAACACCGCTTGCGTGGACAGTTTCAAAAACCCCGAAGGCCAGCCGAGCCTCGGGGGTACGTGCCTGAACGTCGGCTGCATCCCGTCCAAGGCGCTGTTGCAGTCGAGTGAAAACCTGCATGCCGTGCAGCATGACTTTGCTGCCCACGGCATCAGCGTGAGCGGTGCCTGCATGGACGTGGGCACCATGCTCAAGCGCAAGGAAGGCATCATCGGCAAGAATGCCGCCGGCATCGCCTTCCTGTTCAAGAAAAACAAGGTGGCCAATATCCACGGTCTGGGGACGCTCAAGGCGCGCCAGAACGAAAAGTGGGTCATCGAAGTGACCGACAACGGTGCCGTGGTCGACACGCTGGAAGCGACCCATGTGATCATCGCCACCGGTTCACGCCCGCGCCCGCTTCCCGGCGTCGTGATCGACAACCGCGTGGTGCTCGACAACGCCGGTGCGCTGGCCATGACCGAAGTGCCGCAGCGGCTGGGCGTGATCGGCTCCGGTGTGATCGGTCTGGAAATGGGCAGCGTGTGGAAGCGGCTGGGTGCCGACGTTACCGTGCTGGAGGCCATGCCGGCCTTCCTGGCGGCCGCCGACCAGCAGATCGCCAAGGAAGCTTTCAAATACCTGACCAAGCAAACCGGTCTGGACATCCGGCTGGGTGTGAAGATCGGCGACATCAAGGTGGCCGACAACAGTGTATCGGTGGCCTATGAGCTTGGCGGCGAGCAGAAAGTGGCCGAATTCGACCGCCTGATCGTATCGATCGGCCGCGTGCCGAATACCGATGGTCTGGGCGCCGAAAATGTCGGTCTGCAAGTCGACGAGCGCGGTTTTGTCGTGGTGGACGACAACTGCCATGCCAACCTGCCGAACGTCTGGGCCATCGGCGACGTGGTGCGCGGCCCGATGCTGGCGCACAAGGCCAGCGAAGAAGGCGTGGCGGTGGCCGAACGCATTGCCGGCCAGAAGCCGCACATCGACTTCGGCATGATCCCGTGGGTGATCTACACCAGTCCGGAAATCGCCTGGGTCGGCAAGACCGAAGAGCAACTCAAGGCCGAAGGCACCGAATACAAGAAAGGCACGTCCGGCTTTGCCGCCAACGGCCGGGCACTGGGGCTGGGCATGGCCCAGGGCACCGTCAAGGTACTGGCCTGCGCCAAAACCGACCGCATTCTCGGGGTGCACATCATCGGTCCGTTTGCGTCCGAGCTGATTGCCGAAGCCGTGGTGGCCATGGAATTTGCCGCATCGAGCGAAGACATCGCCCGCATCGTGCATGCGCATCCGTCGCTGTCCGAAGTGCTGCACGAAGCCTGCCTGGCAGCTGACAAGCGCGCCCTGCACGGCTGACCTGACCCAGACAATACCGATAGCGGAATCCAAGGTCGTTCCTGGCCGGCAGATTCCGCACCATCCCCTCCCAAAAAGAGAGAGAAACCATGAACCTGCACGAATACCAAGCCAAGGAGCTGCTGGCCAAATACGGCCTGCCGGTGCAACAGGGCATTCTGGCCTCCAATGCCGATGAGGCAGCGGCGGCATTCGACCAGCTCGGCGGCAAGTTCGCCGTGGTCAAGGCCCAGGTGCATGCCGGCGGCCGTGGCAAGGCCGGTGGCGTCAAAGTGGTCAAGAGCCGCGAAGAAGCTGCTGATGTTGCCGCCACCCTGATCGGCAAGAACCTGGTGACCTACCAGACCGATGCCAACGGCCAGCCGGTCAACAGCGTCCTGGTGTGCGAGGACATGTACCCGGTCGAACGCGAACTGTACCTCGGTGCCGTCGTGGACCGCTCCACCCGCCGCGTGACTTTCATGGCTTCGACCGAGGGCGGTGTGGAAATCGAGGAAGTGGCGCACAACACGCCGGAAAAAATCCTCAAGGTCACCGTCGATCCGCTGGTCGGCCTGCTGCCGTTCCAGGCCCGCGAAGTCGCCTTCGCGCTGGGCCTGAAGGACAAGCAGGTCAACGAATTCGTCAAGCTGATGACCGGTGCCTACCGCGCCTTCGTCAAAAACGATTTCGCCCTCTTTGAAATCAACCCGCTGGCCGTGCGTGCCAACGGTGCACTGGCCTGCGTGGATGCCAAGGTCGGCATCGATTCCAACGCCCTCTACCGCCTGCCGGCCGTGGCCGCCCTGCGCGACAAGTCGCAGGAAAACGAGCGCGAGCTGAAGGCTTCCGAATTTGACCTCAACTACGTGGCGCTGGAAGGCAATATCGGCTGCATGGTGAACGGTGCCGGTCTGGCGATGGCCACCATGGACATCATCAAGCTCAAGGGCGGTCAGCCGGCCAACTTCCTTGACGTGGGTGGTGGTGCGACCAAGGAGCGCGTGGTTGAAGCGTTCAAGCTGATCCTGGCTGACCCGTCGGTCAAGGGCGTGCTGATCAACATCTTTGGTGGCATCGTGCGTTGCGACATGATCGCCGAAGCCATCATCGCTGCCGTCAAGGAAGTCAACGTCACGGTGCCGGTGGTCGTGCGTCTGGAAGGCAACAACGCCGAAATCGGCGCCCGGCTGCTGGAAGAATCCGGCCTCAAGCTGACTTCGGCCCAGGGCCTGAACGATGCCGCCGAAAAGATCGTCGCCGCTGTTGGCGCCTGATCCACGTACCGAATACAGGAGTCAACCATGAGCGTTTTGGTCAACAAAGACACCCGTGTGCTGGTGCAGGGCTTTACCGGCAAGAACGGCACTTTCCACTCTGAACAGGCACTGGCCTACGGCACCAAGGTTGTCGGTGGCGTGACCCCGGGCAAGGGCGGCAGCGAGCACCTCGGCCTGCCAGTGTTCAACACCATGAAGGATGCCGTTTGCGAAACCCGCGCCGACGCCTCGGTGATCTACGTGCCGGCACCGTTCGTGCTGGACTCGGTCATCGAAGCCGTCGATGCCGGCGTCAAGCTGATCGTGACGATTACCGAGGGTGTGCCGACCCTCGACATGCTGAAGGTGAAGCGTTATGTCGAGGAATCCGGTGCCCGCCTGATCGGCCCGAACTGCCCCGGCATCATCACCCCGGGCGAATGCAAGATCGGCATCATGCCGGGACACATCCACAAGCCGGGCCGCATCGGCATCGTGTCGCGTTCCGGCACCCTGACCTACGAAGCCGTGGCGCAGACCACCGTGCTGGGTCTGGGCCAGTCCACCTGCATCGGCATTGGCGGCGACCCGATCCCGGGTACCAGCCACATTGATGCGCTGAAGCTGTTCCAGGACGATCCGGACACCGACGCCATCGTGATGATCGGCGAAATCGGTGGTACCGCCGAAGAAGAAGCGGCCGAATTTGCCAAGTCCTACGTCACCAAGCCGATCGTGGGCTACATCGCGGGTGTGACCGCTCCGAAGGGCAAGCGCATGGGTCACGCTGGCGCCATCATTTCCGGTGGCAAGGGTACGGCTGAAGAGAAGTTTGCCGCCTTTGAAAAAGCCGGCATCCGCTACACCCGCAGCCCGGCCGAAATCGGCAGCACCATGCTGGCGCTCCTGAAGGAAAAGGGCATGGCCTGAGCCCGGGTTCCATCCTTGAGCCGGCGGACGTTGTCCGCCAGCCACAGCAAGCCACCTCCGGGTGGCTTTTTTCATGTCCGGCCCACGGAATGACGGATAATCATTTGTCATTATTGAGTGGGGTGTGTCATGAAAAACCAATCGGGCTTTACCTTGATCGAACTGTCTATCGTACTGGTGGTGATTGGGCTGATCATCGGGATGGGGTTCAAGGGCAAGGATCTGATCGACAGTGCCAAGACCAAGAGCCTGCAAACGCAGATCATGAAAATCCAGACGGCGTTCAATATTTATTATGAGCGCAACGGGTTTTATCCCGGACTGGGCCTGAACGGTAGCGTCCGCTTGGCTGGCGATAATCCGGCCAATTACAACACCACGCAATTCCGGGCTGACCTGACCGGCTCAGGCATCTTGTCGCCGCAGGAACTGAAAAGCCCGTTGGGCGCAACGTGGGGTGTTTATGCCGTCAATGGCAAGCTGATGCTGGATCTGGACGGTGCCAATACGGATGCCAAATATGTCTGCCAGCTGGACCGATTGATGGATGATGGCGTGCCCGGTACGGGCACGGTTCAAGCCGGAGCCAATAACGGGGGGCTCTATACTGCCGACAGTGACTGCTACTCCAACACCGTTGCCGGCAAACAGAGCGATCTCTGGGTCCAGCTGCTGCCCTGACGATTGACAGCCTTCCGGTTTGCCCATACAAAGCCTCATTGTTGAATGAGGCTTTTTCATGTCTGTCGTCTTTCTTCTGCAAACCCGGCCTGGTTTCGAGCGCGATGCACAGCAAGAGGCCCGGACCGTGGCGCTGGAGCGCCGTGGTCTGGAGCTCGAACCTGTCGAAACCGGCGAAGGTTTCGTGCTTTTGCAGTCCGATGCACCGCTGACCCCGTTTGGCTGGCGTGACTTGGCCTTTTCGCGCACCCTGTCGAGGGTCATCGCTGACATTTCTCTGGGAGAGAAGGATCGTCTGACTCCCATCCTGGATGCCGTAGGCCAGAGAGCCGCAACATTTGCCTCGGTCTGGCTGGAGTGGCCGGATACCAATGACGGCAAGGCCATGTCAGGCTTTGCCCGCAAGTTCCAGCCGCTTCTGGAAGAGAAACTGGCCGCTGCCGGCAGGCTGGGCCAGGATGCCTCCACCCGGCTGCAACTGTTTTTCCCGTCAAAATCCCGAGTACTGGTATCGGTCAGCGAGCCGCAGTGGGGAGCGCCGTGGCCGCTGGGAATTCTGCGCCTGCGCATGCCCACCGATGCGCCCAGCCGCTCGACGCTCAAGCTTGCCGAAGCGTTCGAGGTGTTCCTGGGCGAACAGGGCCAGCAGGACAAGCTCAAGCCCGGCATGACGGCAGTGGACCTCGGGGCCGCTCCGGGCGGCTGGACATGGCAGCTGCTGCGGCGCGGCATCAAGGTCTACGCCGTAGACAATGGTCCGATGAAGGGATCGTGTGACGGTCATCCGCTGGTCAAGCACCTGCGGCAGGACGGTTTTCGCTTTCGCCCGCCTCATCCGGTCGACTGGCTGGTCTGCGACATGGTGGAACGTCCGGGGCGCGTGGCTGAACTCATGGCGGACTGGCTGGCCGAGGGATCGGCGCGGCAGGCCGTTTTCAACCTGAAACTGCCGATGAAGAAGCGCGCCGAAGCGCTGGCAGATGCGCTGGAACGCATCGAGGCGCGCATGCTGGCGGCCGGATTGGCGTACTCCTTGCAGGTCAAGCAGCTCTATCATGACCGCGAAGAGGTCACGGTCTATCTGGCGCGTCCTGCGGCAGCTGGCCGTCGCCGGCGCTAGCAGCCTGTCGGACTTGATCCGACCGGGCCGATGAAATTGGGCCAGGAAGGCCGAAATTCGCTGATTTTTGTCGTAAGACGCACGATTCCCCCTGGTTTTCGCTACTGCGGACGCAATACGGCCATGCGTTTCAAGTTCCAGGCGAGGCAAACCAGCGTCCATTCGGCGGTAACTTTCTTCAGGCCGCGCAGGGAGAACTGACGAAATCCGAGCACGGATTTGATGATGCCGAAGACCGGTTCGACGGTTTGCTTGCGCAGCGCGTAGAGGGATCGGCCAGCCTTCGTTTTCAGCTTATGCGCCATCGCTTGGGCAGGCGTGGTATCAGCCGGCAAGGCAGCCGGTTCGGTAAAGCGTTCCGCCGGTGCCGGATGATGTGCGTCCCGCTTCACCGTAATGAACGGGTCAATGCCGTGCGCCTCGCAGGCTTCGACATTCCCTGCGCTGTAGAAGCCCGCGTCTGCCAAGAGGGCCTTCGGCTGATCCAGTGAGGCCGGCAGCGCCGCCAATTGGTCGGGCATCGGTTCCACTTGTTCCTTGTCGTTGCAGGCTTGTGTGACACCGAGTCCAACGACCAGCATACTGTCCGTATCGACCGCAGCCTGGGCGTTGTACGCTTGGTCAAAGCCACCACCGGCGATCGGCATGATGCGTGATTCCTCATCCGTCAGATTGAGCTGGTCTTGCGCCTTTGGCCCGGCAACGGGCGGTTTTGGCGGCTTGCCGCCAGGCTTCTTGCCGCTTGCCTTGGCCTTCTGTTCGCGACGCGTCAACTGAGCCTCGTACTCCGCTTGTTCCTTCTCGAAGCGCGCTTTGGCTCGCTCCTCGATCTTGGCCTTGGCGGCTGCCATCGCCTCCTGTCGTGCATGGCGGCGGGTGATTTCCGCCGGTAGATTCATGCCGTCCGGCACAGCGGACTGGTCGACCTGCTCAGCCATCGCCAGCAGGGATTCGACCTCCGCCTTGAGCTGGATGTCCAGCTGTTCAATATGCCCGTGTGACAGGGCACTGTGGCGAGAAGCATTCGCCTTGATCCTGGTGCCATCCAGACTGACGGTGCCCAGCTTCAGCAGCTTCATTTCCCGCGCCATCTCCAGCACCTGCATGAACAGACCCGCCAACTCGTCGAGAAAGCGCCAACGAAAGGTCGCCAGCGTGTCATGGTCAGGGTGCGTACCGGCCGCAATGAAGCGAAACGCCACCGAGTCGCAGGTCGCCCGCTAAATCTTCCGGCTTGAGAAGACACCCGTGGCGTAGCCATACACCAGCAACGCCAATAACACCGAGGGGTGATACGCTGCGCTGCCCCTTCCCGCGCAGGCCTTCTCCAGCGCACTGAGATCGAGTCCATCAATCACCTCGACAATAAACCGCGCAAGGTGGTCTTCCGGCAGCCACTCATCAACCGACGGTGGCAGCAGGTAGCCGGTCTGGCGATCAACAGGATGGAAGCGACTCATTTCACGAACTCGTCTCAGTGGGCACCCACGCATTATCCCATCACGGAAGAATTAGTCCGACAGGCTGCTAGTCTTGCACCTGCAAAAAGCCCCGCCGGCTGACGGCGGGGCTTTTTGTCCGGGCTAGAAGCGCCTGGGTAGGGGTTTGGTTACACGGATGCGGCCGAAGTCGTCCACTTCTATGTAACCTCCCTGCCGCAGTGCCCGCATCATGCGGTTGACCATCTCGCGTGACAGGCCAATGCGTTCTCCGAGATCTCGCTGGGTAATGGGCGCAGGCGGAAAGGCCGGGCATTCCCGGGCCAGCTCGTCCATTTTTTCCAGTAGCCGGCGCAGTTTGGTATAGCCGTCCGGCTGCGCCAGCATTTCGATGTAGTCCAGCAAGTGTGCCACCCCGAGGGCGATCTGCTGGGCGCAGGCTTTCCAGGCCAGTGGATGCCGGTCCATGGCAGCTTCCAGCAAGTCGGTGGAAATCTTCCAGCACTGCGAAGGATGAACAGCATGTACCGTGGCATTCAGCCGGACCTGGCCTGCAAGGGCCGGCAGCCCGATGCAGCTGCCTGACTTGATGTAGCCAAAGGCAAACGGTCGTGAACCTTCACCGGTTTGCAGGGTGGCATTCATCAATCCTTGGATCAGGAAAAACACGTCACTGTGTACGGCATTCTGCTCGCACACCAGATCGTCCGGGTCGAAAGTAACCAGTTCTCCCTGGTGCAACAGTTCATCAAGGTCGGCTGGCGACCAGTTCTGGAACAGGGCAAACTGCGAAAGGATATTGTCCATTAATCAAACACAACGGTCAGAGCCATCAAACACCATGGCTAAAGGATAGCCGGTAAAACGAAATTAACTGAGCGCCTCGCGCAGGATGCGCCGGTAGGTCGACACAAAGTCGGCAATCGCCGAGCGCACCCGGTTTTCGTCCCGGGCCGTGATGGCCTGCAGAGTGGCATCGACCAGTTCGCTGGTTTTGGCCATCTGGGTTTTTCCGCTGTGGAGGACGGCATAGAAGCAGCGCTGGGTCAGGGGCAGCAGATCGTCCAGCGTTTGCTGCAGGTAGCGGTTGCGTCCCAGCGGGTAGAGCTGCTCAAGCAGCTCGATGACGCTGTCGTAGTAGGTCTGCAGGTCTTCTTGCTGCTGGGCCTGTGCCAGGCGGGTACCGATGTCGAAGAACGGGGCCAGTTCCTCGCTGTGCCAGCTGTGGCAGAAGGCCACCAGAACCCGCTCGACCAGTGCAAACCAGAGTTCGAAAAACTCGTCGGCGGCATCGGCGTCCAGGGCTGACACCACGGCCCCCCGACGCGGATAGATCGTGACCAGATGCCGACGTTCCAGAATCAGCAGGGCTTCGCGGACCGAACCGCGGCTGACGTCGAGCTCGGCAGCAATGCGCAGTTCCTGAATGCGCTCTCCGGCCGCCATTTCTCCCAGAATGATGCGTTTGCCCAGAAAACGGGCGATTTGCTCGGTCAGCGAATCGTTCGCCTTGAAAGTCATTGTGTAACCCCGTGATGAATCATTGGTTTTGTGTAGAGCGTGTCTTTGTGCGCGGTATTGTCCTGCTGTTGGACATGCAGGCCAAGCGGCAGACGCGACATATGCTGATGGCTTGCTAGGCCCGTATTAACTCGCTAGTATCAAACACTCGTTTGATACTGACTCCCTGGAGATGTTCATGGCCTTGCCCGCAACCCTCGAAGAACTGTTTGCCGGGATGCCGGCCCGCCTGAAAGCCGATCGTGCTGACGGGCTGTCGAGCCGCTTTCATTTCAAGTTGTCGGGTGAACCCGGCGGCGAGTGGACCGTAGCGATTGAAAACGGCCAGTGCACGGTCTCCACCGGACTGGTCGGTGAAGCCAAATGCGTGGTTGAAGCCACCGGTAGCGATTATCTCGCCATCGAACGCAACGAAATCCGCCCGGAAATGGCCTTCATGCAAGGCAAGATCAAGCTCTCCAACCTGCCGGAGATGCTGACCCTGATGCAGGTATTCGAACGCCCGGCCGAATAAGTCTTCCGGCCGTACCGGCACGACTGCAAAGGCCCGGGGTTCCCGGGCCTTCTCCATGGCGCGCATGCCGGAGCAATCAGTCATCCGGTGTCAGGCTTTTTGACACGATTTCGTACACGTCTTTCGACAGGTCCGGTGCTGCAACAATGCGCTGCAAGGCCGCCTGCATCAGTTCCCGCCGGGCGGAGTCAACCTTGCGCCAGCGGTTGAATGCCGTCACCAGTCGGGCCGCTACTTGCGGGTTGATGGCGTCTACGGCCAGAACCTGATCAGCCATAAAGGCATAGCCGGCTCCGTCTGCACGGTGGAAAACCGCCAGATTGCGTCCGAGGCTGCCCAGCAGTGCCCGCACCTTGTTGGGGTTGGACAAGGCAAAAGCCGGATGCAGCATCAGGCCCCGCACGACTTCCAGCGTGTCTTCCCGGCTGGCAGCGGCTTGCAGGGCAAACCACTTGTCCATCACCAGCGCATCATCCTGCCAGCGCAGGCCGAATTCCGAGAAGGCCGCTTCACGTTCAGGCGCAGCCAGGTCCCGCAAGGCTGACAAGGCGCCGATCTGGTCGGTCATGTTGTCGGCACCCGCCACCTGCTGGCGGGCCAGTGTGACAGCGCTGGCTTCACCGGCTGCAACCAGACAGGCAAGGCTGAGCTGCTTCAAAGCGCGCCAGCCCTTGTCCTCATGGCTGAATTCCGTTCGGGAGCAGGCTTCGTATACGGCCAGCCAGTCCGAGCGCAGGCGGCGGCCCAGCTCGCGCCGCACCCGCTCGCGTACCCGCACGAGGCGGACCGGGTCGACTTCTTCCAGCGTTTCCAGCAATTCGGTTTCGCCGGGCAGGGTCAGCGCCAGGGCGACAAAGGCCGGGTCCAGCGAGTGGTCACCCAGTACGGCAGACCAGGCAGCGATGAATTCGTCCGGTACCTCAAGGGTTTCTCCGGCGGCATCGGCGGTGTACAGCGTGCGCAGCATACGGCCGGCCAGCGTCTGGCCGGCTTCCCAGCGGGCAAAATCGTCCGGGTCGTTTGCCAGCAGGAATGCCAGTTCGGCATCGGTGTAGGGGTAGTCAAGGCGTACGGGTGCGGAAAAGCCGCGCAGCAGGGAAGGGACCGGCCGGGCTTCGATGCCGACGAAGGTGAAATGCTGCTCGGCTTCCGTGAGCGACAGCACCCGCCGGGTCGGGCCCGGTTCGCTGTCGTGTGCCAGCGTCAGCGGCAGTTCACGGCCGTCCGGTGCCAGCAGGCCGATGGCCAGTGGGATGTGCAGCGGCTGCTTGTCAGGCTGGCCGGGAGTCGGTGGCGTGGTCTGGCGAACGGTCAGCGTCAGGGTCTGGCCAAGCTCGGAATACTGGGCATTGACCGACAGCTGAGGCGTGCCGGCCTGGGTATACCAGCGACCGAACCGGGTCAGGTCGACACCGTTGGCATCGGCCATGGCGGCCCGGAAATCATCACAGGTGGCGGCCTGGCCATCATGGCGCTTGACGTACAGGCGCATGCCTTTCTGGAAGCCTTCCTCGCCCAGCAGGGTGTGGTACATGCGGACGACTTCGGCGCCTTTTTCATACACCGTCATGGTGTAGAAGTTGTTCATCTCGATATACGACTCGGGCCGTATCGGATGCGCCATCGGGCCGGCATCCTCGGGGAACTGCATGGCACGCAGGGCCTTGACGTCCTCGATGCGCTTGACCGCGCGGCTGCCCATGTCGGCAGAGAATTCCTGGTCCCGGAATACCGTCAGCCCTTCCTTGAGGCTGAGCTGGAACCAGTCGCGACAGGTGACGCGGTTGCCGGTCCAGTTGTGGAAGTATTCGTGGCCGATGACCGACTCGATGGCGTCGAAATCGGCATCGGTGGCCGTGGCACGGCTGGCCAGCACGTATTTGGTGTTGAAGATGTTGAGGCCCTTGTTCTCCATCGCGCCCATGTTGAAGTCGCTGACGGCCACCACCATGAAGGTGTCGAGGTCGTACTCCAGCCCGAAGCGGGTTTCGTCCCACTGCATGGCCTTCTTGAGCGAGGCCATGGCATGCTGCGACTTGTCGATATCCTGCGGCTCGACCCAGATTTCCAGTGCCACCTGGCGCCCGCTGCGGGTGGTGAAGCTGTCACTCAGGCAGGTCAGCCGGGCTGCCACCAGGGCAAACAGGTAGGACGGCTTGCGATAGGGGTCGACCCACTTGACCCAGTGGCGGCGGCGGTCGGTCTGCCCTTCGCCAACGCGGTTGCCGTTGGAGAGCAGCACCGGAAAGCGCTGGCGGTCGGCCACGATGGTGGTGGAGAACTTGGCCATCACGTCCGGACGGTCAAGGTAATAGGTGATCTTGCGGAAACCTTCCGGCTCGCACTGGGTAAACAGGTTGCCCCGGCTGGCGTACAGCCCCATCAGCGAAGTGTTGGCATACGGATCGACACGGGTCACCACTTCCAGCGTGAAGCTGTCGGGTACGTCACGGATGGTCAGGGTTTCGTCATCCAGGGCATAGGCCGTGACCGGCAGCGGCTCGCCATCCAGTGCCACTGACAGCAGTTCGGCACTGCCGTCGAGCACGAGGGTCTGGCCGGATTCGGCTGCCGGATTGCGACAGACCATCAGCCGCGACTCCACCCGCACATCGTCATCGCGCAGGTCGAAAACCAGATCAACAGCGTTGATCAGGAAAGGGGAGGGGCGGTAATCGCTGCGGTAATGGATGCGCGGTTGGCTCATGATCCGTGACGGTCCGTGGTTCGGAAACCAGCGGATTATACGCCGGCCACCTTACGCGTTTCCGGCTGCAACCGACATTCTGTCCATGCGCTGACCAAGGGCTGGAACAGGCACACAAATGCGACACCCGTGCGTATGCCAGGATGACAGGCGACCAACGGCAAATGGTCCGACCAGCGGCAGAATCCTGCAAGGAGGGGCAATTGAAAGCCTTTTTTGTATGCCAAGGGACTTTTTGGGGCTTGAAGACAGGTAAAACTACGTATTGTCCGTTTTCTTGAGCGCTTGCTAGGTTAACGCTTCCCTGACCCTTGACCGAGGAGAATGAAATGTCGGACTGGAGCAACGAAAGCGGCCTTGATGCAGCCACGCATGCCAATGCACGTGGTTTGCTGGCTGCGCTGCTCGAACTGGATGCCTTGCTGCCGGACGAAGACCAACCGGCCACGATACGGCCAAGGCTGGGAGCGATGGCAACGCTGGTGTGTGCTGCGCAACCCGTCGAGCATGTTCCCCGCTGCCCTGTCCACATTCCGGCCCCTTCCCGTGTGTCGCGGGTCCGGGAACGGGATGACTGCTGCCTGTGCTGACAGGCTTTTGCCAAGAAAACGGTACCGACAAACCCCGCCGGTACGCTGGCAACCCGGCATGTCGCGGATAAGATGACAAGCCCGGCGGGATGCTGCCGGGCGGCCATCCTCTCCTGAAGGGTTTTTCTGGCCGGAGGATGCAAGACCAAGGGCAGGCTGATGCCTGCCCTTGGGTATTCCTGCTTCAGGATTTTCACATGCCTGCGCCAGCTTCAACCTGACGGACAGCTGCTGTCGGAGTGACTGCTCCGGTACCCGGCAGACGGTTCAGATGACGTCCAGCGCCGGCGCAGCAGCGGGTGCGCCGGCTGCTATCTGGCAGGCCCGCCGGTGGCTGTCCGGCGACGCTTCGCGCGGACTCCAGCCGGCCAGCTGCTCGTCCACCAGTCCGGCCAGTGCGTCCAGCCAGACCGGGTCATCATTCAGACAGGCGATGGCGTGGAATTCGCGGCCGCCTGCTCCGATGAAGGTCTGGCGACCTTCCAGAGCGATTTCTTCCAGTGTCTCGACACAGTCGGCGACAAAGCCCGGACAGATGACATCAAGCCGCTGCACGCCTTCGCCGGGCAGGGCGGCAAACCGTTCTGCGGCATAAGGCTTGAGCCAGGCCGCCCGGCCGAAACGCGACTGGAAGGCGATTTCCCACTCGGCCGGAGCCAGTTCCAGCTCCTCGGCCAGCAGGCGGGCGGTGGCATGGCATTCGCAGAAGTACGGATCGCCCTGCGCCAGAGTGGCTTCCGGCATGCCGTGGAAGCTCATCAGCAGCCGGTCCGGGCGGCCGTGTTCCTGCCAGTGGCTGCACACGCGTGCGGCCAGTGCCCGGACATAGGCCGGATGGGCGTGGAAGTGCCGGACCAGACGCATTTCCGGCGGATTGCGGCGGGTGCGCATCCAGTCGGCGGCGGCGTCCCAAGTTGAAGCCACCGTGGCGGCGGAATACTGCGGATACATCGGCAGCAGCACGATGCGGTCGACGCCCTGTTCCCGCAGTGCATCCAGCCGGCTGGCCACCGAGGGACTGCCATAGCGCATGGCCCAGTCGACCACCAGTTCGCCCGCCAGGGCATGCTGTTCCAGGCGGCTGGCCACGCCTTCGGCCTGCCGGCGGGTGTAGACCGCCAGCGGCGAGCCTTCCGGCAGCCAGATGGAGGCGTATTTTTCGGCGCTGGCACGGGGCCGGGTCCGCAGGATGATGCCGTGCAGGATCGGCCACCACAGCCAGCGTGGCAGTTCGATCACGCGCGGATCAGACAGGAATTCGGCCAGATACGGCCTGAGCGCGGCAGCGGTCGGGGCAGCGGGCGTGCCGAGGTTGACCAGCAGGACGGCGGTTTTTGGGGCGCTGCCGTGCCGGTGGACAGGTTCGGGGCGATAGCGGGGCATGTTGTTACCTGGGTTAGTCGGGTTGCGCCGGCGCCAGCACGCTGCGGTTACCGTTGTGCTCGGCTGGTGACACCAGCCCGGCAGTTTCCATCTGCTCGATCAGACGAGCTGCACGGTTGTAGCCGATGCGCAGGTGGCGTTGCACCGACGAAATGCTGGCCTTGCGGGTCTTGATGACAATGGCGACGGCCTGGTCGTACAGCGGGTCGCTCTCGCTGTCCTCGCTGCCGCCTTCTCCGCTGCCAAAGCCGGGAATGTCGCCGCCCACGCTCTGGGCAGTTTCGCTGGCGGCTTCGCCGGTCAGGATGCCTTCGACGTAGTCCGGCTCGCCCGTGGTCTTGAGGTATTCCACCACCCGGTGTACTTCGTCGTCGGCGACAAAGGCGCCGTGGGCCCGCAGCGGGTAGCCAGAGCCGGGAGGCAGGTAGAGCATGTCGCCCTGGCCCAGCAGGGTTTCCGCACCCATCTGGTCAAGGATGGTGCGGCTGTCGACCTTGCTGGACACCTGGAAGGCAATGCGGGTCGGAATGTTGGCCTTGATCAGGC
>JAGPIM010000152.1 GCA_018055005.1 Laribacter sp.
TCGTTCCAGTGAACGAGTTCCAGCCAGTCTTGCGGGTGGGTATTGCTCACAGTCGCACCTCGATTCCTTGGGATTGCATGAGTTCCTTGGCCTGCCGCACGGTGTAGTCGCCAAAGTGGAAAATGCTCGCCGCCAGTACGGCGTCGGCATGTCCCTCCTTGATGCCGTCAACCAGGTGCTGCAGGTTGCCGACGCCCCCCGAGGCAATCACCGGGATATCCACGGCATCACTCACGGCGCGCGTCAGCGCTAGATTAAACCCTATCCGGGTGCCGTCGCGATCCATCGAAGTAAGTAGGATCTCGCCCGCCCCCAGTTCCTGCATCTTGCGCGCCCATTCCACCGCGTCCAGCCCGGTCGGTTTGCGTCCGCCATGGGTGAAGACTTCCCAGCGGTCGTTGTCCGGCGTCACCGCCTTGGCATCCACCGCCACCACGATGGCCTGCGAGCCAAAACGTCCGGCCGCCTCGGCCACCAGCTCCGGATGGGTGACTGCCGACGTATTGATCGACACCTTGTCGGCTCCGGCATTCAGCAGCCGGCGCACATCCTCGACCTGGCGCACGCCTCCCCCGACGGTCAGGGGGATGAACACCTGCTCGGCCACCGCCTCGATCACGTGCAGGATGATGTCACGGGCGTCGGAACTGGCGGTGATGTCGAGGAAGGTCAGCTCGTCGGCACCCTGCTCGTTGTAGCGGCGGGCGATCTCGACCGGGTCACCGGCATCGCGCAGGCCGACGAAATTGACGCCCTTCACCACGCGGCCGGCGGTCACGTCGAGACAGGGAATGATGCGTTTGGCGAGCATGTACTTCTTTCAGACAGGAAACAGGAACAGGGATCAGGCCATCAGCCGGCTCCAGCCGGCCACGAGGCACCAGGCCAGCACCAGCCAGACAGCGGTGGCCGCCAGCAACACTGGCAACAGGGACAGACGACCGGCCAGCAGCCAGACGGCCAGCAGATAGCCGGCATACGGCACCAGTGCCGCCAGACCGAACAGGGCAGTGGCCTTCAGCGCCGCCGCTCCGCGCTCGCCCCCGACCACGGCATGCGCGATCAGGGCAAAAGTCGGAAACAGCGGCACCAGCCCGGCGAGGTAATAGTGCCGGCTTTTCGACAGCCAGGCGATCAGCAGCACGGCCAGTGCGCCGAGCCCGGCCTTGGCCAGCAGCATCATCGCCCGGTTGCCGGACTGCCCCGGAACCGGCAGCAGGCCGCCGGCATCAGGCCTCGGCGGACGACAGCTGGTCAGCCAGCGCCTGGGCCGCCTGGAAGTCGAGCGTACCTTCGTAGATGGCCCGGCCGGTAATGGCACCGGTCACCCCCTCGCCCTCGACGGCACACAGGGCGCGCACGTCATCAAGGTTGGTCAGGCCGCCCGAGGCAATCACCGGGATCGACAGCGCCTGCGCCAGCTTGACGGTCGCCTCGACGTTGACGCCGGACAGCATGCCGTCGCGACCGATGTCGGTGTAGATGACTTCGGCCGCGCCATAGTCCTGGAAGCGGCAGGCAAGGTCGATCACGTTCTGGCCGGTCAGTCTGGCCCAGCCGTCAATGGCGACGTTGCCGTCCTTGGCGTCCAGCCCGACGATCACCTGCCCCGGAAACGCGTCGCAGGCATCGCGCAGGAAGCCTGGCGTCTTGACGGCGGCGGTGCCGATGATGACGTAGGACAGGCCGGCGTCGAGGTACAGCTCGATGGTGTCGAGATCACGGATGCCGCCTCCCAGTTGTACCGGAAGGTCGTCCGCCACCTCCTTGAGGATGGAGCGGATCACGCCGAGGTTTTTCGGCTTGCCGGCAAAGGCTCCGTTGAGATCGACAAGGTGCAGGCGGCGGGCACCCTGGTCGCGCCAGAGGCGGGCAACTTCAACCGGATTGTCGGAGAACACCGTGGCGTCCTCCATCAATCCCTGGCGCAGACGAACACACTGACCGTCTTTCAGGTCGATGGCGGGAATGAGCAGCATGGCAGCGATATGGATGAAAAACCGGGGTCGCGGTTTCAAAAGGCCGACGCGGCGCCGGACCCCGGATCGCCTCGCCTGCCGGGCGCCCTGCGCCCGCAATCATGACCGGACCGGCCGGGCGGTCAGCCCGCCTGGCCGTCCCAGTCAACGAAATTTCTTAATAGCTGCAAACCGGCATCAGCGCTTTTTTCCGGATGGAACTGGGTGGCAAACACGTTGCCGCCACCGATGACGCTGGCAAAGGGTTGCGGATAGTCCGTCAGGCCCAGCGCCAGCTCCGCACGGGCCGGAGCCATGTAATAACTGTGCACGAAATAGAAGCGCGCAGCCTCGTCGACACCGGCAAACAGCGGATGCGGACGGAGCTGGCGGACTTCGTTCCAGCCCATGTGCGGCACCTTCAGGCGCGCACCATCGGCTGTGGTCTGGCCACTGGCAAAGCGGCGCACGTTGCCCGGGAAAAACCCCAGCGCCGGAGTGTCACCTTCCTCGCTGTGCTCGAGCAGCAGCTGGGCACCCACGCAGATGCCGAAAAACGGCTTGCTGCGTGCTGTGTCCAGCACGGCCTGTCGCAGGCCCGAGGCCGCCAGCTCCGCCATGCAGTCACGCATGGCACCCTGGCCGGGAAACACCACCCGGTCAGCGGCGGACACGATGGCCGGATCGGCGGTCAGCACCACTTCGGCACGGCTGCCGGCCACATGGCCCAGCGCCTGCACGACCGAGCGCAGGTTGCCCATGCCGTAATCCACCACGGCGATACGGTTGCTGGCACTCATGCAGTCAGGGTTCCTTTGGTCGACGGGGTGACACCGGCCATGCGCGGGTCTGGCTCCACCGCCATCCGCAGCGCCCGGCCGAAAGCCTTGAAGATAGTCTCTGCCTGATGATGGCTGTTGATGCCGCGCAAGTTGTCGATGTGCAGGGTCACCATGGCATGGTTGACGAAGCCGTGGAAGAACTCGGAAAACAGGTCGACATCAAAGCTGCCGATGGTGGCACGGGTATAGTCGACGTGGTATTCCAGTCCCGGCCGGCCGGAGAGGTCGAGCACCACGCGCGACAGCGCCTCGTCCAGCGGCACATAGGCGTGGCCGTAACGGCGGATGCCTTTCTTGTCACCGATGGCACGGGCAAATGCCTGCCCCAGCGTGATGCCGAGATCCTCGACCGTGTGGTGGGCATCGATGTGCAGGTCGCCCTGCGCGGTGATGTCGAGGTCGATCAGGCCGTGGCGGGCAATCTGGTCGAGCATGTGTTCCAGGAACGGCACGCCGGTATCAAAGCGGGCCTGCCCGCTGCCGTCGAGGTTCAGGCTGACGGTAATCCGGGTTTCCAGCGTGTTGCGGGTAACGGTGGCTTGGCGCATGTCAGGATTTCATCGAGGAAAGCACCGCCAGCATGGCGGCATTGTCGTCCGGCGTACCGATGGTCAGCCGCAGGCAGTTGTCGAGCAGGGGGTGCACCCCGTGCAGGTTCTTGACCAGGATGCCTGCCGATTGCAGCGCGGCAAAGGCCGCCCGCGCATCCGGCAGGCGCAGCGTCAGGAAGTTGGCCTCGCTGGGCCAGACCCGCACGTTGGGCAGCTCCAGCAGGGCCGCCATCAGGCGGCCGCGTTCCTGGCGCAGCGTCGCAGCCTGTGCGGCAAACACCTCCAGATGGCGCAGGGCAAACCGGGCCGTCACCTGCGTCAGCAGGTTGACGTTGTAGGGCGGACGCACCTTGTCGAGCTGGCTGATCCACTCCGGTGTCCCGGCAGCAAAGCCGAGCCGGATGCCGGCCAGTCCCAGCTTGGACAGCGTGCGCATCACCACGAGGTTGGGCCAGCGCCCCACGTCCGGCAGGAAGCTGTCGTCGGCAAAGGCAGCGTACGCTTCGTCGACCACCACCAGTCCCGGTGCCGCTTCGATGATGCGGATCACCTCGTCGCGGGCAAAACGCGGCCCGGTCGGGTTGTTCGGATACGCCAGAAAGACCACGGCTGGCTGGTGTGCCTCAATGGCCGCCAGCATGGCCGGCAGGTCCAGTGCAAACTCGTCGGTCAGCGGCACGCTGACGTACCGCATGCCGCTGAACACGGCGTTCATGCGGTACATGACAAAAGCCGGCTCGACCGACAGCACGGTGGCGCCTGGCCGGGCCAGCGTCTGGGTGATCAGCGTGATGATTTCGTCCGAACCGTTGCCAAGGAGCAGCGGCGTGCCGGCCGGCACGCCGAAGGCAGCGGCCAGATCTTCTTTCAGCCCGCCGCCGGATGGGTCCGGATAGCGGTTGAGCGCAGCCTGCGCCAGCTCCTGCGCCAGTTCGTCGCGCAGGGTCGCCGGCAGCTCATACGGGTTTTCCATTGCGTCGAGCTTGCGCATGTCGCGCGCCGGCGCCACGTGATAAGCCGACAGCTCGGCGATTTCGGGCCGGACCCAGTCGGTTGCAGCCATGGTCATTCCTCCATCCGGTATTCGGCCGACCGGGCGTGCGCCGTCAGCCCTTCGCCGTGTGCCAGCACGCTGGCAATCCGGCCCAGTGCCTGTGCGCCATCCTTCGATACCCGGATCAGGCTGCTGCGCTTCTGGAAGTCGTACACACCGAGCGGACTGGCAAAACGGGCAGTGCGACTGGTCGGCAGCACGTGGTTGGGACCGGCACAGTAATCACCCAGGCTTTCCGAGGTGAAGCGGCCGATGAAGATGGCGCCGGCATGGCGCAGCTGCGGCAGCCAGGCATCGGGGTCGGCCACCGACAGCTCGAGGTGCTCGGGGGCAATCTGGTTGGCAATGGCACACGCCTGGGCCAGGTCGGCCACTTCAATCAGGGCACCGCGGTTGCTCAGGCTGGCTTCGATGATGGCGCGCCGCGGCATGTCGGGCAGCAGCCGGTCGATGCTGGCCTGCACCCGGTCAAGGTAGGCGGCATCCGGGCAGAGCAGGATCGCCTGGGCGATTTCGTCGTGCTCGGCCTGGCTGAACAGGTCCATGGCGATCCAGTCCGGATCGGTGCTGCCGTCGCACACGACAAGGATTTCCGACGGACCGGCCACCATGTCGATGCCCACCACGCCGAATACCCGGCGCTTGGCGGCCGCGACGTAGGCGTTGCCCGGCCCGGTGATCTTGTCCACGGCCGGAATGGTGGCCGTGCCGTAAGCCAGTGCCGCCACGGCCTGTGCGCCGCCGACAGTGAAGGCGCGGCTGACGCCGGCGATATAGGCAGCAGCCAGCACAAGGTCGTTGCGCTCGCCGCCGGGCGTCGGCACCACCATGATGATTTCTTCGACGCCGGCCACGTGCGCGGGCAGGGCATTCATCAGCACCGACGACGGATAGGCGGCCTTGCCGCCCGGCACGTAGATGCCGACGCGGTCAAGCGGTGTCACCTGCTGGCCGAGCATGGTGCCGTCGGATTCGGTGTAGGACCACGAACCGGTCAGCTGCTTTTCGTGATAGCGGCGCACCCGTCCGGCGGCAGCCTGCAATGCTTCGCGGGTGGCTGACGGCAGGCGGTCGAACGCGCTCTTGAGTTCGTCACGGGTCAGCTCCAGCGCTGCTGCGTCCGCCACCTCGAAACGGTCGAAGCGGTGGGTGTACTCCACCAGCGCGGCGTCGCCCCGCTGTTTCACGTCTTCGATAATGCCGGCTACGGCAGCATCGACAGCCGGATCCTGGGCGGATTCGAATGCCAGCAGCGAGGCCAGGGCGTCGGCAAAACCGGCGCTACGGGTGGAAAGTCGACGAACAGTCATGATGCACCTTGCAATAACGGATTCAGGACAGCGCTACCTTGATGCCCAGCGCCAGCAGCATGCCGCCCAGCAGCCGGTCAACCGACCGCTGGACGCGCCGGATGGCCCGGATCACGCGCGGATGCTGCAATGCCAGCACCACCAGCGGCCAGTAGAGCACACCCTGGATGAAGATGATGCCGCCGATCAGCGCTTTCTGGCTCAGGCTGGAGCCCGGGTCGATCAGCTGGGTAAACACGCTGAAGAAAAACAGGGTGGCCTTGGGGTTGAGCAGGTTGCACGCCAGCCCCTGGCTGAATGCGCGCCAGACGCCGATGGAGGCAAATTCCTGGCCGTTTTCCTGCACCTGGATCACACCGCCGCGGCTCAGCAGCGCCTGCACGCCGATCCAGATCAGGTAACCGGCACCGGCGTATTTGAGCAGCGAAAACAGCCATGGCGTGGTGGCGATGATGAACGCAATGCCGGCCACGCAGTAGCTCATGTGCACGGCCACGCCCAGATTGATGCCCAGCGTGGTCGCCAGCGCTTCGCGCCGGGGCAGCCGGGCTGCGTTTTTCAGCACCAGGATGAAATCCGGGCCGGGGCTCATCATCGCCAGCGCGGCGATTACGGTAATGGAAACCAGGCTTTCCCACATGGCGGTCAGGCCGCCACGGTGGCGGCAAACGTGTCAAGCAGGGGGCGGATGCGCTCGTGCTTGAGCTTGAGGGCAGCGAGGTTCACCACCAGCCGCGAGCTGATGTCCTCGATGTGCTCGACCGCCACCAGCTGGTTGGCACGCAGGGTGTTGCCGGTCGACACCAGATCGACGATCGCATCGGCCAGGCCGACCAGCGGCGCCAGTTCCATCGAGCCGTAGAGCTTGATGATGTCGACGTGCACGCCCTTTCTGGAGAAGTGCTCGCGGGCAATGTGCGGATACTTGGTCGCCACGCGCAGGCGGGCACCCTGCTG
>JAGPIM010000153.1 GCA_018055005.1 Laribacter sp.
AACATCCTGCAAAAAGCGGGTGCGTGGACCCGCAGTCATCAATTGCGGGCGGCAATGCGCTCGCGCCATTCGGCCGCGGTGGCCTTGAGGACCGGCAGGTCCAGCGTGGTCAGCCGGCCGGCCTGCAGCAGGCGCTCGCCTGCCACCCATACCTCTTCGACCTGCTCGCGGCCGGCGGCGTACACCAGATGCGAGATTGGATCAAAAGCCGGAGCGGTTTCGATGCAGTCCAGATTCAGCGCGATGGCGTCGAACTGCTTGCCCGTTTCCAGCGATCCCACCCTGTCGTCAATGCCCAGGGCCTTGGCGCCGTTGAGCGTGGCCATGCGCAGGGCCGTGGCGGCCGGCACGGCGGTCGGCTCCAGCGTGCCGACCTTGGCCAGCAGGGCAGCCATGCGGGTGTCGGCCAGCATGTCGAGCTTGTTGTTGCTGGCGGCGCCATCAGTGCCGATGCCGACATTGATGCCGGCATGCAGCATGCGGCTGACCGGGGCAATGCCACTGGCGAGCTTCATGTTGGAAGTCGGGTTGTGCGCCACGCTGATGCCGTACCTGGCTGCCAGCTCCAGATCGCTGTCATCGACATGCACCATGTGCGCAGCGGTCAGCCGCGGCGACAGCAGGCCCAGGCTGGCCAGGCGTGCCAGCGGCCGGACGCCGTGGTCACGCAGGCTGTCGGCTACTTCGCCGGCCGTTTCGTGGATATGGCAATGCACCAGCATGTCGGCCTGTTCGGCGGTGGTGACGATCTTGCGGAAGGTATCGTCCGACACGGTGTAGGGTGCGTGCGGGGCCAGCGTGAACGTGACGCGCTCCTCGCCCAGATACTCCTGGCGTTCGGCCAAGGCCTTTTGCAGGTATTCGTCGGCGCAGATGGCGTAATTGGTCGGAAACTCGAGGATGGTGCAGCCGACAAAGGTGCGCAGCCCGGCACGGATGCCGGCCCGGGCCACCGCACCATGGAAGAAATACATGTCGTTGATGGTGGTGGTGCCGCTGCGGATCATTTCCGCCATGGCCAGCGAGGTGCCGTCAAAGACGAAATCGTCGCGCACGTGCCGGCCTTCGGCCGGCCAGATGTGGTTGGTCAGCCAGTCCATCAGGGCCAGGTCGTCGGCATAGCCGCGCAGCAGGGTCATGGCTGAATGGCCGTGCAGGTTGATCAGGCCCGGCAGCAGCACGTGCGAAGGCAGGCTGACGGTTTCTCCGGCCTGCCAGTGGGCGCGCTCGGCCGGTGACAGGATGGCGGCAATGCGGCCACCGGAAACGGCGAGGCTGTGGTGTTCGAGCACGGTGGCGTGCGGCTCGACCGGAACGATCCAGCGGGCATCCACCAGCAAATCGGCATGGGGCATGGCGTGCAAGTCAAAGAGGGAAATGCGGCGAGTGTAGGAGGGCTGCCGCCAGCGGGCAAGACAAACGGGATTGCGCTTTCAGGGCATGCAAACCCCTGGCCGGCCGGGGAGGACGGCAGAAATGCAGTAGCAGGTGCGAAGGAGGCTGGGGCCGGACAAGTGCGGACCGGGCATGACGGGCTGCGGACAAGCCCGGAACCCGTCCGGCGTTCTTCAGCCGGGATGCGGGGACTGACGTTTTACAGCAGGGATTCTTCGATCTGTTCCAGCAGGCTGCTGACACACTCCATGTGATCGGATACGGCAGGGTCTTCGTTGTTTGCCAGCATGAGTGCCTCGTTGCGGGCATCTTCCATGGCTTTGTGCAGGTCGATGCCTTGATCCCGGATATGCTTGATGACGAGGGCAACGGCAATCTGGCTACAGCGAACATGCTTGCAGGTAGGGCGGGAAGGGGTGCTCATTACTGCTCCAGTCATGACAAAACTTGAAAGCAAGTTGTCCTAAATGCTCCACCGGCAGTTTACGGGAAAAAACGCGAAATGACTTGCCTCCGCCCCGGCAATGCTTGTTTGCATGCGACATGGATTTTCTTGTCATCGTGAAGCATGGTAACGGAGGGATGCTGGCATGGCGCCGGGCCAGTCCGGCGGGCAGGACAGGCGTAGCGGTCAGGGAAACTTGCCAGAGTTGAGAATGGACCGGCCGGGCTGGCCGGTCCATAAGGCAGGAATATCGGCCTTTACGCCGTTTTCAATACGGCCTGGCCTGATTGTTGTGGCACAGGTGCAGCAGACCGTCCAGGCACAGGTCAAAACGCAGCATGTCCCAGTGGATTTCCCGCGGAAGCAGCTTGAATTGCTGCAGTTGTGCCGGCGTGGCATCGCGCAGGCGAGGGAACCATTCCAGCGGCACCCGAAGGGTTTTCCCGCTGGAAAGGCGGGCGGTCAGATGGGTGGTGTCGAACCCGAGGCTGACAAAATGCAGGTCGGCAGCGGGCGTGTCAGCAGGGCGGTGTTCCATGGGCAGCACTCGCAAGGCAGGGAAAAAGCGCACGCATCATTGCACAAGCCCGCTCCGGCGACTATCGGCCGGATGGTTGAGCCGGATCCGGCACGGTACAGGCAGACGCACAAGGGCCGCAGCACCGGTGCTGCGGCCCTTGTCTTGCCAGGCGAGACGCTGCCTGTATCGGTCAGAGTACCCAGCCCACCACGCTGATCACCATGCACAGGCTGCCGCCCAGTACGAACAGGTGCCAGATGCCGTGACCGTGGCGGATTTTCTCGTCATTGATGAACCAGTACACGCCAATGCTGTATACCAGCCCGCCCAGCACCAGCCAGACCAGGCCTGCCGTGGCCAGGTTGGCGATCAGGGGCTTGACAGCAATCAGCACCAGCCAGCCCATGACCAGATAGATCAGCAGTGACAGCCAGCGGGTCTGGCTTTTGCGGCTGATGGTCACTTCCTGCACGATGCCGAATGCTGCCAGTCCCCAGATCAGGCCGAACAGGGTCCAGCCCCAGGCGCCCTGCAGGGTGACCAGGGCATACGGGGTGTAGCTGCCGGCAATCAGCAGGTAGATGGCGCAGTGGTCGAATTTTTGCAGCACGTTTTTGCTGCGGCCCTTGACGCTGTGGTACAGCGTCGAAATCACGTACAGCAACACCAGCGTGGCGCCGAACACGCTGGCACCAACCACGCGGTACGGGTCGCTGGTGCCGGCCGCAATGACCACCATGGTCACCAGTGCGCCGATGCTGGCGACTGCACCGACCATGTGGCTGATCGCATTAAAGCGTTCTCCGTAATACATCGTTCCTCCCTGAAACTGCCGGTTTGGCTGCCGTACTGTCCGGTGGCCTTTTACCCGGTATAAAAACAGCCCAAATCCCGATTTGATACAGCTTGATCCTGACGGGTTGCGCACGGCTTAAGGTTTGACCTTTTCCCGGGCCAGTTGCCTGGCGGCCCGCCAGCCAAAGCGGGCCGGATCGCAGGCTTCTGCCAGGTCCCGCTCGACCGGCAGGGGCTCGCCGCAGATCTGGCTGGCCAGCAGCTCGCCTGCCAGCGCGCTCCATGCAAGGCCGCGGGCACCGAAACCGAGGGCGCAGTAGAGGCCCGGAGCACGCTCGATCCGGGCCGGCTTGACGTCAAAACGGGCACCTGCTGCCGGTAGCGGGCCGACCAGCGGCAGGCGGTCAGGCGAGCTTGGGCGGTCGCAACCGCGGCCGGACAGGGTGTCCGGGGCAAAACCGGCCTGCTGGCCCGGCAGCATGCGCCCGAGCTTGTCCAGGTTGGCGGCATGCCAGCACGGCTCTGCTTCGGCGCCGGCCGGTGCCTCGGTCGCACCCAGTACGCGCAGGCCGTTCAGTGACGGCGTCAGGTAGGCATTGCGGCAGATCACGATGTCGCGGGCCGCCAACACCGGTGCCTCCGGCAGCAACGTGACTACTCGCCGGCTGTTGCTGAGCGGCAGGCTGGCCGTCTGCTCGAGATGCAGGGCATCGGTGGCATTGGCAATGACGACGACGGGTGCACGGGCCAGCTCGTGGCCATCGGCATCGAAGGCGCTCCAGTCACCCGAGCCGGGATCGCGTTCCAGCCGGGACACGGCCGCACGGGTCTGCACCCGGATGCGCGGGCCGTGGGCATTGAGCTGGCTGCGGCAATAGGCCGGCGGGTGAATCCAGCTGCCCTGGGAAAACCACCAGCCGCTGGTTGGCACGCTGGTCCCAGCCAGTGTCGACGCCTCGGTTGCATCCAGCCAGCGGGCATAGTCCTCGGGAAAACCGGCGGTTTCAATCACGCGCCGTTGCAGTGCAGCCTGTTCATCATCCCGGGCCAGTTGCAATACGCCGCACTGGCCGTGTTCAAACGCCGGCAGTTCGGCAAAACGCGACAGGGCGTACAGGAATCCGGTACGTGCCAGCCGGGCCTGAAGGTTGTCATCGAGAGACAGGACCGGCAGCAGCACGCCGACATGGTTGCCCGAGGCTCGTTGTGCCGGGGCGGCTTCGCGTTCCAGCACGGTGACTTGCCAGCCGCGGGCTGCCAGCCGTTCGGCCGCAGCAGCCCCGGCCAGACCGGCCCCGATGACCAGCGCTTCCTGGCGTGACCAGTCTGGCTGGCGCACCGGTGTCTGCCGGGCATAGACGCCACCCAGCATCTGCCGCTTGCCGCCGAAGCCCGGCCGGCGCTCGACCGCGAAGCCGGCTTCGATCAGGCCGCGGCGCACGAAACCGGCAGAGGTATAGGTAGCCAGCGTGGCTTGCGGTCTGGCGAGGCGTGCCAGTATCCGGAACAGGGCCGGGGACCAGAGTTCAGGGTTTTTGGCCGGCGAGAAACCGTCAAGGTAAAAGGCATCGGCGCGGGCGACCAACTGGGGCAGCAGGGTCTGGGCATCGCCCAGCAACAGGGTGAGCACCACGCGTCCTTCGTCGAAGGTCAGCCGGTGAAAGCCTGGCGTGAGCACGGGCCAGCGCGCCAGCAGGTCGGCGGCTTCGCGGGCGAATCCGGGCCATTGTGTGTGCAGGTGTTGCAGGCTGTCCCGTGTGAACGGGGATTTTTCCACCGAGATGAAATGCAGGCGCTGGCAGCGTTGCGGATCAGCCCGCCATGCGGCGAGGGTGGTGAGGAAATTCAGCCCGGGGCCGAAGCCGGTTTCCACTACCGTGAAAACGGTTCGCCCTTGCCAGGCCGCGGGCAGGTTGTTGCCGTGCAGGAAAACCTCCCGGGCCTGGCCCGGTCCGCCGTCGGCCGAGTGGTAAACATCGTCAAAAACCGGACTGAATGGCGTGCCGTCGGAGCGGAATTGCAAAGGGGCTGGCTGGATGGACATGGGGAATCAAATGTTAATTAGAGTTGCATCAAATACGCATTTAAGATTGTTGGACGCTGTGGCATGGCAGGAATAGGATGTTTGCAAAATTTTTAAAGCCATAAAATCAGGAGAACTGCTCATGAGTGAAAACGGCATCAGCCATCCTACGGATGTTCCGGTTGATGTGGTGGACGCACCCACTGCTGTTGTTGAAACAAGCGAAGAAGCTCCGGCCAGGGCGGCAGTCAATACGCTGCCTCCGCGCACCCGGGCCAGCCGCATGAAAGTGGCCCGGGACCGGGCACACGAGCAATCACTGGCAGATATCCGGGCCAGCGGACTGGGGCCGAATGCCATCGAAGTGGCCAATGCGCCGTCCGGCAGTTCGGAAGACAGCAATGAAGCTCCGCTGCCTGCCAATTATCCTTATCGTACGCGGATGCGGCGAGCCGAATATGAACGGCTCAAGGCGGAATTGCAGATCGAGTTGCTGAAAGTACAAAGCTGGGTCAAGGAAACCGGCCAGCGCATCATTATCCTGTTTGAAGGGCGCGATGCTGCCGGCAAGGGCGGTACCATCAAGCGTTTTACCGAACACCTCAATCCGCGTGGTGCCCGGGTCGTGGCCCTGGAAAAGCCTTCGGATGTCGAGCGCGGGCAGTGGTATTTCCAGCGTTATATCCAGAACCTGCCGACTGCCGGCGAAATCGTTTTCTTTGACCGTTCCTGGTACAACCGTGCCGGAGTCGAACGGGTGATGGGATTCTGTTCACCGGCCGAATACCTTGAATTCCTGCGTCAGGCACCGCAACTGGAGCGGATGCTGAGCAACAGCGGTGTGCATCTCTTCAAATACTGGTTCTCGGTCAGCCGGGAAGAGCAATTGCGCCGGTTCATTTCCCGCCGGGATGATCCGCTCAAGCACTGGAAGCTGTCGCCGATCGACATCCAGTCGCTGGACAAGTGGGATGACTATACCGCTGCCAAAAAGGCCATGTTCTTCCATACCGATACGGCCGATGCTCCGTGGACAGTCGTGAAATCCGACGACAAGAAGCGCGCCCGTCTCAATTGCCTGCGCCATTTCCTGCATACGCTCGATTATCCGGGCAAGGATCCGAAAGTGGCACATATGCCTGATGGTCTGCTGGTTGGTCCGGCCTCGCGCCTGTTTGAAGCTGATGAGCGGATAATGGACGTATCGCAAGTATTCTGACGAACCGGTTTTGCTTGGCGGAACAGGCTCCTGTAACGGGCCTGTTTTTTTATGCCCGGGTTTTATCGGCGGTTGATTGCCATGTTGTGACCGGGATTAATCAGCTTTATGCCTTTTTTGCACGAAAAAAATAATCTTTCACTTGCTAATTGTAAATCTGCCCTTAATATTGCAACTTGACAATCCAAGTCGTGGATTGTTTGTTATCACGCGATCAAGGAAATCGAACAATGGATCTCAAGAATCTTGATT
>JAGPIM010000154.1 GCA_018055005.1 Laribacter sp.
CGCTGGACGAGGCACGCAACCTGCAATGGCTGACTGTGCACCTGAGCCGTCCGGAGCGGGGGCAGGACATGCTGGAGCAGGTCGGTGGCGCACGTCTGCCGGACAGCTTTGTTCCTGCCATTCTGGGGTCGCTGTCGGTCGGGACCACGCTGGTCATTACTGACCGTCCGGTGGACCGGCAACCGGCTTCCAGCGGGAATATGCCGATTCTGGCAGACGAGGATGCCGAGCTGTGAGCATGTTCTAAGTTGCGGATTCTTAATGACATCCAGCGATTTTTGCGTAGAATCGCCTGCTTCACCCTGATCGTGCGTTTTCTGCGGAATTATTGTTGATCATGCTTCGAGTATCTTCTGTCTGGCGCAGCGTGGCTGCTGCCTGTGCCCTGATGGCGCCACTGGCGCATGCTGCCTTGCCTTCTGCTGACGAACTGCTGCGCCTGGCTCCGGATGCCAGTCCGCAGGCCATCCGCCTGGCGCTGTCGGCGGCCGGCTGTGCCGAATCCAGCCTGAATGAACGGCAGGATTACCTGACAGTCATTGATTTTTCGCGGCCCTCACGGGAAAAGCGCCTGTGGGTCTTTGACCTGCGCCAGCCGCGACTGGTGTTCGAGGAATGGGTCACGCACGGCAAGAACAGCGGTGGCGACCTGGCCAGCACGTTCTCCAACCGGCCCAACAGCTACCAGACTTCACTCGGCCTGTTCCGCACCGGTGCCACCTACCGGGGCAAGCACGGTACTTCGCTGCGGCTGGAAGGGCTGGAGCCGGGTATCAACCACAACAGCGAGGCTCGCGGCATCGTGATCCATTCGGCGGCCTATGCCGATCCGGGCGTGGTGCCGAGTCTGGGCCGGCTCGGCCGCAGCGAAGGTTGTCCGGCCGTGCGGCCGGCCGTGGCGCCAGAGCTGATCCGGACGCTGAGCCAGGGGAGCTATGTGTTTGCCTACTATCCGCAGCAGGACTGGCTCAGTTCGTCACGTTTCCTGGCCGGCGCCTCGTGCCGTACCAGCCTGGCATCTCGGCAGGCTGCATCCGGCCATCTGTAAGTACGTGAAGGCCCGGTATTTCCAGTGTTTTTCTGCGCTGGCAATGCCGGGCATTTTTGATGCCCGGCGCATGGCGTCCCGTTGCGGGATCGCGCGTCAGAGCTGTCCGCGCGCGTAGGCGTAGAGTTGCTCGCCGCTGAGTTTCAGACCGTTGGACCAGACCACCTGATTGTCGCTGACCGTCGCGCTGCGAAACAGGGCCGGATCGGCCAGGGCGCTGAAATCTTCCTGCATGCCTGCTGTCACCCGGGACAGCCACAGCGTGGCGCTGATCCCGTTGTCAAAACCAACGATCATCCGCTGGCCGTGCAGCGGCAGGACCTGTGTAAGGCGAGCAGTCATGGGCAAGTCTTTCGCAGTCAGGATGATGGAGGAAAAGGGAAGTCGCTACAGGATCAGGGGCTCCGGTTCCAGGTCAATCCCATAGCGTAATCGTACCGTGTCCTGGACATGATGGGCGAGTGCCCGGATGTCCTGCCCATGCGCACCGCCATGGTTGACCAGCACCAGTGCCTGCCGGTCATGCACGCCGGCGGCTCCCTGGCGATAACCTTTGAGCCCGGCCGACTCGATCAGCCAGCCGGCAGCAAACTTGATCCGGCCATCACCCGCGGCATAGTGCACAGCCTCGGGATGACTGGCCAGCACCTGCCGGGCTGCCGCGGCCGACAGCACCGGATTCTTGAAAAAGCTGCCGGCATTGCCGAGCTGGCGCGGATCAGGCAGCCTGGCACTGCGGATGCGGCAGATGGCGTCAGAGACATCCTGTGCGCCCGGCGTGTCAATGCCGTGGCTGGCCAGCTCGGCGGCAATGGCGCCATAGCCGGTGCGCGGGGTGAAGCGGTGTGACAGGCGGAAACGTACGGCCGTAATCAGCCGCCGGTCCAGCCAGTCGTGCTTGAACCGGCTGTCACGGTAGCCAAAAGCGCATTCCGTGCCGTTGACAATGTGCTGCTCGCCGCTGGCAAGGTCAACGCAGACTACCGAATCGATCAGGTCGCCGGCCTCCACGCCATAGGCTCCGATGTTCTGTACCGGCGCGGCGCCCACCGTACCGGGAATCAGGCTGAGGTTTTCCAGCCCGAAGGCACCCAGCGCCAGCGTCTGACGCACGAAGGCATGCCAGTTTTCACCGGCTGCGGCCTCGACCAGCATGTGTTCGCCGTCGTCGGCCAGTACCCGGATGCCGCGCAGTGCCACCCGCAGCACCGTACCGGGATAGTCGCGGGTAAACAGCAGGTTGCTGCCGCCACCAAGGATCAGGCGCGGACCGGCCCGGAATCCGGGGTCGGCCAGCATGTCCGGCAGCTGGGACAGGTGTTCCAGCGTCAGCAGCCTGGCTGCCGTGGCCGGCACGCCAAAGGTGGTCAGGGGCGCCAGATCGGCACGGGAACAGACGGACAGGTTCATGCAAGGGCCTCGTGCAGGACCGGCTGGCGGCCATCATTGAGTTTCTGGCGGGAGACATGCAGCAAGACGGCGCCGAGGATGAAGGCAGCCAGAGTCAGGCTCAGGGTGAGTGCCACCCAGAACCCGTAGGCACCGGTCGGCATGGCATGGCCAAACAGGGTGACCTGGTTGAGTCCGAGCCAGCTGCCGCCGCCCAGCCCCAGTCCCCAGAACACGACAAGGTGTACCAGCATCGGACCGGTGGTCGATTTGTAGCCGCGCAGGGCACCGGTGGCAATGGTCTGGATTGCGTCGAAAAACTGGTAGAACACCGCAAACAGCATCAGACTGGCGGCCAGTGCCACGACCTGCGGATCCGGCGTGTAGAGCTCGGCAATCGGGGTGCGCAGGAACAGGATCAGGGTGGAGCTGGCAATGGCGGTGACGGCGCCGAGCAGGATGCCGATCAGGCTGCGGAAACGTGCCAGCTGCGGATTGTTGGCGCCCAGTGCATGACCGACCCGTACGGTCAGTGCCATGGCAAGGCACTGCGGCACCATGTAGGTCAGGGTGGTGAAGTTGATCACCACCTGGTGACCGGCCACCACGGTACTGCCCAGCCGGGCGATCAGCAGGGTGACAAAGGTGAAGGTGCTGACCTCCAGGAAAAACGACAGGGCAATCGGCAGGCCGAGGCGCTGGATCTGCCCGATCAGCTGCCGGCTGGGAGCTTCCAGCCGTTGCCAGACCGGGCAGGCATCATAGGCGCGGCTGTAACGGGTATACAGGGCCAGTGCGATGAAGCTGAACCAGAACACGATGCCGGTAGCCCAGCCGCAGCCGGCGCCACCGAGGGCCGGCAGGCCGAACAGTCCGTGGATCAGCATGTAGTTGAGCGGTACGTTGAGTGCCAGTGCCGCGAGGCTGACCAGCATGATCGGACGGGTCTGGTTGACGCTGGATGAATAGGCGTGCAGCACGCGATAGAGCAGGATGCCCGGCACACCCAGTGCGGCACCGGCCAGATAGCCGTTGACCTTGTCGGCCACGCTGGTTTCCAGTGACAGCCAGCCCGGCAGCCACGGCATCAGGGCAAACATCAGGGCAAGGCCGAAGAGGCCCAGTCCGGCTGCGACCCAGAACCCCTGGCGTACTATCGGACCGATACGCTCAAACTGGCGGGCACCGAGCTGGTGGGCGATCAGCGGGTTGAGCGCCATGATGACGCCCGACAGGGTCAGGAACACCGTGATGAGGATGCTGGAACCGATCGAAACGGCCGCCAGATCGTCCGGGCTGACCCGGCCGGCCATCACGGTATCGACAAAACCGGTGGCGACCTGGGCCATCTGGGCAATCATCATGGGTGTCGCCAGACGCAGCAGCGCCGACGATTCGGTGCGCCAGGTGCGTCGTGGCGGGGCGGAAGTGGCGGAGGGCATGACAAGACATCTACTGCAAAAGCGGAACGCGCGATTCTAGCGCAAAGCCCGGCCATCCCTCCATGCCGGCTGGCCGGGGTCAGGCCATGCGGACAGGGTGGGCCAGCCGCAATTCGCAGTGGGTGACGAAGCGCTCGCCCAGCCGGGCATTGAGCGTCAGTGCATCTTCAAAGGTGACGTCAGCCAGATACCAGCCCTGGGGGGGGCGTTCCAGCCGGTAACCATGGGCGCAGGCCAGTGTCTGCAAGGCAGCGAGGTCGTCGGCCTGGTGATCGGGTCCGGGCAGGCAGTAGAAACGGCCACGCAGCGGGGAGCGAGGGGCCGGAGAGGCAGGGGCAGGCCGGACTGGCGTTTCGGGTGCGAAACTGAATTCAGTAGCGGCGTCGGTTTGGCAATCGTACATGGCAGACTCCGACGACAGCGTACCCGGTCGGAACGGGCGACGCTTTAGCGGAATTTGGAGGGCGCCCCGCAAGTTGTCGTTAAAGCGGCGCCATGATCTCCTGCCGGAGCAGGCCAGCCATCCAACCGGTCAAGCAAATGGAATGATTGAATGGTCTGGCCAGTTTGCCGCCTGTTCCGGTTGGCGTCAATGCGCGGCGCAGCGCCCCGGGACCAGCGGCTCACCGCGGTCATCCAGCATCTGCACCGGGCTCAGTCCACTGGTACGGATGGCCTGTGCCAGTGCCCGGATGGCGTTCATGCGCGGGAAGTGGCGGCGGGTGGCGAGCACGACCCGACGGGTCGGCGGGCTGCCGCTGAACGGCAGGATGCTCAGCAGGTCGCGGTCCCCCTGGCTGACCGAGGTGGCCGGCAATACGGTGATGCCGACTCCGCTGGCCACCATGTGGCGGATGGTGGTGAGTGAACTGCCGGAGAGGGCCTGGGCCAGCGGATGGCCATCGACCCGCGGCTGGGCATTGCGGTCACACACGGCCAGTACCTGGTCGCGGAAGCAGTTGCCCTGCGTCAGCAGCAGCAGCGATTCACCGACCAGCTCACACGAGGCCACGGCATCACGGGTGGACCATGGGTGGTTTTTCGGGGTGGCCACCACAAAAGGTTCGTCGTACAGCGGCAAGGTGACGATGTTGGGCTCGTCAAACGGTTCGGCCACGACAGCGCAGTCGATTTCGCCGCTTTTGAGCATGTCGGCGAGTCTGGCGGTGTAGTTTTCCTCCAGAAACAGCGGCATGTCCGGTGCCAGCACCCGCAGGGTGGGGATCAGCCGTGGCAGCAGGTAGGGGCCGATGGTGAAAATGATGCCGAGCTTGAGCGGGCCGACCAGCTCGCTCTGGCGCTCGCCAGCGATGCGCTTGATGGCCGAGGCTTCTTCGATCACCACCTGCGCCTGCTCGATGATCTGGCGGCCGATGTCGGTAATGGTGATTTCCGGCCCGCGTTCGAACAGGGTGACACCCAGCTCGTCCTCGAGCTTTTTCACTGCAATCGACAGGGTCGGCTGGCTGACAAAGCAGGCGGCAGCGGCCCGCCCGAAGTGGCGTTCGCGGGCAACGGCGACAACATAGCGGAGTTCGGTAAGAGTCATGCGACGGTGCGTTGCTGTGGTTCAGGCAGCACGATGTTCACTTCAAGCACTTCCAGATCGTCCTGGCGTTCAAGCTGAACCTTGATGTCTTCCGGGGCGATCTTGACGTATTTGGAAATGACCGCAATCAGTTCCTGCTGCAATTGTGGCAGGTAATCCGGTTCAATCCGGCCATTGCGTTCGTGTGCCAGGATGATTTGCAGGCGCTCGCGCGCGATCGAGGCGGTTTTCTGGCGTTTGCCAAACAGTTTTTCAATCAGCGACATGCCTTATCCTCCAAACAGCCGCTTGAGCAGTCCCACTTTCGGGGCTTCCAGAAAGCGCATCGGGGTTTCGGTGCCGAGGAAACGGGCTACCACGTCTTTGTAAGCTTCGGCCACGTCGGTGTCGGTCAGGTGGATGACAGGCATCCCCTGGTTGGATGCCTGCAGGACGGCCATGCTTTCCGGAATCACGCCGATCAGCGGAATGCGCAAGATGTCCTGGATGTCTTCGACCGACAGCATTTCGCCCTTGTCGACCCGGGAAGGGGCGTACCGGGTGATCAGCAGGTGTTCCTTGACCGGCTCCTGTTTTTCCAGAGCCCGTCTGGATTTGGCTGCCAGAATGCCGAGGATGCGGTCGGAGTCGCGTACGCTGGAGACTTCCGGGTTGGTGACGACAATGGCTTCGTCGGCGTAATACAGGGCCAGTACCGCCCCCCGCTCGATGCCGGCCGGAGAATCGCACACGATGTATTCAAAGTCCTGTGCCAGTTCTTCCAGCACCTTGCCGACGCCCTCTTCGGTCAGTGCGTCCTTGTCGCGGGTTTGCGAGGCGGGCAGCACGTAAAGATTGTCGCAGTGCTTGTCCTTGATCATGGCCTGGTTGAGGGTGGCCTCGCCGTGGATCACGTTGATCAGGTCGTACACTACCCGTCGTTCGCAGCCCATGATCAGGTCCAGATTGCGCAGGCCCACGTCAAAGTCGATGACGATGGTCTTGTGGCCTTTCAGGGCGAGCCCTGTGGCAATGCTTGCACTGGTGGTGGTTTTGCCTACTCCGCCCTTGCCGGACGTCACGACGATGATTCTTGCCACAGTGT
>JAGPIM010000028.1 GCA_018055005.1 Laribacter sp.
ATTGGTGGAGTCGGCGGGAATCGAACCCGCGTCCGGAAATCCTCTACGATGAGTTCTACATACTTAGTCTGGCCATTTGGATTTAACCTCCGCGACGCCGACCGACAGGCTTCACTTTGGCGAGTTACCTTGGATTTAGCGCCCGGCCAAGTAACCCGGTCTGACGCGATCCCATCTAAATGACTCTGCTGTCAGTTACCTGACCATCCCGATGGGAGAGAATGTGCAGAGTCCGGTGCATTAAGCAGCCAGAGCGTAAGTATCGTCGTTTGCGACTATATTGCTTCAGCGTTTTACGGGGTGACTGAAATCCCGGTATGCCCTCATTCGCTTTGCAACCCCCGTCGAAGCCATGTCGACCCCTTGGCTCAGGTTTCTGCTCGGCAGAATCAAGTTCCTCAACTATACCATCAGACGCTTGCAAACGGGTAAAAGTTCCAGCGGATGCCCGATTTCATGGTCGGCCCCCCACAGCTCAGGCTGTTCGTGATCTGCAATGTACCCCCATCTCGCCAGCATGGTCTGCATCCCGACAACACGGCCGGCAACAATATCCCGCTCGGCATCTCCCACATAGACACAGTCTGCAGGACTCACGGCAAGCTGCTTGCAGGCATGAAGCATGGGAGCAGCATCCGGCTTGGCAGCATGCGTGGTGTCACCACTGACGACCACCCCCGGTGATTGGCAAAACCCCAGCTGTGGCACAAGGCGGTCGGTAAAGCGGCGAGGCTTGTTGGTGACAATTCCCCAAGCCAGCCCTTCTGCCACGAGCGCATCCAGCATCAGGTTGACGCCATCAAACAGCACGGTGTCTACCGCAAAATGCTGCTCGTACAGATCCAGAAACCGCAGTCGCAACCGCTCGAACTCCGGATGGTCAGTGTCCATGCCAAATCCCAGCCGGACCAGCCCGCGGGCGCCGTGGCTGGCCACAGGACGGATCACAGCGAACGACTGTGGTGAGCGCCCTTCTTCCCTCAGCAAGGCATTCAGGGCCCAGCCCAGATCCAAAGCGGTATCCGCCAGCGTTCCATCCAGATCAAACAGTACGGCAGCAATCATGGCACATGAAAATTCATAATCGAGTCGGGCAATGTAGCACAGAGCTTCGTGCGAACTCATGACTTGACATCCCTTCCCGGCATTTGGATAATCGCCCTCCATCGATTCCCCGATAGCTCAGTCGGTAGAGCGCCGGACTGTTAATCCGTAGGTCCCTGGTTCGAGCCCAGGTCGGGGAGCCAAGATTCAACGCCGTGAACCATGTGTTCACGGCGTTTTCATTTGCCTGCTGCTTTCCTATCCATTCCCCCGATAGTGCTGCGCCCGGAAACTATGAATCCGGTCATCACACTTGGGTAGCGGCTCGGGTCAGTATCCCTGCTTGCGGTCATTGGTCGGTCAATCTGTTGGTTTTAACCAGCATCGCAGTCATCCGCATCATGACAAACAAGCACGGACCAGCCTCTGCCTGATACCAGTTTTCCCCACCGCCCGCTCAAGCTGCATGCCCTCCGGCAAAGACACATTCTGTCATGTGCATCATTAATGCTCCGCGATAGCGCACCCTCGACTTTCCGCAATATACCAATCCCTCTTCCCGGGCCGGCTTTATCTGGCACCACACACAGGCCAGCCGATCCGGGCCATGACATCAACTCACGCACCTGAAACCGGTCATGGTTCTGGTGAGGTCTCACATCCATGCCATAGTATCGGCAAGTAACCTGTTCGCCCCTCCCCCCGACAAAACAACAGGAGGGTTGCCATCCACGACCGGGCGGCATGCAGTCAGACAGTCTCGACAAGCCCCGTCCAGCAAGAACAATCTGCAAAACAGCTCTGTCCTCCGCCCTTCCACAGGAGCCGCCAGCATGACTGATTTTCACCGGATTCTCACCGCCACCGACCTCTCGGCCCCGGCACGCCATGCCGCAGAACGGGCGGCACTGGTCAGCCAGGAAATCATGGCGACCCTCCACCTGCTGCACATTCCCCATCTCGCCAGCCTTGAGCGCCTGCAACAACTTGCTGTTCCCGGTGAAGAGCGCATGGAAACCCGCATACAGACTCAAGCACAACAACGACTCGATGCACTGGCCACTGCGCTTGAGCAGCGTTTTGGTACATGTCCCGTCACGCATGTCGAGGCCGGCCCGCTCCTGCCGACCCTGCGGCGGATGATCAGCGCGATTACCGCCGACCTGCTGGTCTGCGGGGCCAAAGGCGAAAGCCTGGTCCGGCACCATTTGCTGGGTACCACGGCACACCGCATGATCAGCACCGCCACCTGTCCTGTACTGGTCGTCAAACAGACGGCGCATGAGCCCTATCGCCGCCTGCTGGTACCGGTAGATTTTTCTCCAGCCTCCAGTCGTGCCATCCGGCACGCCCTTGCCCTGGCGCCCCAAGCCGAAATCGTGCTGCTGCATGCATTTGAAGTTCCCTTCGAAGGCCAGTTGCGCTATGCCGGCGTTGATGGCCAGACGCTCCGGCAATACCGCTCACAGATGAAGCAACAGGCCACCGAAAAGCTCCAGGGACTGCGCGAAACAACCGGTCTGTCCGCTGGCCGCTGCGAATCGGTCATCCTGTACGGGCATCCGGCCTTCCACATCCTTGAACAGGAACAGATCCAGGATTGCGACCTGATCGTCATGGGCAAGCAGGGAGAAAGCATGATTGAAACCCTGTTGCTGGGCAGTGTCACCAAGCATGTCCTGGCAGAATCGCACGGCGACATCCTGGTTTCGGTCTGAAAACCCGGCTGGCACCCTCAGTACTGGCGGCAAAAACCGGAACGCTGCCAGACCCGGTCCAGCAAGGCATTACCGCAACCTTCGTGCCAGACCGGCCATCACTTCCCTGACCCTGCGCCCGCCTGGCAGGCCTTTTCCAGACGAAACCACCGGCCAGTCCGCCGCTGGTTTCAGACCGCCTTGTCCGGCAGATGAGCCGGCTCCCCCTGCATCAAGGCAGCAGGCAGCAATCGGGGCTCAGGCGACGGCACGGCAGAGACGACAACCGGCAGCTGCACGACAAACTCGCTGCCGCCACCGGGCCGGTCCCGTACATGCACCTGCCCCTGGTGCTGTTCGACAATGCGGCGCACGATGGACAGTCCGAGCCCCAGCCCGCGGATGCTGGCGACGTGTTCGCGCCCGCGCTCGTAGCGCTCGAAAATCGTTTCTTTGAGAACGTCGGGCACACCACTGCCCCGGTCTGCCACAACCAGGACCAGCATGCCGTCAGGCCGGCATCCGGCGTGCAGCTCAACCGGCAGTCCGGTTGGCGAGTACTTGCGGGCATTGTCGATCAGGTTGTGCAGGGCGACACGCAACAGGAAAGGATCAATCACCACCTCGGTGGCCGGCAGCTCATGCAGATGGATGTCACCGGACTCACACTGGATACCGGCAACCACGTCCTGCAGCCAGACCGCCAGCGAGCAGCAAACCGGCTGCAGGCGCTGCGACTGCTGCCCCAGCCGGTCATCTGCCAGCCAGTTGTCGCACAGGGCTGTCAGCCGGCGCACTTCCTGCCGGATACGGGCCAGACGCGACTGGCTGCTGCGGTCGGATGCCGGCAAGCGTAGCGACAGCATCTGCGAAGCACTGTCGATCACGGCCATCGGCGTACGCAGCTCGTGCGACAGCATGGCCACAAAGCGGCGCTGCTCGTCCAGATCCCGCTGCTTGTCGGTCAGTGACAGCTTGAGCTGTGCCTCACGCTGCAACAGCAACCTCTCGGTACGCTGACGCTCGCTGATCTCCTCGCGCAACAACCGGGTCCGCTCGTCCACCTGTGCGTCCAGCCGCCGGCTCAATGCCCGGGCCCGGGACAGTTTGGCGACCTGGACCAGCGTCTTTTTCTGCTGCCGGCTGTGGGTCCGGAACGCGAGACCGGTGCCCATGAATACCATCTGCAACAAGAGCGCCCCGACGGTCAGCATATGGTTCAGCCCCCCCGGTTCCAGCACGCCCAGCAAACGCAGGAAATTCATGTCGATGCCAATCCCGTACACCGACAGCCCGGCCAGAAACCAGTATCCCAGTTGCAGCCGGCGCTGGCGGATCTGTCGCCAGCACACCCACGGCAGCCAGTGGATCAGCACCAGCGACAGCAGCAGGACCAGCGGCATCAGCATGCCGTAGCCGCCAAACGGCATGGCCAGGCACCCCAGCCCTGCCAGACTGTTGGTCAGTACAATGGTCCGGTGCGCCCATGGCGTGCGTTGCCGGGTTTTCAGGATCCGGGCAACGCACAGGTTTGACAGCATGATGGCCAGCAGGAAGGACCATCCCGTCGTGTAGAAGGACCAGGCCGGGCTCTCGGGATGCAGATACTGCACTGTCAGCCCCATGGGAGCAGCCAGCGCCACGCTATTGCACACGAGGTAAGCCGCGTAGAGCAGATAGACCGTTTCCTTCGAGGCCCGCCACCATACCAGCGACAGCAGCCCGACCAGCAGCAGCGCACCCAAAAACAGCCCCTGTCCGAGCAGGACGCGCTGCATGTGCACGAGATAGGCGGTTTCGCCGTAGATCACCGGATCGGTCTGCATGGCGCTGCTGGTACGGATCCGCAACAGGTACAGGGGCTCTCCGACCGGTGCCAGCCGGAAAGTCGCCATCGGTACCGGCATCCTCCGCCCGGAAAACGGCAGGGTGTCGCCGATGCTCTCTTCCCTCCAGCCACCGGCATGTCTGGCGAAGAGGCTGACACGGTCCAGTACGGCCGGCGGAACCTCCAGCCAGTGCGCCTGCACCGGATCTGCAGGTGCGCGCAAGCGGAAAGCCAGCCAGACATCGTCGCCGGTATACCCCAGGGAAACATTGCCGGCCAGCGGGGAAAATTCGTCAGCTGCCAGCCGGCTGGCAGCTTCCGTGACACTCAGAAGCCTGGTCGGATCCCGCAACATGACCATGTGACCGGCCAGGGGCAGCTGATCCTGCACCCCCGCCAGCTGGAGCAGGGTTGGCTGGGCAGCATGCACGGATGCACCGGCCAGGTACAACCATCCCGCAACCAGCCATGCCAGCCAGCAAAACGGTCCACGACAGCTGCTTTCCAGCGTGCTTGCACCATATAATCCCATTTAACATCAAACAGAATGACAAAAATGCCTGAATCATATCGTTTTTTCCGCATCGCCGTGGTCGAGGACGAACCAACGCTGCGTGAAGATATGGCGGATTTCCTGTCGTCGCACGGCCATTTCGTCAGTGCCAGCCCTTCTGCCGAGACATTCTGGCGCCAGCACGCCGGCAACCTGCCCGACCTCGTGATCCTGGATCTGGGCCTGCCCGGTTCGGACGGCCTGACACTGGCCGCCCGGCTGCGCGAACTGCCACAGCCGCCGTGCATCCTGATGGTGACGGCCCGCAGCCAGCGCGAACAGCGCCTGGAAGGCTATGCAGCAGGTGCGGACGTCTATCTCGTCAAGCCGGTCGACTATCAGGAGCTGGCTGCCCTGATCCAGCGACAGTGTGAACGCCGGCAGACTCCGGTCAGCACACAGCTGCGCTGGCAACTCAAGCCACAGCGCTGGCTGCTGGTCACTCCGGAAGGTGAAGAAGTCCAGCTCAGCGTCAGCGAAACCCTGCTGCTGCAGGAAATGGCCCGGCAAACCGGCATACCGGTCGGACACACCCGGCTGATCCGGGCAATCGGCCACCAGCCGGATTATTTCGATCCCCGGCGGCTGGCCACCCAGATCCATCGCCTGCGTGACAAACCCCTGCGCCAGTACGGCAAGATCCTGCCGATCGAATCGGTATACGCCCGCGGCTATGCCCTGACCGAACCCCTGCACATCGATGGCGAGCATTTGCCGCCACACCCGGCAGTTCGGGACCGCTGAGCATTACCGCAACCATCCTGCCAGCAACAGGGTTATCGGGCGCAACAGCATCAAGTGCAAGCCCGGATGGCAGGACACTGGAGCAACACCAGGCCGGCCTAACCAAGAGCTGCCAACAAAACCTGTTTTATCGACAAGCCAAGGCTGCCTGACCAAGATCAGGCCAATGCTTGCCTGAGGTTTTGTCAGCCGCTCTAAAACACCGTGCCTTCTCAGCTGCCTTTGCGTGCACGCTCCGGCTCAGCCAGGAGTTGCGGAATCAGCAACTCGAAACCGATGTCTTTCCAGCGGACGGCTTCTTCGGCAAGTGCCGTGGCAGTCAGCGGATGCTGCTTGAGCCAGTCAGGTTCGAAAACCAGCCGGAACACATGCCCGGAATCGCTGCTGGCCATGAAGGTGGCAGGGAAATCCGGATCACGGCGACTGCGGCTCAGCAGGGCGGCCAGTCGCAAGGACAGGATGGCCGGCCAGAGTGATTCGTCAATCCCGACACGGTTGGCGAGCTTGGTCAGCGAACCACGCTGCGCCATGATCAGGGTGGCCAGCCGCTGCTGCTCGCGCCGGGAAAAGCCCGGCATGTCGCTGTTTTCCACGATGTACGCGGCATGCTTGTGAAAACCCGAGTGGGAAATGTCGAGCCCCACCTCGTGCAGCTGCGCGGCCCATGCCAGCTCGCGCTCATGCTCGCTGTCAGCCGGATAAGGTGCCAGTGCGGCATAAAACCGCTGCGCCAGCCTGGCCACCCGTGTCGCCTGGGCTGCCTCGACGTGATAACGGCGCATCATGAAATCCACTGTCTTGGCCCGCGGATCGCAGGCTTCCTCACGTCCGAGCAAGTCGTAAAGCACGCCGTCACGCAAGGCTCCCAGCGTCAGCCCCATGCGCTGGACCTGCAGTTCCTCAAAGACAGCCAGCATGATGGCCAGCCCGCCCGGCAGGACCGGAGCCCGGTCTTCGCGCAAGCCCTTGAGGGTCACGTCCTGCATCTGCCCGATCTTGATCAGTTCGTGGCGCAGGCGCTCCATGCCCTCCAGCGTGATACCTTCTTCGCTGAAATCCGACTGCTCCAGAATGTCGCGCAGCGATCGCGCCGTGCCCGACGTGCCGATGGCACATTGCCAGTGCTCCGGCGAAAAGTCGCGGGCGATCCGCTGCACCTGGTCGCGGGCAGCCAGTTCGGCATCACGAAAACGGCTGCGGGTCATGCGCCCGTCCGGGAAGAACCGCAGGCTGTAACTGACGCAGCCCATGGTCAGGCTCTCGGTACGCAAGGCCTGCATGCCCTGGCCGATGATGAACTCGGTGGAACCGCCGCCAATATCGACCACCAGCCGCTTTTCCGGTGACAGCGGCAGGCTGTGCGCAGCGCCCAGATAGATCAGGCGGGCCTCTTCACGACCGGCGATGATTTCGATCGGAAACCCCAGCAGTGCCTCGGCCCGGGCAATGAATGCCTCGGCATGATTGGCTACGCGCAAGGTATTGGTGCCGACTACACGGACGCGGTCGGGCTTGAAGCCGCGCAGGCGTTCACCGAAGCGCGCCAGACAGGCCAGCGCGCGGGCGGCCACGGCATCGTCCAGATTGCCGTTGGGCAGCAGGCCGGCTCCGAGCCTGACGGTGTCTTTGAGCGAGTCGATCGGAAACAGTCCGCCTTCGGTGACCCGGACAATCTGGAGCCGGAAGCTGTTGGAGCCAAGATCGACAGCGGCCAGCGTTTCAAAAGGGACGGTCATGTACTGCACACTCGAAGCGGCAACGCCATGGTTGCCGCGCATGAAAACAACAACGGGACGGCGTCACCGTCCCGTCAGCCAGTCAGGGCTTACAGCCCCTGACGCTCGACATCTTCCAGCGAAACGTGGCGGATGTCTTTGCCCTTGACCAAATACACCACGTATTCGGCCAGGTTTTTGGCGTGGTCGCCAATGCGCTCGATGGCCTTGGCGATGAAAATGGTGTCCAGCGACATGGAGATGGTACGCGGATCTTCCATCATGAACGTGATGAGCTGGCGCAGGTTGGCGCTGAACTCCTCGTCCAGCAGGCGGTCCTGCCGGGCCACGTCCAGGGCGCCCTGGGCATCAAGACGGGCAAAGGCATCCAGTGCACGGCGCAGCATCGACGTGGCTACCTCGGCCATTTTTTCGATTTCACGCAGGCGCGGCACAAAGACGCGGTCACCTTCAAGCATGCTCTTGCCGACCCGGGCGATCTTTTCCGCCTCGTCGCCGATGCGCTCGAGATCGGTGATCGTCTTGATGACAGTCATGACCATGCGCAGGTCACGGGCAGCAGGCTGGCGACGGGCAATGATGAGCTGGCATTCCTCGTCCAGCCGTACTTCCATCGCGTTGACCTGCACATCGTCGGCCATGACCTGGGACAAACGGTCCGTATCGCCGTCGAGCAGAGCCTGGACGGCATTGCCGATCTGCTGTTCGACCAGACCGCCCATCTGCAGCACGCGGGTGCGGATGGTTTCCAGTTCTACGTCAAACTGCTTGGAGATATGTTCGTTGGGCATGCTGTCGCTCTTCCATTCAACTGCCAAGGGAATGCCGGCATCCCCCTGCGGAAATTGCCGGTGACACAAGCCACCGGCAATCACGGTACCAGACTAAAGCAGGCAGTCTAGTCGTTTCCCTGTTACCTCTTGATGACAAGGATCATTCAATGATCTGGACGGTGCCGTCGCTGCGGCCCAGCAGCAGCACGTCGGCACGGCGGCGGGCAAACAGGCCGCAGGTCACCACGCCGGCCATGCGGTTGATGGTTTCCTCCATCTCCAGCGGCTGGTCGATGGCCAGATCATGCACGTCCAGGATCAGGTTGCCGTTGTCGGTCACGAAGTTTTCGCGCCATTCCGGATGGCCGCCCAGCTTGACGAGCTTGCGGGCCACCAGGCTGCGCGCCATCGGGATGACCTCGACCGGCAGCGGGAAAGCGCCCAGACGCTTGACCAGCTTGCTTTCGTCGGCGATGCAGATGAACTGGCGGGACGAAGTAGCAATGATCTTTTCGCGGGTCAGCGCACCGCCACCGCCCTTGATCATGTGCAGGTAATGGTTGATTTCGTCGCAGCCATCCACATACACCGGCAATTCGCCCACGCCGTTCAGGTCGAATACCTGGATGCCGATCGCCTTCAGGCGGTCGGCAGTCGCCTGGGAGCTCGCCACGGCGCCTTCGATGCGGTCCTTGATCCTGGCCAGTTCATCGATGAAGAAATTGGCGGTTGATCCGGTGCCCACGCCGATAATGGCGCCTTCCGGCACGTAGTCGATCGCTTTTTTGGCAGCCGCTGCTTTCATTTTGTCTTGTTCGTTCATGCTGACGTTCTCCACAGTAACCGTCACCATTATCCCACAGCATGGTGACGCTGACATGGCAGCAAGCAGGTTTTCATTCCTGCCTGCATGACTGCAGCAGGCACACGGCGTCTGCTGCAATTCCCTCGCCACGGCCCAGATGCCCGAGGCGCTCACTGGTCTTGGCCTTGACGTTGACCCGGTCCGGAGACAGCTCCAGATCAGCCGCCAGATGGCGGCGCATGGCTTCAACATGCGGCGCCAGCCTCGGAGCCTGGGCAATCACCGTGCTGTCGACGTTCACGATGTCAAAACCGGCAGCCCGCACCCGGCGCACCGCTTCCCGCAGCAGCACACGACTGTCTGCTCCCTTGAACTCTAGGTCAGTGTCGGGAAAGTGCCGGCCAATGTCGCCCAGCGCAGCTGCACCCAAGAGCGCATCGGTAATGGCGTGACACAGCGCATCAGCATCCGAATGTCCGTCCAGTCCCTTGTCAAACGGGATCGTCACCCCGCCCAGTACCAGAGGACGCCCCTCCACCAGCCGGTGTACGTCCCATCCCTGCCCGATTCGCAGATTCATCCCTTGTTCCCCTTGTTATTTCCCCGCGGTGTCCAGACCGAGCACGGCCCGCGCCAGCACCAGATCGTGCGGCCAGGTCACCTTGAAATTCAGCGCATCGCCCGTCACCAGGCGCGGCACCAGGCCCAGACGCTCGATGGCGCTGGCCTCGTCGGTGATCGCCCGGTCCAGCGGACGGTCCAGCGCCAGCGCCAGCATGCCGGCCCGGAACATCTGCGGGGTCTGCGCCAGCCACAATCCTTCGCGGGAAACGGTCTGCTCCACCCGCTGTTCGGCAGTTCCCCGCTTCAGTGTGTCGGCTACCGGCAGGGCCAGCAGTCCGCCGACCGGATCAGCCTGCAAAGTATCGATCAGCCGGCCCAGCGCATCGGGCGGCAGGCAGCAGCGGGCAGCATCGTGTACCAGCACCCAGTCATCCGCCGCCGCGCCGGCATGCAGCAAGCCATTGCGTACGCTTTCGGCCCGTGTCGCCCCGCCGACCCGCAGGATTTCCAGCCGCACGTCCCGCGGCCAGTCAAAGCGGTCAAACCAGACATCGTCCGGGGCCAGCACCACCAGCACCCGGGCCAGACGCGGCTCGGCCAGCAGGCGGCGCAGGGTATGGGCCAGCAGCGGGGCGCCAGCGAGGTCAAGATACTGCTTGGGCCGGTCGGCCCCCATGCGGCTGCCACCGCCGGCGGCGGGCACCAGCGCCAAACAGCGGCTCATGCCTCTGTCCCGGCAGCCGGCGGCAACGGTTCGTAGTCACGCCACACGCATGGCCCGCCGGCCTTTTTGTCCAGCAGTTCGAGATAACGGCTGTGGACGGCACATTCGGCCTCGCTGGCTTTCTGGACCACCAGCGGCTTGCGGTTGCCCAGCCGGAGTGTCCCGCCTTCGCCCTGGTCCGGTTCGATGGCCATTTCCAGGCTTTCCTGTCCGCGGGTCATGGCCAGGTAGACATCGGCCAGCAGTTCGCAGTCGATCAGGGCGCCGTGCAGGGTACGGTTGCTGCGGTCGATGTCAAAGCGGTCGCACAGGGCATCGAGGTTGTTGCGCTTGCCGGGGAAAATCTCGCGCGCCATCGCCAGTGTGTCGATGACATTGCCGGCAACTTTCTGGGTGGCAGGCAGGCCGACCCGGGCAAATTCGGCGTTGAGAAAACCGATGTCAAACGCGGCGTTGTGGATGATCAGCTCGGCATCACGCAGAAAATCGGCGATCTCGCCGGCAACGGCCTTGAACACCGGCTTGCCTTCGAGCATGTCAAGACTGATGCCGTGCACGCGCTGGGCATCGGGATCAATGTCGCGCTGCGGGTGGATGTACAGGTGCAGGTGTCGCCCGGTCAGCTTGCGGTTGACCATTTCCAGACCGGCGACTTCGATCAGCCGGTGCGACTGCGGGTCCAGCCCGGTGGTTTCGGTATCGAGGATGATTTGACGCATATGCTTCAGTAAAACGGCAGGCCGCCGGCCTGCGCTAAAAAAGGGTTAACGGACCAGTTCGACGCCGCGGTTGGCCAGCTCGTCGGCCCGTTCGTTGAATTCGTGCCCGGCGTGGCCCTTGACCCAGTGCCACTGGATACGGTGACGGGCCACTTCGGCATCCAGCATCTGCCACAGGTCGGCATTCTTGACCGGAGCCTTGCTGGCCGTGCGCCAGCCGCGGGCCTTCCAGCCGGTGATCCACTCGCTGATGCCTTTTTGCACGTATTGCGAGTCGGTGTAGATGTCGATGTCACACGGGCGCTTGAGGCAGCGCAGCGCTTCGATCACGGCTTGCAGTTCCATGCGGTTGTTGGTGGTGTCCGGCGCGCCGCCGAACAGTTCTTTTTCCTGCCCCTGACAGCGCAGCAAGGCGCCCCAGCCACCGGGGCCGGGGTTGCCCTTGCAGGCGCCGTCGGTATAGATCTCGACCATAGTGTCAGGCTTTTGGTTCATTCTGCTGGCCTTCACGCGAAGTGACGGCGGGTTGTTCGGGTTGCGGAACGGCGATGATCGGGCGACGCAGCGACCAGTTGGGACGGATCAGCCGCATGCCGCGCACCCGCTTGATGGCATGCAAGGCATAGACGCCGCTGGCAGCCGGCCACCAGCGGTCGCCGGCCGACTCCATGAAGCGGAAGCGGCTGCGCCATTCTTCGCTGCCGGTAGGCGGGGCGTAACACAGGAAGGCACCGCTGGCGAGGTCGAAATCCAGCAGCTCCAGCCAGTCCTTGAGGCGGCGCAGGCTGAGGAAATGGGCATTCCACGGTGCCTGCTGCCGGCTCCAGACCCGCCGCAGCCCGAAAAGCGAAACCGGGTTGAATCCGGTCAGTACCAGCCGGCCTTCCGGCGCCAGTACGCGCTCGGCTTCGCGCAGGGTTTCCCGGGGATGCGCGCTGAAATCCAGCGTGTGCGGCATCAGGAGCAGGTCAAGGCTGCGCGAGGCAAACGGCAACTGGTATGGCAAGGCCTGTACACCGGCCAGGCCCGACTGGCCGACCAGGCATTGCCATGGAATCCGGTTGCACCGCATCAGCGGCACTCCGGTCCAGCCAAGCTGGACGGCCCGGTAGCCGAAACAGTCGGCCACCGACTTATCGTAAAATGCCTGCTCGCGCGCCAGCACGTAGCGACCGAGCGGAGATGCCAGCCACTGGCTCAGCGCCAGCGGCGAAGCGCCACCGGATGAGGACGAGGCGTGATTCATGATGGAATGCGGTTCTTTTCGGGCTGGCGGAAATCAGGGTTCATTGTATCCGAAAAGCCCGGCCCCTCCGGTCCGCCCGGCCCGGCGCATCTCTGCTAGGCTTCAGCCCAGTCCTCCTGCCCGTGACCGACATGCCATGCCCGACCTGACCATCCGACCGCTGCCCTCACTGCGCGATAACTACATCTGGCTGATCAGCCTTGGCCGCCGGGCCGTCGTGGTCGATCCGGGCGAGGCGGAGCCTGTGCTGCATGCCTTGCGCGACAACGGCCTGCAACTGGCCGCCATCCTGTTGACCCATCATCATGCCGACCATACCGGCGGCGTGCCGGCGCTGACGGCCAGCGCGCCCCACGTACCGGTATTCGGTCCGCACACCTTGTCCGCAGTCACCCACCCGGTGGACGATCATGCCCGCTTTGTGCCGGCGATCGGCTTCCCGGCATTTGAAGCCATGGCCACACCCGGACATACGCTGGACCACCTGTGCTACTACACGCCGGGCTGGCTGTTTTCCGGCGATACCCTGTTCGCCGGTGGCTGCGGCCGCCTGTTCGAGGGCACGACCACCCAGATGCTCGCTTCGCTGGACCGGCTGGCCGTCCTGCCTGACGATACCCGGATTGCCTGTGCCCACGAATACACCGAAGCCAACCTGGCATTTGCCAATGCCGTCGAACCCGGCAACCCGGACATCACGGCGCGCCAGCAACGGACCCGGCTGCTCAGGCAGGACGGCAAGCCCAGCCTGCCGGCTCTCCTGTCGGAAGAGCGCCTGACCAACCCGTTTTTGCGCATCCGCCAGCCTGCCGTGCGGCAAGCGGTCAGCCGTCATGCCGGCCCGCCCCCTGTCGCGGACGATGTCGGCCTGTTTGCCGCCTTGCGCGGCTGGAAAAACAACTTCCCTTCAGCATAAAAATGTCCGTTTACCGCTAAACAGTCCTTTCGTTACGTATATTCACGTATCGCCCAGCGGAAAAAGGAAACTTCCATTCGTCCGGTCAGCAAAAACACTACCGTAAAACATCTGAAATCATTGGCATTTTGACTTGACGCTCGGACCGGGCCCGCCATAGCATCAACGCAATTTTTTGCCCTCTGCCCGCCCCATCATGAAAACCCCTGTCAAACTGGCGTTTGCACTGGCTTTGTCCGGATCGATTTCCCTCCCGGCCCACGCCGATTTTTTTGGCCGCACCGATCCGGAATCTTCAGCGGGTTTTGCCATGATGCGGCAGAACAACATCCTGCTGCGCAACGGCGACGATGTCCTGCAACGTATCCGTGACGGATTCCAGTTTGACGAGGTCAACAGCGAGCTGGTCCGCCGCTTCGAGCGTACCTATGCTGCCAACCCGGCCGGGTTCGAGCGCATCATCAACCGCGGCAACAAATACCTGTTCCACATCATCAACGAAGTGGAACGGCGTGGCATGCCCACCGAAATCGCCCTGTTGCCCATGGTGGAAAGCGCCTTTGTCGCCACAGCCGAATCACCGGTCGGCGCTGCCGGCCTGTGGCAGTTCATGCCGGCCACCGGCCGCCAGTACGGACTGGAGCAGACCTGGTGGTATGACGGTCGCCGCGACGTCACTGCCGCTACCCGTGCCGCCCTCGACTATCTGGAAAACCTCTACGGACTCTTTGGCGACTGGTCACTGGCACTGGCCGCCTACAACTGGGGCGAAGGCAACGTCAGCCGCGCCATCGAGCGCAACCGCGCCCGGGGCCTGCCGACCGACTTTGAAAACCTGCGCCTGCCCAACGAAACCCGCCAGTATGTTCCCAAGCTGCTGGCGGTACGCAACGTGCTGCGCGAGCCCGGCCGTTTTGGCGTGCAGATGGGCAAGCTGCCCAACCAGCCCTACTTTGTCGCCGTCACCACCAGCCGTCACATGGACCTGGATGTCGCAGCCCGGCTGGCCGGCATTGCCCAGGAAGACCTGCGCCAGCTGAACCCGGGCTACAACCGCCCGCTGCTGGCCTACAAGTCGGGCCGCCAGCTTCTGGTCCCGGCTCAGCAGATCGACCATTTCGAACGCAACCTGGCCGCCCACCAGGAGCCCTTGACCCGCTGGCAGGCCGTCGTGGTGCAGGAAGACGAAACCCTGGCCGACCTCGCCACGCGCTACAACATGAGCGAGCGCGAGCTCAAGCAGGTCAACCGCGTCAGCAGCATCCGGGCCGGTCAGCCACTGCTGGTCGCAGCCGGCTCCGTCCAGACGACCACACAGGATGATGTGCCGCAGGTTGCCCAAGCAGCAGCGCAGCCGGTCAGACTCGCCATGGCATCCCCGGCAGCGTCACCGACGGCTCCGCTCAAGACTGCGGCTACAGACAAGGCTGCAGCACCGTTTGCCGACATCGCCACAGCCGACGCACCAAAGCTGGTGGCGGCATCACCCAAAACCGCTGCACCCGACACACCGTTTGCCGACATCGCCTCCACAGCTGATGCGCCGGTGGTACCCGCCCGCCTGGCGGTGGCAGAAGCTGCGGCACCAGCCGAAGCTTCCGGCACGACCGCAGCTCGTCGCATCACCGCAGTCAAGCCAGCCAGCCAGATGCCCCAGGCCCGGTATGTCGTCGCCCAGGGGGACACCCTGTACAGCATCGCTCAGCGCCACAACATGAAGCCGGATGAACTGCGCGCCCTGAACAGCCTTGACAGCAACACGGTACGCACCGGCCAGCCGCTCAAGGTGGCCGCTGCCCAACCGGCAGCCATGCAGCCCACGGCGCCGGCCATGATCGCCACGGTGTCTGCCACGGATGACACCAGCCCGACGGGCAACGGCATCATCCGCGTATCGCAGGATGCCGGCAGCCAGCAGTACGTCGTACAGACCGGCGATACCGCCTACAGCATCGCCCGCAAGTTCGGCGTCGCCTACCGCGATCTTGCCCGCTGGAATGACGCCCGCCAGCTGCAACGCCTGCAACCCGGTCACAAGGTGCTGATCGTCGGCAGCTGAGTACGGCCCGGCCAACAAAAAAGCCGATGCAACTGCATCGGCTTTTTTAACGGATCAAACCGGGTCATCCAAAGCGCGGATCGGCTACAAACGGGTTGTAGCGACGCTCTTCACCCAGAGTGGACTCCGGCCCGTGACCGGGAATGAAGCGTACTTCGTCGCCCAGCGCAAAGAGGGTTTCACGAATCGAGCGGATCAGTTCGCCATGGTTGCCACCAGGAAAATCAGTGCGCCCGATCGAACCGGCAAACAGTACATCCCCGACCCAGGCAAGCCCGGCCCGACGATCAACGAACACCACATGTCCCGGCGTATGTCCCGGACAATGCAGCACCTCCAGCTGGCACTCTCCTACCCTCAGGCAGTCACCAGCCTTGAGCCAGCGATCCGGCACCAGTGCCGCAGCTGGCGGAAAACCGAACATCTGCGACTGCTGCGGCAGTCCCTTGAGCCAGTAGTCATCGGCTTCGTGCGGCCCCGTCACCGGCACCCCCAAACGGGCCGCCAGGCTGGCAGCCCCGCCGACATGGTCAAGATGGCCATGCGTCAACAACACCTGGCGCACCGACACGCCCAGTTCGTCGATGACCGACAGGATATGGTCGACATCACCGCCCGGATCAATCACGGCGGCTTCCCGGGTCGCATCGCACCAGACAATCGAGCAGTTCTGGGCAAACGCCGTCACCGGCACGACACGGTAGCCCATCACAGCACCTTTTCGGCGTAACGCGCCACGCCCTCGGCGACGGTCAGGAACGGCTCGTCGTAGCCGGCCTCGCGCAGCAGGCTGATGTCGGCGCAGGTGTAGCTCTGGTATTTGCCCTTGAGCGCATCGGGGAAGTCGATGTATTCGACCATGCCGTCTGCCACCATCTGCTCCAGCGACAGGGGCGCCTCGCCGGCCTGCTGGCGGCAGGCATTGACGGCGGCCACCGCAACATTGTTGAACGGTTCGGCCCGGCCGGTGCCCAGGTTGAAGATGCCCGAGAGTTCCGGACGGCCCAGGAAAAACAGGTTGACCTTGACCACGTCCTCGACCGACACGAAATCGCGGCTCTGGGTGCCGGCAGCGTAGCCGTCGTACGGACCGAACAGGCGCACCTTGCCGGTCTCGCGGAACTGGTTGAAGTGGTGGAACGCCACCGAGGCCATGCGCCCCTTGTGCTGCTCGCGCGGGCCGTAGACGTTGAAATAGCGGAAGCCGGCCACCTGGGCGGTCAGGCCGGACGCCATGCGGCGGCGCACTACCTGATCGAACAGGAATTTGGAATAGCCATAGACGTTGAGCGGGGATTCATGGCCGCGTTCTTCGCGGAACACCGAGCCACCGCCATACACCGCAGCGCTGGAGGCATACAGGAAGGGAATGGCATCCTGCTGGCAGTACTCGAGCAGGCTGACGGAGTACTGGTAGTTGTTCTCCATCATGAACTTGCCATTGTGCTCCATGGTGTCGGAACACGCCCCCTGGTGCAGCACGGCACGGATTTCGCCATCCCAGACGCCGTCCAGCAGCATTTCGATGAAATGGTCCTTGTCGACATAATGGGCAATGTCGCAGTCGACCAGATTGCGGAATTTCGGCCCGTCGGTCAGGTCATCCACGGCGATGATGTTCTTCTCGCCGCACTTGTTCAGCGCCTTGACCAGGTTGGAACCGATAAAACCGGACGCGCCGGTCACCACAATGTATTTGCTCATGCTGCATCTCCCGAGGCGGCTCGCCGCTCGCCAAAGAGTTCGGTAAAAGTCACCACTGCCGTACCCAGCTTGCCCACCACGATGCCGGCCGCCGCATTGGCGACCTGCATGGCGGCCGGCAGGTCAAAACCGGCTGCGCACATCAGGCCCAGCGTGCCGATCACGGTATCGCCGGCCCCCGACACATCGAACACCTCACGCGCCACGGTCGGTACGTGCCCGGTGCCACTGGCGCGAAACAGGCTCATGCCCTCCTCGCTGCGCGTCACCAGCAGCGCATCAATGTCCAGTGCCTGCCGTACGCTGGCAGCGCGCCGGGCCAGATCGGCCTCGTCCTTCCAGGCACCGGTCACGGCACGCAGTTCGCTGCGGTTGGGAGTAATCACGCTGGCCCCGGCATACTTGTCCCAGTCATCTCCTTTCGGGTCGACCAGCACCGGTTTGCCGGCCTGGCGGGCCAGCTCGATCATGCGGGCCACATGGGTCAGGCCGCCCTTGCCGTAGTCCGACAGGATGACCACGTCGTGCGCATCCAGCAGGCGCCGGTAATCATCCAGCTTGTCGGCCAGCACTTCATGGCTGGGATGATCCTCGAAATCCAGCCGGATCAGTTGCTGCTGGCGAGCGACCACCCGCAGCTTGATGGTGGTGGAAATGGCCGCATCCCGCTTGAGCGAAACCCGGACGCCATCTCCCTCCAGCAAACGTGTCAGCGCATCGGCGGCCTCGTCCTGTCCGGCGACGGACAGCAGCGTGGCCTGTCCGCCCAGGCTGGCGATGTTGCGCGCTACGTTGGCGGCTCCGCCGGCCCGCTCTTCCATGCGGCTGATCTTGGCCACCGGCACCGGCGCCTCCGGCGAGATGCGCTCACAATCACCAAACCAGTAGCGGTCCAGCATCACGTCGCCCACCACCAGCACCCTGGCTTGCGCCAGCCGGTCTGCCAGGTCGGGACGCTCACGGACCGACTGCAAGACGGTATTCATCATGATCGGACCTTAACGTGCCGCCAGTCCGGCATTGATGGCTGTCAGGGTCGCCAGCGGGTCAGCAGCCTTGGTGATCGGCCGGCCGATCACCAGATAGTCGCTGCCGGCCGCCATGGCCGCGGCCGGTGTCATCACCCGCCGCTGGTCATCGGCCGCACTGTCGGCCAGCCGGATGCCGGGCGTCACCAGTTTGAAGGAAGAACCAAGCAGGCTCTTGAGTGCCGCAGCCTCCTGCGCCGAGCACACTACGCCGTCCAGACCGCTGGACTGCGCCAGACGGGCCAGCCGTTCCACCTGTACGGCGGCAGCGGGCAGTCCCAATTCGGCCAGCTCTTCGTCGGTCATGCTGGTCAGCACGGTGACACCGATCAGCAGCGGACGGGCCGAGCAGTTGGCGACGGCTTCGCGGGCAGTCTCCATCATGCGCCGGCCACCTGAAGCGTGCATGTCCACCATCCAAACCCCCAGATCGGCCGCTACCCGGCAGGCGCTGGCCACGGTGTTGGGAATGTCGTGGTATTTCAGGTCCAGGAAAACGTCAAAACCACGGGCCACCAGCTGGTCGACCAGCTTGCGCCCCGAAGCGGTAAAGAGTTCCTTGCCGACCTTGAGCCGGCACTGAGACGGTTCAAGCCGGGCTACAAATTCCAGGGTGTCGGCATCGGTCGGAAAATCAAGCGCCACAATGACGGGCGACAGGCAGCCGCCCAGGGGTGCGGAGGGAGCAAAAGGATTCATGACGGATTCAATCAGACGGCGAGCGCCTCGGAGCGGTTGGGGGTAAAGCTTTCCCACTCACCACACGCCGGGCAGCGCCAGAAAAAGGTTTTGGAACGGAAGTTGCAATGCTGGCAGCGATAGACCCGCAGGCGGCGGGCGTGGTTCAGCATCAGTTCGCGGGCAAGCTCGGCATCCTGACGTGCGGCAGGATTCAGGGTGGCGAACTGGGCGTCGATCAGCTTGGCCATGCCGGCCAGCGACGGTGCACCATGCACCGCATCACGCAGGAAGGCCAGACCTTCCTGGTCGCCATGCAACTGCGCCACGCTTGAATACACCAGATCGATCATGTCGAGCTGCGGATAGGTAGCCAGCCAGCCGCGCAGCAGCTTGACCGCCTCGGCCGGGCGCTGCTCGCGCTCGTAGGCATCCACCAGCCGCTCGGCCACATGGGCGAGATAGTCGGGCTGATGGATTTCCAGGCTTTGCCAGGCAGCAATCGCGCCCTCGGTGTCGCCGCTCGCCAGGGCCACATCGCCTTGCAGCAGATAGGCCCGCGGGCAACGGCGGTTGGCCGCCAGTGCGGCCGCGACTTCCTGACCAGCTGAGGCGAGGTCGGACTTGATCAGGGCGGTCTGGGCCAGTTCGCAGTGGAACTGTGCCAGTTCGCGCTGGTAGTGGGTGATGTCGTTGCGCAACTCGCCGGCAATCTGGATGGCCCGGGCCCAGTCACGTTCCTGCTGGAAAAGGTCCAGCAGACGCGAGCGGGCGCGGTCGGCGACACCGGCCCGTTGCGACAGCGGCAACAGGATTTCCTCGGCCCGGTCGACCAGCCCGGCGCGCTGGAAGTCCTCGGCCAGTTCCAGCTGGATCAGGTCGCGATGCTGCTCCGGCAAATCGGAGCTGGCCAGCAGCTGCTGGTGCAGGCGGATGGCAAGGTCGTTTTCGCCGCGCCGGCGATAGAGCTTGCCGACCGAAACCTGCAGCTCCAGCACATCCGGTTCCTGGCGGGCGACTTCGGTCAGACGCCGGCTGGCTTCGGCCGTGTCGCCGTCAACCAGTGCGGACAACCCCTTGAAATAGTCGGTCGGCAGCTTGCGGGCACTGAGGATGACGGCCCGCATGTCGATGCGTGCAGCCAGCCAGCCCAAGCCGAAAAACAGCGGAATGACCAGAAGCCACCAGAGTTCAAATTCCAGCACGAAACCAACCTATGCAAAGGGATACGGAAAAATGGCCGCTTGCGCGGCCCGGTCAGGACTGACGGCGTCAGTCGGCCAGCGCGTCACTGGGGTCATGTGCCACGCTGGAGGTCGCCTGCTGGCGTGCCCGCAGCTCTTTTTTCAGGGCGGTCAACTCGCGACGCAGACGGAGAGAATAGAAAAAACCGGCCGACAGGCCTGTTGCTACACCGATGGCGAAAAACACCAGCAGGATCAGGATCAGCGGCGCTTCGACACTCTGCCCCATGAACAGATGGAACTGCGTCACGGCGCTGTTCTGCATGGCCAGCGTCAGCAGCAGCACGAATACCAGAAACTTGATGAGCCAGCCTAGATAGCGCATGAGCGTCCACACCTGAGCGAAAGCAGCGAGTTTAAACGAAGTCGCCGTCACGTGCAGCGCCCGGCGACAGCAGCGCCGGACAAACAAAAACGCCGCAGGAGTGTTCCTGCGGCGTTCTGTACAGCCATGCCGTCTTACGCTTCTTGAAGCATCGAACTGGTGTCGACGCGTTCGCGCAGTTCCTTGCCGGCCTTGAAATGCGGCACGAACTTTTCCGGTACGTGCACACTGCTACCTGACTTGGGATTGCGCCCGGTTCGCGGCGGACGGTAATTGAGATCAAAGCTGCCAAAGCCCCGGATCTCAATGCGCTGGCCGCTGGCCAAACTCACCGCCATGGCATCAAGGATGGTCTTGACGGCGAGTTCGGTATCTTTGGCGACCAGATGTGGGTAGCGTTCCGCGAGCCTGGCGATGAGCTCAGACTTGGTCATACGCTCCCGAATTACTCGTTGCCGCCCGACAGCTTGGCCTTGAGCAGTGCGCCCAGGTTGGTGGTGCCGGTGTTGGCATTGGCTTCAGCCTGGAAGCGGGTGATGGCACCCTGCTCTTCGGCCACGTCCTTCGCCTTGATCGACAGCTTGACCGAACGCGACTTGCGGTCGACGTTGATGATCAGGGCTTCGATCTCTTCGCCTTCCTTCAGCAGGCTGCGTGCGTCTTCCACGCGGTCGCGGGCCAGTTCGGAGGCCGGCAGGTAGGCTTCGATGTCGCCTTCGAGCATCACGACGGCACCACGTGCGTCCACCGACTTGATCACGCCTTTCACCAGGCTGTTCTTGTCGTTGACCGACAGGAAGTTGCTGAACGGATCGCCTTCGAGCTGCTTGATGCCCATGGAGATGCGTTCCTTGTCGGTGTCGATCGACAGGACCATGGCTTCAACTTCGTCACCCTTCTTGAAGTTGCGGATGGCTTCTTCGCCAGCCACGCTCCAGGAGAGGTCGGAGAGGTGAACCAGACCGTCGATGCCGCCCGGCAGGCCGATGAACACGCCGAAGTCGGTGATCGACTTGATGGCGCCGCGGATCTTGTCGCCCTTCTTGTAGTTGGCCGAGAAGTCGTCCCACGGATTCGGCATGCACTGCTTCATGCCCAGGGAGATGCGGCGGCGGTCTTCGTCGATCTCGAGGATCATGACTTCGACTTCGTCGCCCAGGCTCACGACCTTGGACGGGTGAACGTTCTTGTTGGTCCAGTCCATTTCGGACACGTGCACCAGACCTTCGATGCCCTGTTCGATTTCGACGAATGCACCGTAGTCGGTCAGGTTGGTCACGCGGCCGAACAGGCGGGTGCCCGACGGATAACGGCGGGACAGGCCCACCCACGGATCTTCGCCCAGCTGCTTGAGACCCAGCGAAACGCGGTTCTTTTCCTGGTCAAACTTGAGGACCTTGGCTTCAACTTCGTCGCCCACGGCGAGCACTTCGCTCGGGTGCTTGACGCGGCGCCATGCCAGGTCGGTGATGTGCAGCAGGCCGTCGATGCCGCCAAGGTCAACGAATGCACCGTAGTCGGTGATGTTCTTGACGATACCCTTGACGATGGCGCCTTCCTTGAGGCTTTCCAGCAGGGCCTTGCGCTCTTCACCCAGGGTTTCTTCCAGCACGGCGCGGCGCGACACAACGACGTTGTTGCGCTTGCGGTCGAGCTTGATGACCTTGAATTCGATCTGCTTGCCTTCGAACGGGGTGGTGTCCTTGACCGGACGCACGTCAACCAGCGAACCCGGCAGGAAGG
>JAGPIM010000029.1 GCA_018055005.1 Laribacter sp.
ATGGCAAAACTCGTGCTAGAATCCGCGCCTTCCAGTAGCGTTCCGAAAAGCGTTCTTTCAATGTCCCGCAATCTCCGCAACATCGCCATTATTGCCCACGTCGACCACGGTAAGACCACGCTGGTTGACAAGCTCCTGCACCAGGCCGGCACTTTCCGTGACAACCAGCACATCGCCGAGCGGGTGATGGACTCGAATGATCTTGAACGCGAGCGTGGCATTACCATTCTCGCCAAGAACACCGCCGTCGACTACAACGGCACCCACATCAATATCGTTGACACCCCGGGACACGCCGACTTCGGCGGTGAAGTCGAGCGCGTGCTCGGCATGGTCGATGGCGTCGTGCTGCTGGTTGACGCCCAGGAAGGCCCGATGCCGCAGACGCGCTTCGTGACCAAAAAGGCACTGGCGCTCGGTCTCAAGCCGATCGTGGTCATCAACAAGATCGACCGTCCGGGTGCCCGTCCGGACTGGGTGGTGGACCAGACCTTCGACCTCTTCGACAAGCTCGGCGCTACCGACGAACAGCTGGACTTCCCGGTGGTGTACGCCTCGGGCCTGAACGGCTTTGCCAAGATGGAACTGGACGAAGAGTCGGATGACATGCGTCCGCTGTTCGAAACCATCATCCGGCACGTCGAGCCGCCCAAGGGCAGCCCGGACGAGCCGCTGCAACTGCAGATTTCGGCACTGGACTACTCGACCTATACCGGTCGCATCGGTGTGGGCCGCGTGGCTCGTGGCCGCATCCGTCCGGGGCAGCAGGTTGTGGTCATGGCCGGTGTCGACGGCCAGCCCAAGACAGCCAAGATCAACCAGGTGCTGGGTTTCCAGGGGCTGGAGCGCGTGCAGGTTGAAGAAGCCGAAGCCGGCGACATTATCCTGATCAACGGTATCGAAGACATCGGCATCGGCGTCACCATCTGCGAGCGTGACAATCCCGAAGCCCTGCCGATGCTGTCGGTGGACGAGCCGACCCTGACCATGAACTTCCAGGTCAATACCTCCCCGCTCGCCGGTACCGAAGGCAAGTTCGTCACCAGCCGCCAGCTGCGCGACCGCCTGCAGAAAGAGCTGCTGACCAACGTGGCCCTGCGTGTGGAAGATACCGGTGATGCCGACGTGTTCCTGGTGTCGGGCCGTGGCGAACTGCACCTGACCATCCTGCTGGAAAACATGCGCCGCGAAGGCTACGAGTTGTCCGTTTCCAAGCCGCGCGTGGTGGTCAAGGAAATCGACGGCGAGAAGTGCGAGCCGTACGAAATGCTGACCGTGGATGTCGAGGATGACAACCAGGGCGCCGTGATGGAAGAACTCGGCCGCCGCCGCGGCGAGCTGCAGGACATGGTGAGTGACGGCAAGGGCCGCACCCGTCTGGAATACCGCATCCCGGCCCGTGGCCTGATCGGCTTCCAGGGCGAGTTCCTGACCATGACCCGTGGTACCGGCATCATGGCGCACGTCTTTGACGAATACGCCCCGATGAAGCCGGACATGCCTGGCCGCCGCAATGGTGTGCTGATCAGCCAGGAAAACGGCGATGCCGTGGCCTATGCCCTGTGGAACCTCGAAGACCGTGGCCGCATGTTCGTCAGCCCGGGTGAGAAGCTCTATGAAGGCATGATCATCGGCATTCACAGCCGCGAGAACGATCTGGTGGTCAACCCGATCAAGGGCAAGAAGCTGACCAACGTGCGTGCTTCCGGTACTGACGAAGCCGTGCGCCTGACGCCGCCGATCCGCCTGACTCTCGAATACGCTGTCGAATTCATCGACGACGACGAATTGGTGGAAATCACCCCGCAGTCGATCCGTGTCCGCAAGCGTCACCTGAACGAACACGATCGCAAGAAAGCCCTGCGCGGCCTGCTGTGATGATGGCCGGGCGGTGTGGTACACACCGGCCCGGATGCAAAAACCCCCTGAGCGATCAGGGGTTTTTTTGTTGCCGGTCCGCTCAGGGTTGTTGGCCGGGGGCAGGCGGAGACAGGAAAAACGTCAGGGTTTCCTCGGCCAGCTCGGCGACTGACAGGCTGCCGTCGCTCTTGAACCATTGCACGCTCCATTGCAGGGCGCCCAGCAGCATCAGTCGCAACAGGTGCGGGTCCCGGGCCCGGACCGCTCCCTGGGCCACCGCTTCTTCCAGCACCTGTTGCCACAGCGATTCGTAGCGGTCACGCAGCACGATCAGGCCGGGCTTGTAGGTATCCGACACGCTGCGCCACTCGTAGAGCATCACCTCCAGTGCGGCCTGGTTGTCACCCAGCAGCGAGTGCAGGTGGACATGCACCAGCGCCCGGACCCGGTCGGCCGGTGTGCGGGCAGCAGCCAGCGCGCTGGCCAGCTGCTCGGTGGTGTCGGTGATGCCGAGTGCCATGACGGCGACCAGAATCTCTTCCTTGGTCCGGAAATGGTAAAACAGGCTGCCGGATTGCAGGCCGACCGCATTGCCGATGTCGCGCACGGTCGTACGCTCGTACCCGTGGTCGCGAAACAGGCGGGCGGCAACGCGGACCAGTTCGGCCTTGCGGCTGTTATCTTCAGTGACGGGCAGGTTCATGCGGGTTGTCGAGCAATTGCTTGGTTGAGAGCGTCCCATACCATACCCGATTCGAGCTTGTTGAGACAGTCCATGTGCCCCAGAGGGCAGACGCGCTCAAAGCACGGGCTGCATTCCAGACTCAGGGAAACGATCACCGCCCGGTCGGTGAGCGGCGGGGTGAACTCCGGGCTGGAGCTGCCGTAGAGAGCCACCAGCGGCAGTCCCAGTGCCGCAGCCACATGCATCAGTCCCGAGTCATTGCAGACAGCGGCTTCTGCCAGTGCCAGCAGGTCAATGGCCTGATCCAGCCTGGTACGGCCACAGAGGTTGATGACACCGGCCGGTGCCTGGTCCTTGATGGCCTGGGCGATCTCCTGGTCCTTGGCCGAACCGAACAGCCATACCTGCTTGCCTGCCACCAGGCAGCGCTCGGCCAGCGCGGCAAAATGCTGTGCCGGCCAGCGCTTGGCCGGACCGTATTCGGCCCCCGGGCAGAAAGCAATGACGGGGCGGGAGGTGTCCAGTCCCAGCGCCTGCACGGCCGCTTTCCGGGTAGCCGGGTCGATGCTCAGGCTCGGGTACGGAATCGGTCGCCGGGGCAGCACGCCCGGGTCTTCGGCCAGGGAGACGAAACGGCCGACCATGTCCGGCAGGGCGTTTTCGTCCAGTTTTCGCAGGTCGTTCAGCAGGCCGTAGCGCATCTCGCCGACAAAGCCGGTACGGATTCTGGTGCCGGTGGCAAACGGCGTAAGGGCAGACTTGAGCGAATTCTGCAGCACGATGACCTGGTCGAACTGCTCGCGGGCCAGCTCGCGCCCGAGGCGCAGGCGTTTGACCAGTTCCAGTGCACCGTGGCCGAAGGGATTGAGGTGGGTGCGCGCCACTTCGGGCATGCGGGCAAGCACCGGCAGTGTCCAGCCTGGTGCCAGGACGTGCAGTTCGAGTTGGGGGTGCCGTTCGTGCAGACGGCGGTACAGGGGCTGCGCCATGACGGCGTCGCCGACCCAGGCAGGGGCAGAAACCAGTATTTTCATAAGCAAAAAAGGTGCGGTTGATGCCGCACCCCGGAAATCAGGAACAACAGGCTAATCATCAATGATGGCCAGTCGGCAGCGGTCCGACAAGCTTGTATTCCGTTCCGCAGTACGGGCACTTGGCATGGCCGTGCTGTTTGACGATCGGCAGGTAGACGCGCGGATGGGCATTCCACTTGCTCATCGAGGGCATCGGACACTGCAAGGGCAGGTCGGTGGCGGTGATTTCGATGAAGTTGGCGCGGAGGTCTTTGTGTTCGGTCATGTTCGGGCAGTCCTTGTCATTTGACCCAGGTGAGCCAGTCGCGGTGGGTGCTGTCTTCGCCCTTGACGATGGCAAAGTAGCGGGACTGGATTTCGGCGGTGATCGGGCCGCGGCTGCCGGCGCCGATCTGGCGGCCATCCAGTTCGCGGATCGGGGTGACTTCGGCAGCGGTGCCGGTAAAGAAGGCTTCGTCAGCGCTGTAGACTTCGTCGCGGGTAATGCGCTTTTCCACCAGTTCCAGGCCCATGTCGGCGAGGATGGTGCAGACGGTGTCGCGGGTGATGCCTTCCAGTGCCGAGGTCAGGTCCGGCGTATAGACCTTGCCGCGGCGGATGATGAAGATGTTTTCGCCCGATCCTTCGGCGACAAAACCGTCCACGTCCAGCAACAGGGCTTCGTCGTAGCCGTCACGGGTGGCTTCGGCATTGGCGAGGATCGAGTTCATGTAGTTGCCGTTGGCCTTGGCCTTGCACATGGTGATGTTGACATGATGGCGGCTGAACGAGCTGGTCTTGACCCGGATGCCTTTCTGCACGCCGTCTTCGCCCAGATAGGCACCCCACGGCCATGCCGCCACGATCACGTGCACGTCGTTGGCCGGCGGGGCCACGCCAAGCTTGCCGGAACCGTAAAACGCCATCGGGCGGAAATAGCACGACTTGAGCTGGTTGGCCTTGACGACTTCCAGGTGGGCCGCATTGATCTCGTCCTTGCTGAACGGCAAGCCGATCCCCAGGATGTGGGCCGAGCGGAACAGGCGGTCGGTGTGGTCCTGCAGGCGGAAGATGGCCGGACCGGAGCCGGTTTCGTAGGCACGCACGCCCTCGAACACACCCATGCCGTAGTGCAGCGTATGGGTCAGTACATGGGTGGTGGCGTCACGCCACGGCACCAGCCTGCCGTCGTACCAGATAAATCCGTCTCGGTCAGCCATCGACATCTTGAAGTTCTCCAGATTCTGAATCTTGTTGGGTGATCATGCGAAAGGATTATAACGCTGTCTTTTTTGGCCCGGGACAGCGGATTGCCGCCCCGCCGGGGTTCCGGCCAGCCGGGACGATGATTGCCTGGCCGGCCAGTCTGCCCGGGCTAGCCGAATACCGCCTGCCAGAGTGCCTGTACGTGTGCATGATGCTGGCGCAGCGTGTCGTCGACGCTGACGCCGCGCTGGCCTTCCAGCCGCTCGGCATGCTGCAACCGGCGGTAGTGGCGGTAGGCATCCTGCGCCTGGCGGGCCATGTCGTGGCCGATCAGGTCAGCGTTGGCCGCCAGCCCCAGCAGGGCGATGTTGCCCAGGTTGCCGGTCAGCTCCGGGTAGTAGTGGGAATGGGCCAGTACCAGATACTGCACGATGAATTCGACATCCACGAGGCCGCCGCGGGCGTGCTTCAGGCTGGTTTCCTGCGCCGGATGCGTTTCCAGCATCCGTTCGCGCATGGCCAGCACCTCGTCACGCAGGGTGGCGATATCACGCGGCGTGGTCAGGACGTCAAAGCGGGTCTTCTCGAAGCGGTCGCCGACCTCGCTGTCACCGGCGCAGAAGCGCGCCCGGGTCAGCGCCTGGTGCTCCCACAGCCAGGCCTTGTTGGTCTGGTAGCCGGCAAAGGCTTCGACTGAGCTGACCAGCAGGCCCGCTGCACCGTCCGGACGCAGGCGCAGATCGATGTCGTAGAGCACGCCGGCCGGTGTGGCGGCCGTCAGCCAGGTACTCAGCTTGCGGCCGAGGCGGGCATACAGCTCGCCGGCCTCCGGGTCGGGATCGTCGTACAGGAAAATCAGGTCGAGGTCCGAGCCGTAGCCCAGTTCCTTGCCACCGAGCTTGCCGTAGCCGATGACGGCAAAGCGCGGCACCTCGCGGTGCCGTTTGGCGATGTCGCGCCAGGCGTAGCGGACGGCGGCCTCCAGCACCACGTCGGCCAGCAGCGAAATCTGGTCGGACAGGGCTTCGAGCGGCCACATGCCGGCAATGTCCTGCGCCACCAGCCGGAACTGCTGCGCGTGCTGGAAGTGGCGCAGGGTGTCCATCAGGTTTTCCACGTCGCCGTCGGCATCGGCCAACTGGCTGTCGAGCTGCTGGCGCAGGGCCGGCCAGTCCGGCTCGGCATACAGCACCCGTGCGTCCAGCAGCTCGTCCAGCAGGATCGGATGCCGGGTCAGGTAATTGGAGACCCACGGGCTGGACGAACACAGCGAAGCCACACGCCGCAGGGTTTGCGGGTATTCCGACAGCAGGGCGAGATAGCTCGAGCGACGGCTGATGGCCTCCATCAGTCCGAGGATGCGCATCAGCGTTTCGTCCGGATTGCCATGCGACGCGGCCACTTCGATCAGGGCCGGAATCAGGCTGTCAAAGCGGTGGCGGTTTTTCGGCGGAAGCTGCTGGTAACGCTGCGAGTGGCGCACGGTGGCCAGCTGGCGGGCGGTGTCGTCGGCAGCGTGATAGCCGAGTCCGGCCAGCTTTCCGGCGGCCTCGGGAGTATCGATGCTTTGCCACAGGCCGAGCAGCGGGTGTTCGGCATGGTCTTCGGTCGGCAGGAAAAACACCTGCTCGAAATGCCGGTGGACCGTGGCGCGGACCCGGTTGAGCCGGGCCATGAAGCTGCTCCAGTCGGCAAAACCCATGCTGGCGGCAATGCGGGCCTGGAGCTCGGGCTTGTCCGGCAGGGTTTGTGTCTGCTGGTCGTCGAGGTACTGGATGCGGTGCTCAAGGTTGCGCAAGAAGGCATAGGCGGCCAGCAGCTCGTCCACGGCATCCTGTTCCAGCAGCTTGAGCTCGGCCAGTCGCCGGTAGGCTTCGCGGGTAGAGCGGACCTGCAGGGATTTTTCGCGGCCGCCACGGATCAGCTGGAATACCTGGGCGATGAATTCCGCTTCGCGGATGCCGCCTGGCCCGAGCTTGATGTTGTCGGCGAGGTCGCGGCGCGCTACTTCCTGCTGGATCTGCTGGTACAGGTCGCGCATGGCAGCGTAGGCGTTGTAGTCGAGGTACTTGCGGTAGACAAAGGGTCGCGCCAGGTCGTAGACGCTTGCCGCATCACCGGTCAGTACCCGCGCCTTGATCCAGGCATAACGCTCCCATTCGCGTCCCTGCGTGATCAGGTAGCCTTCCAGTGCATTGAGGTTCATGACCAGCGGGCCGGCATCGCCGTATGGGCGCAGGCGCATGTCGACCCGGAACACAAAGCCGTCGGCGGTCGGTTCGTTGATGGCCGCGATCAGCTTCTTGCCCAGCAGGGTGAAGTATTCCTGGTTGCTGATGCTGCGCTCGCCATTGGTTTCGCCGGCTTCCGGATAGACGAAAATCAGGTCGATGTCGCTGCTGACGTTGAGTTCGTCACCGCCGAGCTTGCCCATGCCGATGACGGTGAGTTCCTGGATGCTGCCGGTTTCCTCGCCGACCGGATCGCCGTAACGGGCCAGCAGCGGCTTCAAAGCGCGCAGGGCGGCGTCTACGCTGAAGATGGCCAGACCGGAGATGGTGGCCATGACTTCGTCAAGGGTGGCGCGGCCGCTGAGGTCGCGGGCGATCAGGCGGGCCAGGACGGCCTGCCGCAGCTTGCGCAGGGCGTGCTTGATGGCGTCTTCGCTGTCCAGCGGGCAGGCGGCCAGCATGACCGCCATGTCCGCACGGGTAAACGGTCGTTCCAGTTCTGCGATCAGCCGGGCTTCGAGTACCGGGTCTGCCGCCAGTGTGCGGCGCAGCCAGTCACTATGGGTGAGCGCGATGGACAGCGGGTTTTGTTGCATAATGTTCAACCTTGCTCTTCGGGCGATCGACTTGCCCATTTTATCCCTGCCACGCCCTTGAATGCTCCTCGTAAAACGCTGATGTCATTGCCGGTCGGCGCCACCCTCAAAAGACTGGCCCGCACCCTGGCTGTGGCCGGGGGCATCCTTGCCGGCCTGCTGCTGCTGCTGTGGGCGTGGCTGGCCTGGTACCTGCTGCCCAATCTGGGCACTTACAAACCGCAACTGGAACAGGAACTGTCGGCGGCGCTGGGGCACGCGGTGCATATCGGCTCGCTGACCGGCTCGCTGCAAGGCCCGGTGCTGACGCTGGCACTGCACCAGGTCGAAATCGACAACCCGAATCCCGGCGGCTATCCGCTGCAACTGGCCGAACTGTCGGCCCGGCCTTCGTGGAAAAGCCTTCTCAGCTGGTCGCCGCGCTTCACCCGCATCACCCTGACCGCACCAGAGCTGTCGCTGCGCCGTGCCCGCGACGGTCACCTGTACCTGAACGGCATCGTGCTGGACGGCAGCCGCTCCAGCGACAGCCAGATGCTGGACTGGCTGCTGGAGCAGGACGAAATCCGTATCGAACAGGCCCGCCTGCGCTGGCGGGACGAAGCCATGGGGCTCGCTGAACTGGACCTGACCCAGGGCAACCTTTCGCTGGTGCAAGGGCTGTTTGGCCACCGGCTGACACTGACCGCCCATGCTCCCGAAGGCTGGCTGGACGCCTTCCGCTTCCAGATGACCTGGCGTGGCGACCGGCTGGAAAACTGGCGCACATGGCGTGGCAAGTTTGCGCTGGATGTCGGCGGGGCCAATCTGGCCGACTGGCGGCGTACCCTGGCGTGGCTGGCACACATGCCGGCCGGTCAGGGCGGCGCCCGCGTCGAAGCCTCGTTTGCCGATGGCCAGTTCACCAGCGGACAGGCGCGGTTTGACCTGAAAAACGTGGTACTGCGGCCGGAGGCGGCCGGACCGCTGGTGGCCGTACCCAACCTGTCGGGTGAGGTGGAACTCAAGCCGGGAGCCGACGGCGGCAGCGAACTGCTGGCCCGTAATCTGGTGGCCCAGACCATCGACGGCAAACTGTTTGACCGGGCTGAATTCCGCGCCCGCTGGCGCGAAGGCGCCAAAGCCGGTGGCAGCCTGTCGCTGTCGCGTGCCGATCTGGGTGCCCTGCGCCCGCTCTTGCGCGTGTTGCCGCTGGGGAAAAATGCCGCCTGGCGCGCACTGGACCCGGACGGCTTTGTCGAGGAAGTGACAGCCGACTGGCAAGGCAGCCTGGCGGCTCCGGCCCGCTACGCGGTCAAAGGGCGGTTTTCCGGACTCGGCTGGCAGCCGGTCAACCTGCTGCCCGGCATCAGCGGCATCACTGGCGAGCTGGATTTCAGCGAACGGGGCGGCATGCTGCACCTGTCGGACCCGGACGGGGCAACGCTGACCATGCCCAGTGTGTTTGCCCGGCCGATAGAGGTGCGCAAGCTGGACGCAGCCGTGCGCTGGACCCGCCAGCCCAAGGGCGTGGTGGATGTCGAGCTGGAGCAGGTTGACCTGAAAAATGCCGACCTCGAAGCCCGCGTGCAGGGCCGCTACCGCTGGGCACCGGACGAGAGTGCGGCCGGCCTGATCGACCTGACCGCCAGCATTCCGAAAGTGGCTGCCACGGCTGTGCCGGCCTATCTGCCGCTGGTGGTGGGAGATGACACGCGTGCCTGGCTGGCCGGTGCGCTGAAGGCCGGACAGGCCGAAAATGCCCGGCTGAAGCTCAGTGGCAACCTCGACCGCTTTCCGTTTACCGACGGCGGAGGCGAGTTTCTGGTGACCGCAGCCACCCGCAACGTGTCGCTGGAATATGGCGAAGGCTGGCCGTGGATCACGCATATCAACGGCATTCTGGAGTTCCGCAATGCCGGCATGCTGGTCAAGGCGACCGATGCCCGTTCGATGAATGCCGCCATTGGCCCGACCACCGTGAGCATCGCCGACCTTGGAGCCGACCATCCGCACTTGCTGGTCGACGGCAGTGCCAAAGGCGCATCGGCCGATTTCGTGCATTTCATGCAGCAAAGCCCGCTCAACGCCATGCTGGACGGCTTTCCGCAAGGCCTGAAGGCGCAGGGTAACGGCCAGCTGGCCCTCAGGCTGGACATTCCGCTGACTGATGTCAAAACCATTACCGTGGCCGGGCAATACACCTTCCTCGACAACACGCTGGAACTGGGGCACGGCATTCCGGCCCTGCAACAGGTCCGGGGGCGGCTGGCTTTCAGCGAGCACGGCGTCAGCGCCCGCGGCATCGCCTTCCAGGCGCTGGGTGGCTATGGCCGGCTGGATGCCGATACCCGGCCGTCCGGCCTGATGCGCTTTGTGGTCAACGGCCGGGCTGACGCCCGGGCCGCACTGGCGGAGTATGTGCCACCACTGGTACCCAATGTTGGTGGCATGACACCGTTCCGGCTGGTCATCGACGTCAACAGGCAACTGAAATCACTGCAACTCGACAGCACGCTGCATGGCGTCACGTCCGACCTGCCGGTACCGTTTGCCAAGCGCGCCGATGCCAGCTGGCCGCTGCGGCTGACCATTGCGCCCAGCGGGGCGCAGAGCCGGCTGACGCTGCGGCTAGGGCAGGAGGTCCGGGCACAGTTCTATCTCAAGGACAGTGGTGCGCTGGCCCGCGGTGCCGTCTGGGTGGCGCAGGGGCGTGGCAACCTGCCGCGCCAGGGGCTGGCGATCTACGTGGCCAGTCCGTTCATTGATGCCGCTCCGTGGCTGGCCCTGCTCGACCGTGACGGTGGCGGTGCCACGCCTGACGTACCGCTGACACTGAACCTGCAGGCCGACCAGGTCAGCATTGACGGCCGCCTGCTGCATGCCGTGAAAGTGAATCTGGAGCCGCGCAGCAGTGGCTGGTCGGCGCGGGTGGATGCCCGCGAACTGAACGGAACGGTCAGCCTGGGCGAGCAGGGGCGGGTGCAGATGCGGCTGGCGAACCTGAGCCTGCCCCTGGCCCGGCAGGACGAAGGTGATGTGCCGGTTGCCGCCAACAGCAACGAATCACTGCCGTCGCTGGACGTGCAGATTGACCGGCTGACCTGGAAAGACCGCAGCATGGGCAAGCTGACACTGATGTCCACCCGCCAGAAAAACGAGTGGAAGCTGGACCGCTTCCAGTTGTCCAACAGCGACGGGCAGATCAACTTGCGGGGCGTGCAGCGTACGCAGGACGGCCAGATGCGCAGCCAGCTCAATGTACAGCTCGACAGCGCCAGCCTTGGCAAGCTGCTGGCCCGGTTTGGCGAGGCCGACCTGGTGCGGGGCGGCAAGTTCCGCTCTACCGGCCAGCTGGAATGGCAGGGCGGCATGACCAGCATCCAGTGGCCCTCGCTCAGTGGCGAAATCACCCTGTCGGCAGAGAGCGGCCAGTTCACCAGGGCCGAGCCCGGAGTCGGCCGCCTGCTGGGGCTGACAACACTCCAGTCACTGGGACGACGGCTGCGGTTTGACTTCAAGGACGTGTTTGGCGAAGGGTTTGCCTTTGACAGCATCAACGGCGCCATCGGACTGGACAACGGCATGGCGACGCTGAATGACTTTGTGGTGCGCGGGCCGGCCGCCACCATCACCCTGACCGGCAAGGCCAACCTAGTCCGCGAAACGCAGAACCTGACTGCGCGTGTCTTGCCCAGCCTGTCGGAAGGCGTGGCGATCGCAGCCGGCGCGGCGACACTGAATCCGCTGGTCGGGGCTGCCGCCCTGGCGGCCCAGAAACTGTTGCAGGACCCGCTGGGCAAGCTGTTTGCCAGCGAATACCGCATTACCGGCACGTTTGCCAGTCCGAAAATCGACAGTGTCAGCCGGACAGCTCCGGCCAACCGGGAGAAAAACAGATGACGACACGGGTTGCCGTGGTGCAGATGGTGTCGGGCCATGTAGTGGCCGACAATCTGGAGCGCGCCCGCCTGCGCGTGCTTGAAGCCGCCCGTGGCGGTGCCGCGCTGGTGGTGTTGCCGGAATACTTTGCCCTGATGGGGATGGCCGATACCGACAAGCTGGCCGTGGCCGAACCGTTCGGTCACGGGCCGATGCAGGACGCCGTGGCGCAGATGGCCCGCGAGGCCGGTGTCTGGCTGGTGGCCGGCACCCTGCCGCTGGCTGGCCAGAATCCCGGCCGGGTGCGCAACAGCTGCCTCGTGTTCAGTCCGGCCGGTGAATGCATGGCGCGCTACGACAAGATCCACCTCTTCGGCTTTTCCGGGCTGGGCGAGCGTTATTGCGAATCCGATACCATCGAGCCGGGTGACACGCCGGTTGCCGTTGACACGCCGCTCGGGCGGCTCGGGCTGTCGGTCTGTTACGATCTGCGCTTTCCCGAACTTTACCGCCGCCTTGGCGAGATGACGGCGCTGGTGTTGCCGGCGGCCTTTACCGCCGTGACCGGCGAGGCGCACTGGGAAGTGCTGCTGCGCGCCCGTGCCATCGAAAACCAGTGTTACGCCATTGCCGCCGCGCAGGGCGGTGTCCATTCTTCAGGCAGACGCACACACGGTCACAGCATGATCATCGACCCGTGGGGCCGGATCGTGGCCGAACTTCCCGAGGGCGAGGGCGTGCTGTGGGCCGACCTTGATCCGGCGCTGCTGGCCTCGGTGCGCAACCGCCTGCCGGCATTGCGGCACCGGGTACTGTAACGCCGGGCTTGAACGACGAATTTTGAACGGATAGACCATGACCACCGAGTCCCATCTTGATATTGCCACCGGCCTGTTGCTGACTCGCAACGGCCTGACGCCCGCCGCGCTGGACCAGGTGTTTGCCCGTCTGGGACAGCATGAAGTGGATTACGCCGACCTGTATTTCCAGTACACCCGGCAGGAGGGCTGGAGCCTCGACGAGGGCATCGTCAAGTCCGGCAGCTTCAATATTGACGAAGGCGTCGGTGTGCGGGCCGTAGCGGGCGAAAAGACCGCGTTTGCCTATTCGGACGAAATTTCGCTGGATGCCCTGTTGTCCGCTGCCGACATTACCCGGGCCATCGGCCGCACCGGCGGTGACGGGCGAGTGCAGGCGCACAGCCGCACCACCGGGCATGCGCTGTTTGCACCCATCGACCCGATTGCCAGCCTGGATTCGGCCAGCAAGGTGGCCTTGCTCAACCGGCTGGAGCAGATGGCCCGCGGGATGGATTCCCGGGTGAAGCAGGTGATGGCCGGGCTCGCTGCCGAGTACGACGTGATGTACGTTGCCCGCCGCGACGGCACGCATGCGGCTGACGTGCGGCCGCTGGTGCGGCTGTCGGTCACCGTGATTGCCGAACACCAGGGCCGGCGCGAGCAGGGCAGTGCCGGCGGCGGTGGCCGCTTTGACCTCGCCTTCTTCACCGATGAAGTGCTGCATGACTACGCCCGGAAGGCCGTGGACCAGGCGCTGGTCAACCTCGAAGCCCGGCCGGCACCGGCTGGCCAGATGACCGTGGTGCTGGGATCGGGCTGGCCGGGTGTCCTGCTGCACGAAGCCATCGGCCATGGCCTGGAGGGCGATTTCAACCGCAAGGGCACATCGGCCTTTGCCGGCCGGCTGGGCGAGCGGGTGGCGGCACCGGGGGTTACCGTGGTGGATGACGGTACGCTGGCCAACCGGCGCGGCTCGCTGAACATCGACGACGAGGGCACGCCAACGTCCTGTACCACCCTGATCGAGGACGGCATCCTCAAGGGCTACATGCAGGACAGCCTGAATGCGCGCCTGACCGGCACGGCACCGACCGGCAATGCCCGCCGCGAAAGCTACGCCCATATTCCCATGCCGCGCATGACCAATACCTATATGCTGGCCGGGGACAAGGCACCGGAAGAAATCATCGCTTCGGTCGAGCGCGGACTGTACGCCGTGAACTTTGGCGGTGGCCAGGTGGACATCACCAGTGGCAAGTTCGTGTTCTCGGCCAGCGAGGCCTGGATGATCGAGAACGGCAAACTTTCTTACCCGGTAAAAGGAGCTACCCTGATCGGTTCAGGGCCGGAGATCCTGAGCCATGTGTCGATGATCGGCAATGATCTGGCGCTGGATACCGGGGTGGGGGTCTGCGGAAAAGAAGGCCAGAGTGTCCCGGTGGGCGTGGGGCAGCCGACCTTGCGCATCGACGGTGGGCTGACCGTGGGCGGTACGGCCTGAGTCTCCGGTGGCTCCTGCAAGGCGGGCTTCGGCCCGCCTTTTTGCTTCCCGGATTGTTAAAACAGTTAACAAGTTTATGACAAAATGTTTTATGTGCTGACATAATCAGGCTGTCGGACAGCCTGACCATCGGCGCGGTGCCTTCGTCTGGCGAAGGTGTCGACCGGATGTCCAATGAGAGCAATACACCCGTTTGGGCTGAATTCGGCCAAGTCATTTAGCTGGAGAACCTACACATGGCAGCTGCACACCTCAATCCGTATGAAATCGGTCTTGACAAGAATCCGGCCAACTATGTTCCGCTGACGCCGGTCACGTTCCTTGAACGTGCCGCCCAGGTCTATCCGGACAAGCCCGCCGTCATCCACGGCCAGCGCGTCTACACCTGGAGCCAGGTATTCGAGCGGAGCCGCCGTCTGGCATCCGCACTGGCCAAATATGGCGTCCGCAAGGGCAGCACGGTCGCCATCCTGTGTCCGAACATTCCGGAAATGGTCGAAGCCCATTTCGGCATTCCGATGCAGGGCGCCGTTCTCAACACCATGAACTACCGGCTGGATGCTGCCACGATCGCTTTCCAGATCGATCACGGTGAAGCCGAAGTCCTGCTGGTCGACAGCGAATTTGCCAGCCTGGCCCGTGAAGCCCTGCACAAGAGCGGCCGTCGCCCGCTGATCGTCGACATCGTCGACAGCGAATACGACACCGGCGACCGCGTAGGCCGCATCACGTACGAAGAGCTGCTGGCCGAGGGTGATCCCGACTACGAATGGCCGCAGGTGGAAGACGAGTGGGATGCCATTACCCTCAACTACACCTCCGGTACCACCGGCAACCCGAAGGGTGTGGTGTACCACCACCGTGGCGCTTACCTGAACGCGCTGGGCAACATCGTCGCCACCAACATGACGCCGGATACCGTCACGCTGTGGTCGCTGCCGATGTTCCACTGCAACGGCTGGTGTTTCAACTGGTCGCTGGCTGCGGTAGGCGGTACTTCGGTGTGCCTGCGCCGCGTCGAAGCCGGCCTGATGTTCGAGCTGATCGAAAAGTACAAGGTCAACTACATGTGCGGTGCCGCCGTGGTGCTGAGCATGTTCATCAATGCCTCCGACGAGGTTCGTCGTCCGTTCCCGCTGCCGGTGCGCTTCATCGCCGCCGCTGCTCCGGTGCCGGTGCCGATCATCCGTGCTGCCGAAGCCATCGGCTTCCGCATCACCCACGTGTACGGGCTGACCGAAACCTATGGCCCGGCCACGGCCTGCATCTGGAAAGACGAATACAACGCCGTGTCCGATGACGACCAGGGCGACATCCGCAAGCGCCAGGGCGTGCGCTACCACGTGCAGGAAGCCGTGAGCGTGCTCAAGTCCGACACCATGGAACCGGTGCCGGCCGATGGCCAGACGCTGGGCGAAGTGATGTTCCGCGGCAACGTGGTGATGAAGGGTTACCTCAAGAACCCGTCCGCCACCGAGCAGGCGTTTGCCGACGGCTGGTTCCACACCGGTGACATCGGTGTCATCCACCCGGATGGCTATATCGAACTCAAGGACCGCGCCAAGGACATCATCATCTCGGGTGGCGAAAACATCCCCACCATCGAAGTGGAAGCCGTACTGTACCAGCACCCGTCGGTGCTCGAGTGTGCCGTGGTCGCCAAGAAGGACGAAAAGTGGGGCGAGATTCCGTGCGCCTACATCACGCTCAAGTTCGGCGCAGAAGAGCCGAGCACCATGGAGCTGATGCAGTTCTGCCGTGAGCGCCTCGCCCACTACAAGGTGCCGCGCCTCTACGTTTTCGGCCCGCTGCCCAAGACTTCGACCGGCAAGATCCAGAAGTTCGTGCTGCGCGACCAGGCCAACCAGGGCCAGTTCGTGCTCAACTAGGCGTACAGTGACGCTGACAGGACGGCCCGTCGGGCCGTCTTTTTCATTCTGTTTCCTCAATGATGCGACCGTTATTCCTGCCCTGCCGGTTCCCAGTCGGCTGCCGCTGGCCTGCATGGGGGCTGGCTGTACTGTGGTTTGCCGGCAGCATGTGGCTGCTGTGGCGCGAGAGCACTGGCAGTGCTCCCCTGTTTGACCACGCCGACAAAGCGGGCCATTTCCTGCTGTTTGCCGTCCAGACCGCGTTGCTGCGCCTCGCGCTTGGTACCGGTCACACGCGCTTGATCCTGCTGCTGGCCGCCGTCTGGGCTGCCGGATCGGAAACCGGACAGGTTTTCCTGACGGTCAGCCGTACCGGTGACCCGCTGGATGCGCTGGCCGACATGGCCGGCTGCGTCGCGGTCCTGGCATGGGCGCGACGCTGGCGCTGACCGGGGGGCAAGGTCAGGGCTACAATGCGGGCATGATGCCGAGCCGGCCCTGCCGGCTGTGGCGTGTTGCACCCCACGGCCTCCGGGTCGTTTCTTGACGGAATCCAGCATGATTGACCGTGTCTATGCCAGCCGTCGCCAGCGCCTGATGGGCGAACTGGGCGACGGCATTGCCATCCTGCCGACAGCTCCCGAACTGGTCCGTAATGGCGATGCCCATTACGCCTACCGTTTTGACAGCAGCTTTTACTATCTCACCGGTTTTGCCGAGCCCGAAGCCGTGCTGGTGCTGGATGCCACCGCCGGCAAGTCGGTCCTGTTCTGTCGCGACAAGGACATCGAACGCGAAATCTGGAACGGCTACCGTTTTGGCCCGGAAGGTGCAAAAGAAACCTTCGGATTCGACGAAGCCTATTCCATCAGCGAATTTGACGAGCGCCTGCCCGACCTGCTGGCAGACCGGCATACCTTGCACATGGGGTTCGGCCGCGATGCCGCCTTCGATGCACGGGTCAACGTGGCGCTCAATGCCTTGCGGGCACGTTTCCGTACCGGCGTGACGGCACCGACCGTGCTGCGTGACGTGCAGGCCGTCGTGCACAACATGCGCCTCTTCAAGGACGACAGCGAAATCGCCCTGATGCGCGAGGCCGGCCGGATTTCGGCTGAAGCACACGTGGCCGCCATGCGTGCTGCGCGCCCTGGCCGCTTCGAGTACCAGCTGGAAGCGGAAATCCTGCGTACCTTCTGCTCCAACGGCGCCCGCACGCCGTCTTACGAAAGCATCGTGGCCGGAGGCGGCAATGCCTGCGTGCTGCACTACGTCAGTAACCAGGACGTGCTGAAAGACGGTGATCTGGTCCTGATCGATGCCGGCTGCGAATACCAGGGCTACGCCGGCGACATCACCCGGACATTCCCGGTCAACGGCCGCTTCAGTGCGGCTCAGCGTGACGTGTATGACGTGGTGCTGGCCGCAGAACTGGCTGCCATTGCCGCCGTCAGGCCGGGAGCGCGCTGGAACGATCCGGCCGACGCTGCCCTGCGGGTACTGGTGCAGGGCCTGATCGACCTCAGGCTGTTGTCCGGTTCGCTGGACGGCAACATCGAAAGCGAAGCCTACAAGCAGTTCTACATGCACCGCATCGGCCACTGGCTGGGCCTCGACGTGCATGACTGCGGCGACTACAAGGTGGACGGCCAGTGGCGCGAATACCGCCCGGGCATGGTGACCACCGTCGAGCCGGGCCTGTACCTGCGGCCGGCCGACAATGTGCCTGAAGCCTTCTGGAACATCGGCATCCGCATCGAGGACGACGTGCTGTGCACGGCAGAAGGGCATGAAATCCTGACCGCCGGCGTACCCAAGTCGGTCGCCGACATCGAGGCCTTGATGGCGGAAGGTCGCTGATCATGCTGCCCGCGCACGCCGATGTGGTGATCGTGGGGGGCGGGCCGGTCGGCGCGCTGATTGCGCTGTCGGCCCGGTCCGCCGGCCGCAGCGTGCTGGTGGTCGAAGCGCGTCCCCGCGAGGCGGACGTGCATGACCCGCGCGTGCTGGCGCTGTCATACGCCAGCCGCGAGCTGCTGGCCGCCCAGGGCATGTGGCCGGACAGCCTGCCGGCCACGCCGATCGACACGGTGCATGTCAGCCAGCAGGCCACGTTCGGCCGCACCGTGCTCAACCGGCGTGACCTGGGCCTGCCGCACATGGGCTACACCGTGGCCTATGCCGACCTTTATGCCAGTGCCCGGGCCGCCCTGCTGGCAGCGGGTGTCAACGTGGCCTTCGGTGCCCGTGCCGTGTCGCTGCGAACCACCCGCTGCTACGCCACGCTCGGCGTCAGCCTGGCCGGCAAGGAGCAGGCCGTGACGGCCCGGCTGGTCGTGCTGGCCGACGGTGGCAGCCTTGTCAGCGAGTTGCCGGACATCCGCTATCGCGAGCACGATTACCAGCAGTGCGCGGTACTGGCCCGCCTGCATCCCGAACTGCCGCATCACCAGGTAGCGTGGGAACGCTTTTCTGCCAATGGCCCGATGGCGGTGTTGCCGGTCGGCGACGAGCTGATGGCCGTGTGGACCCAGTCACATGCAGGAGCTGCCCGACTGATCGAGCTGGACGACGAGGCTTTCGTGGCCGAGTTTGCCGGGGCCTTCGGTGACCGCCTGGGACGGTTGACCGCCTGCGGACCACGTCTGGCCGTGCCGCTCAAGCTCCGAATGGCCAGCCGCATTGCCGGGCGGCGGGTAGCGCTGGCCGGCAATGCCGCGCAGACCATGCATCCGATTGCGGCCCAGGGGCTGAACCTGGGGCTGCGCGATGCGGCAGCACTGGCTGCATTGCTGGCACGTCCCGGTGATCCCGGAGAGGCCGCACGACTGGATGCCTATGTCGAAATGCGCCGGATCGATGCGCTGGCAGTCACCGGCTTCACCCACAGCCTTGCCTACCTGTTCGACCAGCACGATCCTGTCCGGCGCGCGGTGCGCGGTGCCGTGATGACCGTGCTGGATACCCTGCCGGTGGCGCGCCGGCGCTTTGCCGAATCGATGGTATTCGGCGTCGCCAGCCGTTAGCCCGACATGTTTTCACGGAGGTCGGCCCGGGAGGGCCGCTTGTTGTCATGCAGACTCATTACGACATTGTAATTGTGGGCGGTGGGCTGGTCGGGGCCAGTCTGGCGCTGGCACTGGGGCGGGCAGACCGCTTCCGGGTGGCCTTGCTGGAACCGCGCCCGGCCCGGCTGGAAGGGCTGGAGAAGCCGGATGACTGGGATGCCCGTGTCTATGCTGTCAGTCCGGCCAACCAGCGTTTTCTGGCATCGATGGAGGCCTGGCCGGACATGAGCCGCATGGCCGCCGTCTCAAAAATGGATGTGCGCGGCGATGCCGGTGGCCGCATCGAATTTGACGCAGCCAGCGCAGGGGCCAGTGCGCTGGCCTGGATTGCCGAAAACCGCTGGGTGCTGGCCGGCATCTGGCGGGCACTGCGTGAAACACCGGTCGAAATCCTGCACGAGCGGCCGGTGGCTTTTGAATCCGACCATGGCCGGGCTGCACTGACCCTGAACGACGGACGGCTGCTGACCGCCCGGCTGGTGGTCGGGTGCGATGGTGCCAATTCGTGGCTGCGCTCGGAAGCCGGCATCGATATCCGGGTTTCACCGTATGGGCACAGCGGCGTGGTGGCCAATTTCCTGTGCGAACGCGACCACGGCGGCGTGGCACACCAGTGGTTTACCGGTGACGGGGTGCTGGCCTACCTGCCGCTGCCGGAGCGGCGGATGTCGATGGTGTGGTCGTGCGCCGATCCCGAACGGCTGCTGTCACTGTCCGGCGAGGAGCTGTGCCGGCAGGTGGCCAGACGCGGGCAGTTCACGCTGGGGCAGCTGTCGTTGCTGACGCCGGCGCAGGCTTTTCCGTTGCGGCTGATCCGGCCGGTGAAGGTCATCGGTACCCGGCTGGTACTGGCCGGCGATGCAGCACACACCATTCATCCGCTGGCAGGGCAGGGTGTCAATCTGGGCTTCGGAGACACCATCCTGCTGGCGAAGCTGCTGGCGCAAGCCGACGATCCGGGGTCGCGCCTGTTGCTGCGCAGTTACGAGCGCGGGCGGCTGGAATCGGTACGTACCATGCAATATACCTGTGATGCCCTGTTCCGCCTGTTTACCCATCCGCATCCGGCCATTGGCTGGCTGCGCAATACCGGACTGAAATTCACCAATGCCCTGGGACCTGTCAAACGCCAGTTGGTGAAAGAGGCCATGGGGCTGTAAGAATCGTTGACAGAACCCGTTTTCTCCACGCGGGGTGCATGCCTGATCAGGACTTTGCCAGAGTCTGCCAGAGGTTTTGTCAGCTGCTTCAAATACCCGGCACTATTTAGTTAAACATCATTAAATTAAATTAAAAAAATGTTTAATGAATTAAATGGGTGGATAAATAGCAGCAGGTTTGTTTATTAATAAAGGCAGTAAAAATATTTTATCTTCATCAAGCATGATTGCTCTCGACAAGCATGAATCCGGTTTGCATGATTGCGATCCGGATACCTGTTTCAGTCAGAGGGTTGTTTATGGGATGGAGAAAGCGTGGATGGCTGGTCATTGGCATGTTGTCCGGATTGGTGGCCTGTTCGGAAAGCATTCCCCGCGTCGATAACCGGCCGCATTCCGCTTTCAACCAGATGGCTGGCCAGGATGCTCCGCCTGCGCGCATCGTGCTGGTGATGAAATCCCCGACCAATCCCTATTTTTCCGAGCTGGCCCGCGGTGCCAGCCGCGCCCAGCTGGAAACCGGCATCGACCTGTCGATCAAGGTGGCGCACGAGGACGATGCACTGGAGCAACAGATCCGCCTGATCGATGAGGTTATCGAAAAGCATCTGGCAGACGTGATCGTCATTGCGCCCACGGATTCGATCCGCCTTGTCCCGGCACTGGCGCGCGCCAGAAAGGCCGGCATTCACGTCATCAATATCGGCAACCGGCTGGAGCCGCGCATCGTGGCCCTGTACGGCATGCCGGCGGTGCCGCTGATCAGCATCGACAACGCCAGTGCAGCCTACCAGGTTGCCGGCAAGCTGGCCGAGGGCCTGCCGCGCGGCAGCAAGGTGGCAATCATTGAGGGTCTTCTGGGCACCAACAATACCCGGCAGCGTACCGAGGGTGCCTTGCAGGCCTTCAGCGAGGCCGGCCTGCGCGTGGTGGCTAAACAGAGTGCACGCTGGAAGGGCGATGAAGCCTACCAGGTGACCGCACAGCTGCTGCGTGACTATCCGGACCTGCGGGCCATTTTCTGCAGCAACGACATGATGGCGCTGGGTGCCGCGCGCTACCTGCGCGAAAAGGGCATGACCCGGGTGCGGCTGGCCGGGTTCGACGGCATCACTGAAGCCCGCAGCGCCCTGCACCAGCGCCAGCTGGTCGCCACCATCGACCAGCATGCCAACGAACAGGGCTATCTGGCGGTCAGGCTGGCGGTCGATGCCCTTGCCGGCCGGCCGCTGGCAGCAGAAACCCTCGTGGATACCGAACTGCTGACAGCGTCCGTCCCGCCCGCGCCCTGATGCCCTGGCGGGCTTGCCGGATCAGCCGATCCGGCGGAAGGCCGGCAGGGCAGCCAGCAGTTTCTTGCCGTAGGCCGCAGTTTTCAGGCGCGTGTCCAGAATGCTCACCCGGCCGTAATCGCTTTCGGTACGGATCAGGCGGCCCACCGCCTGGATCAGCTTGACCGATGCTTCCGGCACCGTCAGCTCGATGAACGGATTGCCGCCCTGCGCCTCGATCCAGCGGCTGAGCGTCAGGCCGACCGGATCGTCCGGCATGGCAAACGGCAGCTTGGCGATGATCACGTGTACGCAGGCCTCGCCCGGCAGATCCAGCCCCTCGGCAAACGAATCCAGTCCGAAAATCAGACTGGCGCGGCCATCGGCAATGGCAGCAAAGTGCTGCTCCAGCAGACGCGACTTGGGCAGCGTGCCCTGCATCAGCAGCCGGTCGGCAAACTCGGGCGACAGCCGCTCGGCCACTTCTTCCATCTGCC
>JAGPIM010000155.1 GCA_018055005.1 Laribacter sp.
CGGCGCGACACAACGACGTTGTTGCGCTTGCGGTCGAGCTTGATGACCTTGAATTCGATCTGCTTGCCTTCGAACGGGGTGGTGTCCTTGACCGGACGCACGTCAACCAGCGAACCCGGCAGGAAGGCGCGGATGCTGTTGACCATGACGGTCAGGCCGCCCTTGACCTTGCCGCTGATGACGCCGGACAGGATCTTGCCGGCTTCCAGAGCTTCTTCCAGCTCCAGCCAGGCAGCCATGCGCTTGGCCTTGTCGCGCGACAGCTTGGTTTCGCCGAAGCCGTTTTCCAGGCTTTCGAGCGCCACGGTCACGAAGTCGCCGATGCTGACTTCGAGTTCGCCCTTGTCGTTCTTGAATTCTTCGGTCGGGATCAGGGATTCCGACTTGAGACCGGCGTTGACGATCACGAAGTTCGGGTCGATGCCGACAACTTCGGCGGTGATCACTTCACCTGCCTTCATGACCTGACGGCTCAGGCTTTCTTCGAACAGGGAGGCAAAGCTTTCCATGGTGTTAGTCATTGAGATCAGACTCGGTTGCGAGTCGCGAACGGCCCGCAGGGTTAGGTTGATGAAATAAGGCAACCCTGCCAACGTGGCAGGTGCCGGGCAAAAAAATCAGGCCCGCAGCGACAAGGCGCGGTACCAGCCGACAATCCGGGCAACAGCCTCGTCGATCGTCATGGAAGTGGTATCGAGCAGTTTCGCGTCGGGCTCCTGTTTCAGCGGGGCAACCGGCCGGGCCGCATCGCGCGCGTCACGGTCGACAATGTCCTGCTGAATCTGTGGGAGGTTAGCAGACTCCCCCTTTGCGATCAACTGCTTATAGCGTCTTTGTGCCCGTTCTTCGGCACTGGCGGTCAGAAACACCTTGAGAGCGGCATCCGGAAAAACCACGGACCCCATGTCGCGCCCGTCGGTTACCAGCCCGGGAGCCTGCCGGAAATCGCGCTGCCGCTGCAAAAGCGCACTGCGCACGGCAGGCAGCGCGGCAATCTGCGATGCCCCCATGCCGATTTCCTCGGCACGGATGGTTTCGGTGACATCTTCCTTTTCCAGCCAGATCCGTTCGTCACGAAACTCCACCGGCAAACGCACGGCAGCCAATGCCAGCCGGGCCTCGTTGTCGAGAGCGATGGCCTGACGCCGGGCAAACAGGGCCGTCAGGCGGTAAAGCGCGCCGGAATCCAGATAGGAAAAGCCCAGTTCGCGCGCCACCCGTCCGGCCACTGTTCCCTTGCCAGAGGCTGACGGCCCGTCCACGGTAATGACAGGAATCAACATACGTTCGGTCCAACCCATTGAAAAGCGAAAGCCGGACACGTCATCCGGCTCTTCTGCAAACCGGGCATCCTAGCGAACCTTTACATGCCACACAATCCGGCTCGCCCTGGCGCCACAGGCTGTGCTAGCTTCGCCCTCCTGTGCCCTCAACCTGTATTTGTCATGGAATTCCTCGATCTCGCCCCGTGCGCCACCCTGCGCGGCACGGTTGCCCTGCCCGGCTCCAAAAGCATTTCCAACCGCATGCTGCTGCTCGCCGCCCTCGCTGCCGGCAAGACCCTGGTTCATGGCGTGCTGGAGGCCGACGATACCGACCGCATGCTCGATGCCCTGCAACAGTTGGGCATCCGCCTGACACAACAGGCACACAGCCGGACTTTCTGCGTTGAAGGTTGTGACGGCCACTGGCCGGTCCGGCAGGCCGACCTTTTCCTCGGCAATGCCGGTACCGCATTCCGGCCACTGACCGCCGCACTGGCACTGGCTGGCGGCGACTATCACCTGCACGGCATCGCCCGCATGCACGAGCGTCCGATCGGTGATCTGGTCGAAGCCCTGCAAGGTTTGGGCGCCATCATCGAATATGCGGGCACACCAGGTTACCCGCCGCTGCGCATCCACCCGGGCCGCGTCACGCCAGGCGGCAGCACCCGGGTCAAGGGCAATGTTTCCAGCCAGTTCCTGTCAGCATTGCTGATGGCATTGCCGCTGGCCGGTGGCGGTACGGTCGAGGTCGAAGGAGAACTGATCTCCAAACCCTATGTAGACCTGACACTGCGGCTGATCGAGCGCTTTGGCATTACGGTCGGGCGCGATGGCTACACCCGCTTCACTGTGGCGCCAGGCAGCCGCTACCACAGCCCCGGGGCCATCCATGTCGAGGGTGATGCTTCCAGTGCCAGCTATTTCCTTGCAGCAGGTGCCCTCGGTGGCGGGCCGGTGCGCGTCACCGGCGTCGGACGCAACAGCATCCAGGGCGACATCCGCTTTGCCGACGCCCTCGCGGCCATGGGTGCCGTCATCGACATGGGGGACGACTGGATCGAAGCACAAGCCCCGGCATCGGGACGCCTGCGCGCCGTCACCCTCGACTGCAACCATATTCCGGATGCGGCCATGACCCTCGCCGTCGCCGCCCTGTTTGCCGACGGTACGACCACCCTCACCAACATCGCCAGCTGGCGCGTGAAGGAAACCGACCGGATTGCCGCCATGGCCACCGAGCTGGGCAAGCTGGGCGCCCGGGTGGAAACGGGTCATGACTTCATCCGCATCACCCCGCCAGACCGGCTGACCTCTGGTGCGGCCATCGATACCTACGACGACCACCGCATGGCCATGTGCTTCAGCCTGGCGAGCCTCGCCGTCCCGGTCCGCATCAACGACCCGCGTTGCGTGGCCAAGACCTTCCCCGGTTATTTCGATGCCTTTGCCCGCCTGCGCGCATGAACGAAGACCGCTTTGTCGCCGACCGCCGCGCCTTCATGGCCGCCGCCGGCGAAGTCCAGCCGACCCGGCCGGTATTCCGCCCGCACAAGCTCGCGATGTGGGAAACCATGATTGCCGAGGAAACCGTCGAACTGGCTGATGCGCTGGCACTCTACCGGGCCGTCGACCCGGCTGACCCGCAGGCACTGGCAGCAGCGCAAGCCGAGCTGTGTGCCGAGGGCTGCGACCTGATCAATGTCATCGTCGGCCTGCTGCTTTCACAAGGGCTGCCTGTCAGCGCCATGGCGGATGCCATTCACCAGGCCAATCTCGACAAGCTGGCCGGAGGTGTCCTGCGCCGTGAGGACGGCAAGGTGCTGAAGCCGGAGGGCTGGCAACCTGCTGACAAACTGGCCGTGATCCGCGAAGCCTGCGGACAGATACCGGAATGACCGGGACGCCTGCTTTGCCTGCGGCCCCGGACATGACAATCACATCCGTCAGTCGTGATCTTCGTCCCGCCCGGTGGTCGCTCGGGCAACGATGTGTCGGTCCGGCACGTAGACCGGACAAACGGCTGCCGTCACAGGCCAGCGCCTGCCGGCATCCGGCAGGCAGCCAATAAAATGATCCGGTTTGAAGCGGGAGCAACCGGGTCCTCCTGTCAGCCCTGCCGGTCAAACGATGCCGGCTGTCTACACTCGAGAGGGACATGGCCGATCGGCCAGCCTGATTGAACATGATTTGGCAGGAGCATGACATGACCCCACAGGAACGCAGCCTGATCGAACAGGTCGCCGGACAACTGGCAGCCCATCCGCTGTCCCACAAGGACGCTGATGCCGATGCCCTGATTCAGGAACGGATCGGCAGCCAGCCCGATGCGCTCTATCGCATGACCCAGGTACAGATCATCCAGCAAATGACGCTTGAAGCCGCGCAACGCAAGCTGGCGGAGTTGCAGCAGCAATTGCAGGGCTACCAGCAACAAGGCGTGATGGGGCGCATGTTCGGCAGCCGTCCCGACGTCCCCCCACCGCCTCCGGCACCCAGCTATCAACCATCGGCATTCGGCGGTTTCCTGCGTTCGGCAGGCACCATTGCTGCCGGTGTAGCCGCCGGCAGCCTGCTGGCCGATGCCGTTGGCGGCCTGTTTGACCGGAACAGCGACGGCGGCTGGTTTGGCAATGACAACACTCCGGAAGTCGTTGAAAACGTGACTGAAAACAATTTTATCGATCCGGGCATGCTGCCCGTAAACGACAACCCGATCCCGACAGACGACAATGCCGCTTTTGATGACGGTTTCCTGCCGGCTTCCGGCAACGATGCAGCAGAACCGGATCCAGGCAGCGATGACGACTGGGATGACAGTCAGGACGACAATTTCATCTGACCCGGGACAGGACAAAACAAAAGGGATGCAAATGCATCCCTTTTTGACATGACGGAGCAGGGTTGAACTGTCAGGCTGTGCTCTGGCTGGTCTCGCGGTACGTAATGCGCGGCGCCTCGCCGTTGTCGATCACTTTCTCGTCAACCACCACGGTTGCGACATTTTCAAGTGACGGCAGCTCGTACATGGTATCCAGCAGGGCTCGCTCGACAATGGAACGCAGACCGCGGGCACCGGTACGACGGGCCAGGGCCTGTTTGGCGATGGCCAGCAAGGCCGACGGCTTGAGGTCAAGCTCCACCCCTTCCATTTCGAAGAGCTTGCGGTACTGCTTGGCCAGCGCGTTCTTCGGTTCGGTCAGGATGGTCATCAGCGCTTCTTCGTCCAGCGGCTCGAGCAACGCCACGACCGGCAGTCGGCCGATGAATTCCGGAATCAGCCCGAACTTGATCAGGTCTTCAGGCTCGGTATCGCGCAACAGCTCGCCCACAGCCTTCTGGTCATTCTTCGATGCCACTTCGGCACCGAAGCCGATTCCGCCTTTTTCGGTGCGCTGACGGATGATTTTTTCAAGCCCGTCAAACGCTCCGCCGCAGATGAAGAGAATGTTGGTGGTATCGACCTGGATGAATTCGGCATTGGGATTCTTGCGCCCCCCCTGCGGCGGCACATTGGCCACCGTTCCTTCAACCAGTTTCAGGAGCGCCTGCTGCACACCTTCGCCCGACACGTCGCGCGTGATGGACGGGTTGTCGCTCTTGCGGGAAATCTTGTCGATTTCATCAATGTAGATGATGCCACGCTGTGCTTTTTGTGCGTCGTAATCGCATTTTTGCAGCAGTTTGGTGATGATCGACTCGACATCTTCACCGACATAACCGGCTTCGGTCAGCGTGGTGGCATCGGCAATCGCAAACGGCACATCCAGCACCCGCGCCAGGGTCTGCGCCAGCAAGGTTTTTCCGGACCCGGTCGGACCGATCAGCAGGATGTTGCTCTTGGACAGCTCGACTCCGTTTTTGTCGTCGGATTTGGCATTCAGGCGCTTGTAGTGGTTGTACACCGCTACCGACAGCGCCTTTTTGGCCTGTTCCTGCCCGATCACGTATTGGTCAAGCGCTTCGCGGATTTCCCGTGGGCTGGGCAGATGATCGCCCGGCGCGGCCGGGACAGCACCGGCCGGCTCTGTCCCGTCGAGGTCTTCCACCAGTTTTTCGCAATCGCGCACGCACTCGTCGCAGATAAATGCCTGAGGTCCGGCGATCAGGTGCCGGACCTCCTGCTTTTTGCGTCCGCAGAACGAGCAGGCCAGCGAGGAGGTATCGTGTTTTTCGGACATTGGAAAGTCACACGGCCGCGCGGTTTTCGAGTACCTGGTCGATCAGACCGTACTCCAGCGCCTGCGCAGCATTCATGAAATTGTCGCGGTCGGTATCGCGCTCGAGGTCTTCCAGCGGACGGCCGCAGTGTGCTGCCATCAGCTCGTTGAGCTTGCGCTTGAGGGTCAGGATTTCCCGGGCATGGATTTCGAAGTCCGATGCCTGTCCCTGAAAACCACCCAGCGGCTGGTGGATCATCACGCGCGAATTGGGCAGGGCAAAACGCTTGCCCTTGGCCCCGGCCGACAGCAGGAAAGCCCCCATGCTGGCCGCCTGACCGATGCACAGGGTCGACACGCTGGGCTTGATGAAGTTCATCGTGTCGTAAATCGACAGGCCGGCCGTTACCGAGCCGCCCGGCGAATTGATGTAGAGATGGATGTCCTTGTCCGGGTTTTCCGACTCAAGGAACAACATCTGGGCCACGACGAGATTGGCGGTCTCATCCGTCACCGGCCCGACCATGAACACGATGCGCTCCTTGAGAAGCCGCGAGTAGATGTCGTAGGCGCGTTCGCCCCGTCCGCTCTGCTCGACCACCATCGGCACAAGGCCAAGCGCTTGCGGAGCCGGTTGCGACCACTGCCAATCCCGTACGTTTTGCATGATGTTATGCGTTCCCCATCAGTTCATCGAAAGACACTGCCTTTTCGTTAACTTTGGCTTGTGACAGCACAAATTCAACCACATTGTCTTCCAGCACCAGATTTTCCGGACCTTCGAGGCGTTCCGGGCTCTCGTAGTACCACTTGATCACTTCTTCCGGATGCTCGTAGCTGTCGGCCCATTCTTCGACGCGAGCCTTGATCTGTTCCGGCGAGGCCTTGAGTTCGTTGGCCTTGACGAGTTCGGCCAGGAT
>JAGPIM010000156.1 GCA_018055005.1 Laribacter sp.
GCGCGCTGAAATACCGCTCGTTCACCATGTCGAGCCCGAACCGGCTGGTGATCGACCTCGAAGGCGTGCAGCTCAATGCCGTCCTGCGCGAATTCAGCGAACGGGCCATCGACGACCCCTACATCCGCACCGCCCGCGCCGGACAGTTCAACCCGACCACGGTACGGGTCGTGCTCGACCTCAAGAGCGAAGTCCGGCCCGAAATCTTCACCCTCGCGCCGATCGCCGAATACCGGCACCGGCTGGTGGTCGACCTCTACCCGGCCCAGAGCGACGACCCGCTGCTGGCACTGCTGGAAGACTTCAACCAGGGCAAGGTCAGCCCCGCCGAACCCCCGCCCAAGCGCAACGAGCCGGCCAGTACCGGCAAGGGCGGACGGCCGTTCGTGGTCATGCTCGACCCTGGCCACGGCGGCGAAGATCCCGGTGCCATCGGCCCGTCCGGCGCCCGCGAAAAAAATGTCGTGCTTGCCATCGCCCGCCAGCTCAAGCGCAAGATCGACGCCACACCCGGCATGCGCGCGCACCTGACCCGCGACGACGACATTTTCATTCCGCTCGGCGTACGGGTGGCCAAGGCGCGCCAGGTCAAGGCCGACCTCTTTGTGTCGATCCATGCCGACGCTTTCACCACGCCGACCGCACGCGGCTCGTCAGTCTTTACCCTGTCGGAAAAAGGGGCCACCAGTACGGCGGCCAAATGGCTGGCCAAGACCCAGAACGATGCCGACCTTGTGGGCGGCATCAAGATCGACGCCGGCCGCGACCGCTATCTGGCCCACACCCTGCTCGACCTGACCCAGACCGCCACCATCAACGACAGCATGAAGCTGGCGCGCGCGGTACTGGACGAACTGGGCGACATCAACCGTCTGCACAAGAACCAGGTCGAACAGGCCGGCTTTGCCGTGCTCAAGGCTCCGGACATCCCGTCGATCCTCGTCGAGACGGCTTTCATTTCCAACCCGGAAGAAGAAGCCAAGCTCACCAATCCGCTGCATCAGGCCAAGATTGCCGACGCCCTGCATTCCGGCATCCGCCAGTACGCCGGCAAAACCGTACTGGCGCGCACCTGACCCGGCAGCAGACCACACCTCTCTCCACGGCGGGCATCATGCCCGCCGTTTTTTGTGCGCGAATCAAAAAGCCATGTCGAATGATCTTTCAGCGGCCTTTCATCACGATGGCAGCCCCCGGCTGTGTTACCTGCACGGCATGACCGATGAAGATATGTCGGTTAACGCATGACATTATTGATAACAACGCCATAAATTTTACTTTTTTATCATTAAAAATCACTTATTTATATGACAAACATCGTGATAGCATGAAAGAGACTATGACAATCAACAAGACGTATATAACCAACAAATACGATCCCAACTACAAAGGAACCGTCGATGAAAGTATCCGAACACCGACAGGAAATTGCCCATGACATGAGTCTGGCAGCCTGGACAGGACTGGCACTGGGGCCCTTGCTCCTGCTGCTGACCCTCCTGACCGATCCGCCTGCCGGCATGAGCCCTGACGCCTGGAAATGCGTCGGCATGGCCCTGATGATGGCTGTCTGGTGGTCCACCGAAGCCATCCCGATTCCGGCCACCTCGCTGCTGCCGATCCTGCTGGTACCGGTACTGGGGCTGGGTTCGATCAAGTCGGCGTCGGCACCTTACGCCAACCCCACCATCTACCTGTTCCTCGGCGGCTTCATCCTTGGCCTGGCGCTGGAAAAGTGGAACCTGCACAAACGCATCGCGCTCTACACCCTGCACGCAGTCGGCTACCAGCCACGCCGGCAGGTCGCCGGTTTCATGCTGGCCACCGCGCTGCTGAGCATGTGGGTCAGCAATACCGCCACCACCATCATGATGATGCCGATCGGCCTGTCGGTCATCGCGCTCCTGACGCAGGATGACGAAACCAATGAACAGCAGGCCTTTGCCACCGCCCTGCTGCTGGGCATCGCCTACGCAGCCAGCATCGGCGGCATCGCCACCCTGATCGGCACCCCGCCCAACGCCCTGCTGGCAGCCTTCCTCAAGGACAACTACGACGTGCACATCGGTTTTGGCCAGTGGATGCTGCTGGGCGTGCCGGTATCGCTGGGCATGCTGCTCTTTACCTGGTGGTGGCTGACGCGCAAGCGCTTCACCCTCAACACCGACGCGGCCCGTACCATGATCGAGCAGCAGTTGCAGGAACTGGGCCCGATGAGCAAGCCGGAAAAAATGGTGGCCACCGTGTTTGTCCTGACCTCGCTGGCGTGGATTTTCCAACCGCAGATCAAGACCTTCATCCCGGCCGCCAACGACACCTCCATCGCCATGGCCGCAGCCCTTGCCCTGTTCATCATCCCGGTGGACGCCCGAAAGCGCGTGTTCCTGATGAACTGGGAGCACGCCGGCAAGGTGCCGTGGGGCATCCTGCTGCTGTTCGGCGGCGGCCTGTCGCTGGCTACAGTGATCGGCAGCACCGGTCTGGCCGAATGGATCGCCAGCGCGCTGGGGGGCCTGTCGATGATGGAAGGCATCATGCTGATGGCGCTGATCGTTGCCGTCATCACCTTCCTGACCGAAGTGACCTCCAACACCGCCACCGCAGCGGCCTTCCTGCCGCTTCTGGGAGCACTGGCCGTGTCGCAGGGACTGCCGCCGGAGCTTCTGGCGATCCCGGCCGCGATTGCCGCCAGCTGTGCCTTCATGATGCCGGTGGCCACGCCGCCCAATGCCATCGTGTTCGGCACCGGCCATATGGAGATCCGCTCGATGATGAAAGCCGGCCTGGTGCTCAACCTGTTCGGCGTCGTGTTCGTCACCGGCATGTGCTACAGCCTGATCGGCATGATCTGGAGCACCTCGCTGTAATCCGGGCCCGGCCTGCCGGCCAGCACAAAGGGAGCGTAGAATGCGCTCCCTTTTTTGATGTTTTCCGAAAGCCTTGTCATGCACGAACGGATCGACGAACTGGAAATTCGGCTGGCGTTTCAGGAAGAACAGATCGACGCCCTCAACCTGACCGTGGTGCGCCAGCAGCAGGAGTTCGACACCCTGCGCCGCCAGTTCGACGAGCTGGTCCGGTTGCTCCGGGCGCAGTCGTCACCGCAGGACGGCAGCGAACGCTGGCACGCCCGCGACGACATCCCGCCGCACTATTGAGGCAATACGGTTCAGGACGGCATCGTCACGGCCTGCCGGCGACGCACCCACGCCGCCCGGGCCGTGTCGTAGCCCCAGTTGAACACGTAGGTATAGGGCAGGAAGAACACGAAAAACCCCAGGTCCAGCAACAGGGCCTGCCAGTAGCTGACCGACAGCCACCACGCCGCCAGCGGCACCAGCAATACCACCAGCGTGCCTTCGAACAGCAGGGCATGCAGGCAGCGCACGCGCACGGTGCGCCGCAGCTTCCAGCGCCGCTCGGCCCGCTCGAACAAGGCGTTGAACAGCATGTTGCACAGCATCGCCACCCCGGCCATCATCAGCGACAGGCCGCCCATCTGGCCCAGCGACTTGCCCATGATCCATGCGGCCAGCGGCACCAGCATGAGGGTGGCGAACAGCTCGTACAGCACTGCGTGGAAAACCCGTTCTGACGGTTTCTTGACGTGATCCATTTGCCGGTCCGTTGGGAAAGACACCGCGGAGCAGCCCACCGACCACACCACACATGACCGCCATTGTCGTGACCGCAAGGCGGAATGCCAAACCAGAACCTATCGAAAAAACCGATATGTCCAACACCCTCGATGCCTTGACCGCCTTCAGTACTGCCGCCGAACTGGGGTCGTTTTCGGCGGCGGCCCGTTGCCTGCACAAAAGCCAGTCCACCGTCAGCGAAGCCATTGCCAACCTGGAAATCGACCTTGGCCTGCCCCTGTTTGACCGCAGCGCACGCAACCCGGTCCTGACTGCGGCCGGGCAGCAGCTGCTCCGCCATGCCAGGCAGGTCCTGGCGGCCCACGAGCAGCTCACCCGCCAGGCCAGCCTGATGAGCGCCGGGCTGGAGCCGCAGCTGAGCATCGTGCTCTCCGACACCCTGCATTCGCTGGAACTGGAAACCCTGCTGCAAGGTCTGGAAACCCGCTTTCCGGAGCTGGAGCTGGAAACCCTGGTGGCGGAAAAGGAAGACGTGGTCGACCTGGTCGCCAGCGGTCGCGCCCACCTCGGGCTGCTGTCGGCCTTGCCGCACTATCCGGCCGGCATCGGCCATGCCGCCCTGCCGCACCAGGGACAGTTTGCCCTGTTCGCTGGCCGCCACCATCCGCTGGCCCGGCAGAAGGCGCTGTTGCCGGACCAGCTCACCCCGTTCCGCCAGCTCTGCCTCAACACACTGGGCTCGCCGGCGCCGGCCAGTGTCCGTCCGCGCCGCTGGCTGGCACCCAGCTACCTGATGTTGCTCGACATGACCCGGCTGGGCTTTGGCTGGGCCGAACTGCCCTCGTGGATGGCCCAGACATTCGGACGCGACGAACTGGTCCAGCTGGATGTGGCCGGCTGGCCCCGGCCCATTCCCATTGACCTGGTCTGGTCGTCCGGCCGCCGGCCGGGCCTTGCCGCAGCCTGGGTGCGGCAGTTTCTGGCCGGCACGTCCGGCGAACCGCTGTCGCCGGCCTGATTCCGGAAGGCTGGCGACAAACGGATTGGCTTCTACACTGCATGCATGACCCGCCCGGATAACCCGAAAGCCAAGGATTTCCCATGCTGCGCAATTCCCCCCACAGTTTTGGCTGGCCGGCCCGCTGGTTGCACTGGCTGACCGCAGCGGCGGTCATTGCGGCACTGGTTTTCATCGAAACCAAAGACTGGTTTCCACGCGGCTCCGCCACGCGCGCCGGCATTTTCTACGCCCACGTACAGGCCGGACTGATCGCCTTCCTGCTGGTCGTGCCGCGGCTGGCCTGGCGCCTGGCCAACCACCCGCCCGGCATCACGCCGCCGTTGTCCCGCCGGATGCAGCAGCTCTCGGACCTGACCCACTGGCTGATGTACGCACTGATCCTGTGCCTGCCGGTACTGGGCCTGCTGTCGTTGCAGGCCAAGGGCACCCCGCCCAACCTGTTCGGCCTGCCGCTGCCCTTGCTGATCGAACCGGCACCGACGCTGGCGCACGACCTGAAGGACTGGCACGAAAACCTCGGCAATGTGCTCTTGTGGCTGGCCATCCTGCATGTGCTGGCAGCCTGGTGGCACCACAAGATCCTGCGTGACGACACACTCACGCGCCTGACCGGGCCGTGGCGCCCCTGAGCCGGGCTGCGGCCGCCCCGGTCACGGCATATCCGGCATGACTGGCCTCTCGCCAGCCATGGCCTCCGGCAATACGCATGGCCCGCAGGGCGTCTGGCCAGCCGGCAGCCTGCGTCCGGCCGGGGGCGGTGCTCCTTAAGGTCAGGCTGCGTATAATTCCTGCTTTGCCTGTCTTGCCCTGCCCGATGTCCGCTTTCCGCCCCTACGACGAATTCTTCATGCGCCAGGCCATCCTGCTGGCGCAGGAAGCTGCTGCTGCCGGTGAAGTGCCGGTCGGGGCACTGGTGGTGCTGGAAGGCAAGGTGATCGGTCGTGGCGCCAATGCCCCGATCGGTCGCCACGATCCGACCGCGCACGCGGAAATCGCGGCCCTGCGCGCCGCAGCAGAACGGGCCGGCAACTACCGCCTGCCTGGCGCCGAGCTGTATGTCACGCTGGAGCCATGCGCCATGTGCGCCGGTGCCATCCAGCATGCCCGCATCGCACGGGTGGTGTTTGGTGCATCCGATGCCAAGACCGGCGCCGCAGGCAGCGTCGTTGACCTCTTTGCCGAACCCCGGCTCAACCATCATGCCGAAGTCTGCGGCGGCCTTCTGGCCGACGAATGCGCGGCCGTGCTCTCCGGCTTTTTCCGTGACCGGCGGGCCGCCCACCGCGCTGCCCGCCAGACCCGGACGGACCTGTCCCATGCTGATCCGCATTGTGCTTGCCGACCAACGCCTGACGCTGTTTGACGACCACGACCGGCCAGTGGCCGCCTATCCGGTTTCCACGGCTGCCCGTGGCGCTGGTGAAAAGTCCGGCAGCCAGCAGACTCCGCGTGGCCGCCATGTCATCCGCGCCATGATCGGTGCCGGAGCCCCGATTGGTGCCGTGTTTGTCGGTCGCCGGCCAACCGGTGAGATTTGCGACGATGTCCTCTACCACGCCCAGCCCAGACGCGACTGGATCCTGACCCGCATCCTGTGGCTGTCCGGCTGCGAACCCGGCCGCAACCGGCTGGGGCCGGTGGACACCATGCGCCGCTACATCTACC
>JAGPIM010000157.1 GCA_018055005.1 Laribacter sp.
TGCCCGGCCTGCGGCGGGTTGCTCAGCTGGAAGTGGAAGGTGACGCCAGCTTCGTCTTCGGTCACGTCCGCTGTCGTGACGCTCACCTTGGTGGTGTCGAGGGTGTCGGTAATCTGGGTACTCACGGTTGCCGAGGTATCCAGTTTTTCGTAGCTGCCGCCCGTTGCCGAGCTGATGCCCACATCCACCTTGCCCGGATCCTGATACACATCGTCTGCCGGTGCCGCCACTTTCACTTCGGCACTGGTCGCACCCACCGGAATGGTGACTTCGGCACCATTGCTGAGCTTGATGACCAAGGGGGTGTCGCGGGGCGGTTCGCTGACGTTAACCTTGTAGGTGATGGTCTTGCCCTCATCCACGCTGGACTCCGCCGTCAACTCGATCTTGACCGGGGTTTCCACATCCAGCACCCCCACGGTACCGGTAGCAGTGCTTGCACTGCCTGATGCAGTCAGCGTGATGGATTCACGATTTTCAAGGTAGACGTCGTCAATGGTATCGACCCTTACCACGAAGCCGGCACTTCCCGGCGGGACGGTAACCGTGTTGCCATTGACTGTTTGCCAGGTACGACCGCCGTCAAAGGAGACTTCGAGGCGGGGATGATAATCCTCTCCCGGCTGGGCGCTCCCTCCCAGCGTCAGGGTGATATCCGTCGGGCGGCCGGCCGGGCCATTCAGGTTGACCACAAACCGGGCCGGCTCGCCCTCTGGCACATCCAGGGCACTGACGGAATTCACCTGGGCAACGCGGGCTTCGTCAGTGCCATTGCCACCCTGGGCGGTTGGGATGTCGGCGGCAAAGCTGCGTGCTGGCGCAAGCTCAAGCGGATTCAGGGCTTCAGCGACCCGTCCGAGACGGACAAAGCCAAAGCCACCGTCAGCTCCGCCTCCCGTCAGACCAGCAGCGGTCTCTTCCAGCTCGGTCAACGGATCCTGGTTATTGTTGATGGCGGTCAGGATTTTCTGGGTATCGGCATCCAGTGCCTCGATGGCGACATCCGCAGCTTCAAAGGCCGCCGGATTGAGCATTTCTTCAGCCAATACGATTTCGCGGTCGCCATCCAGCACCACGGTTTGACCATCCGCCCGGGCCAGTGTCAGCACCGCACCATTTTCCAGTATGAGGCGCTCACCAGCCAGTAATTCGTCCCCGGCCTTGAGAAGGCGGACGTCACCGTTTTTACCAATTGCCTTGGCAACACCTTCCAGGGCAACAATCTGTCCTTGTGCTGATTGAGCCATCCCACTCTCCAAATAAAAAATTCGGGTTGATATACGAAAGCATATCAACCCGATCGGGGTGACTCTATTGGACTGATGGACAATCAAACCGACAGCGTCTTCAGGTGCGGAGCCCGGGTCAGCCGGATGATCAACTGCAGACGATCATGCACACTGAATTTGTTAAACAGCGAGGCAAGGTGTGCCTTGACGGTCCGCTCGGTAATATTAAGTTCCCGGGCAATTTCCTTATTGGAAAGCCCGCGGCACAGGGCTTCGATCACCTCGGCCTCCCGCCCGGATACCTGATCCCGCCATGGTGCGACCTCCGCAACAGGCACCAGACTCCCGAACCGGCTGCAGAAATATTGCATGAGCGATTGGCCGATCCAGCTCCCTCCTGCTTCAACGGTAGCAAGGATCTGTCCGAGACTGGCGGCATCCAGATAGGCATGTGCATAGCCCACCGCACCGGCCTGCAACCAGCGCAAGCCTTCCTCGTTATCCGGCAGGGAAGCCAGAGCGATGACACGGGCCTGACGACAGAGCCGTTCCCCATCTTCCTGACTCAGGCCGCCCGGCCAGCCGGCCAGATCCAGCAACAACAGGTCTGCCGGTGTGATTTCTGCCTGTAGCCAGACCATGTTATCGGCAGCCGATGCTTCCCTGCCTGCACAGGCAGTTTGCCATTGCGCCAGCAAATGCGAACTGCGGGAGACCAGAAACACTTTTGCCATATTAACGCTCCGTCAACGCGCTGGCCTTTGCCCGCAGCACTGGTTTGAACAGATAAGACAGGATCGACTTCTTGCCGGTCATGACATCTACCTGGGCCACCATGCCGGGAATAATGGGTAATTTCTGCTCGCCAAGGCGTGATCCTTTCGTACGCACCTTGACGATGTAAAAGGCATTACCCTTGTCATCGGTAATGGTATCCGCACCAATGGTTTCGACTACCCCCTCCATACCGCCATACACGGTGTAGTCATAAGCGGTATACCTCACCACGGCCTTCTGGCCCGGATGCAGGAACGCGATATCCCGCGGATTGATCTTGGTTTCCAGCAGCAGCCCTTCATCCAGCGGAACGATTTCCACAATATCCTTGCCCGGCTGCACCACCCCGCCAATGGTATTGATGTACAGTTTTTTCACCTCCCCATTCACGGGGGAACGAACCTCGGAGAGCTTGACCTTGTCCTCCAGCGCCACGCTGCCTTCCGAAAGCGCATTGAGCTTGGCCATGGCTTCCGAGAGTTCGGCGCTGGCCTTGTTGCGGAAGGCCAGTTCCACCTCGTTGATTTTTTCGGTCGCCTCGCGGATGGCGGCCTGCAAGCGTGGGATCTGCGCGCTGGCCTGATCCCGCTCGCCCCGGTAACGGGCCACATCGCGCTCCAGCCGCATCAGGTCAACATCCGACACGGCTCCGACATCTTTCAGTGGCCGGGTAACCTGCAGCTCTTTGGCTGTCAGGGTGTAGCTTTGCGCGGCCTGCTCGGCCCGGGCACGGACTTCCTGCAACTCCTGTTGCTTCTGGGTGAGTTGCTGACGGGCAATCGAAAGATTGGCTTCCAGTTCGTTGCGATAGGACAAGTAGAGTCCGCTTTCCTGCGCAGCGATTTCAGGTGCCTCCTTCAGGACTTCTCCCGGCATGGAGAATTCTTTCCCCTCGGCAATCGCCTTGAGGCGTGCCGATTTGGCCAGCAGGGAATAGTACTGCGCCTGATTTTCCCGCAGAGAGGAAACAAAACGGGTGTTGTCCACTTTCAGCAGCAGCTGTCCCTTCTTCACCACCTGCCCTTCGCGCACGAGGATTTCCGACACCACTCCGCCATCCAGGCTTTGCAGATGCTGGTTGGAGCCCGACGGGACCACTTTGCCTTCCCCGCGGGAAACTTCATCGACTTTGGCCAGCGCCGCCCACAGAATGGCACAGACAAAGAGCGCCAGAAGCGTCCAGACAAATACACGGGGCCGGTTGGGTTTCTGCTCCAGGATGGCCCAGTCGGCATCCATGGCAAAGTCACTGCGATCAGTCAGATCCCGTGCGGCCGCCCAGTCCATCAGGCGGTCAAGCCACGGCGCAGCACGCTGGCGCCACCCGCCCAGGATGCGAATGAACCAGGCGTTCATGCTGCCACCTCCGTCACCTGACCGGATTGCAGCGCTGCAATCACCTCTTCACGCGGCCCATTGGCCACCACCCGCCCCTGATCCACCACAATCAGCCGGTCCGCCAGACCCAGCAGGGTGCCATGGTGCGTGACCAGCACCAGTGTCCGCCCCGGGAGGATGCCTTCCAGGGTATGACGAATCTGGCTTTCACTGGTGTGATCCATATTGCTGGTGGGCTCGTCCAGCAACAGCATTGGCGGGGCATTCAGCAGGGCACGGGCGATGGTCACAGCCTTGCGCTGCCCGCCGGAAAGCGTGTCGCCCCGCTCGCCAATGATCATGTCGAACCCCTGGGGGTGGCTGTTCACGAATGGCATCAGCCCGGCCTGCTCCGCTGCGGCCGCCACGCTGGCATCGTGCACATGCGGCGACCCCATCACGATATTGTCCCGCAGGCTGCCGTAGAACAGCACCGCATCCTGCGGCACATAGCCGATATTGCGGCGCAACTCGGCCGGATCGATCTGGTTGATATCAATGCCATCAATCCGGATGCTGCCTTCCGTCGGCTTGAACAGCCCCAGGATGAGTTTCTGGATGGTCGACTTCCCTGAGCCGACCCGCCCGATGATGGCGACTTTTTCACCGGCACGAATCTTGAACGAGACGTTCTTCAGCGACATCATCGGATTGGCCGGGTAATTGAACGTGACATTACGGAATTCAATTTCACCCCGGAAGCTGGTGCGATGGAAGAACTTGGCATCCTTCTCCCGCTCCACCGGCATTTTCATGAAGGTTTCCAGTGACCCCAGCGACGTCTTGGCATTGTGGTACTGCATCAGCAGGCCGACCACCTGCCCCATCGGGGCCATCATCCGCCCCGACAGCATGACCGCCGCAATCACCCCACCCTGCGACACATTGCCGTTCATGATCTGGTACACCCCCAGCACCAGCATCGACACCGAAACCAGCTGCTGGATAAACCCGGAAAAATTCACCGTGCTGGATGAAAGCAGCTTGAGCCGGGTACCCACCTGCGCCAGAAACAGGGTAGCTTCTTCCCACTTGCCCTGCCGCTCGCCTTCGGCCGCCAGCACCTTGAGGGTATCGAGATTGGACAGGCTTTCCACCAGCTGGGCATTTTTCTGCGAGGCGGCGCGCAAGGTGGTTTCCGCCAGCTCCTGCATCTTTTCCTGCACCACCAGCGCGTAACCCACCATCAGCAGGCCACCAATCACCACCGGCAAAACCATCAACGGGGAAATCCACAAGATGGCCAGCAGGAAAATCAGCACAAATGGCAGGTCGATCAGCGCCGTAATCGAGGCCGATGCGATAAAGTCCCGGATCGTTTCAAAGGCACGCAAGTTGGAAGCAAATGCACCGACCGAGACCGGCCGGAATTCCATCCGGATGCCGAGCACCCGCTCCATGATCAAGGCCGACAGGGTGACATCAATCCGCTTGCTGGACAGGTCGACCAGATAGCCCCGGGTCACCTTGAGCAGGAAATCGAAGACCAGCACCATCGCCGCGCCGATAGCCAGCACCCACAGGGTATCGGTCGCCATATTGGGCACAACGCGGTCGTAGACATTCATCGACACAATCGGCACGACCAGGGCGAAAATGTTGATGAGCAACGCCGCCACCAAAGCATCGCGGTACAGCGGCCAGCTGGAATACACCGTTCCCCAGAACCAGTGCCGTGACCGGATTTCTGCCAGTTCCGGCGCCCGGCGCTCGAAGCTGAAGCGGGGCTTGACGAAAATCGACAGCCCCAGATGATTGGCCGTCAGGGTATCGAGCGGCATGTCGACTGTGGAATCCGGCAGCTCCGGATAGCTGATCTGCGCCATGTCTCCCTTGATCCCGCGCAGGATGCAGGCTTCGTTGTCCTTCAGCAGCAAGACCGCAGGCAGCAGGTCTGCCCGCAGCGAGGTCAGCGGCAGGCGGACCACCCGCGAAACCAGGCCGATCCGGCGGGCTGACCGGGCAAACATCGATGGTGTCAGCCGGTGTTCCACCAACGGAATACCCGCCACCAGCGCCTCTCGCGTAGCGGCAATGCCATAAGCGCGGGCCAGGGAAAACAGGCAGTCCAGCAGCGGGTCAACATGGGTCGACTGACGGGAAAACTGGGTACCGGGATCCGGAGCGGTCGAACTGTCCATATGCATCCTTACTACTGCCTGGCAGGCTTTGTTTAGTCTAATGGGGTATATATCATGCCCAAAAGCATAACCAAATCTACAAATTACATCAGGTATGAAAAAAGCTGCCCTCAGGCAGCTTTGATTCACGTCCGGATTTGTATGTCTCAGCCTGCCGTCAGCATGCCGTTGTGGCGCAGCAACGGCTCCAGCTCCGGTTCGCGACCACGGAAGGCCTTGAACGACTCCATCGCCGGGCGCGAACCGCCTACCGCCAGAATCTCGTTCCAGAAGCGACGGCCGGTATCCGGATTGGCACCGCCCTGCTCCTCAAAAGCCGCGTAGGCATCTGCCGACAACACCTCGGCCCACTTGTAGCTGTAGTAGCCCGCTGCATAGCCGCCGGCAAAGATGTGGCTGAAGCTGTTGACGAAGCGGTTGTAGGCCGGCGGCAGGTTGACGGCCACTTCGCGGCGTACCTCGGCCAGCAAGGCCTCCCAGTCGTCCGCTTCCGGGCTGAATTCGCTGTGCAGCAGCATGTCGAACAGCGAGAACTCGATCTGGCGCACGGTCATCATGCCGCTCTGGAAATTCCTGGCCGCCAGCATCTTGTCAAACAGGGCGCGCGGCAGCGGCTCACCGCTGTCCACATGGGCGGTCATGCCTTGCAGCACGTCCCACTCCCAGCAGAAGTTCTCCATGAACTGGCTCGGCAGTTCGACCGCGTCCCACTCCACCCCGCTGATGCCGGACACGCCCGGCACGT
>JAGPIM010000030.1 GCA_018055005.1 Laribacter sp.
CCGCCAAGACCCGCCGTGCCGACATGTTCTGCCGGACCTGGGTCGGCATGCTGAAAAGCCGCCTGCCGGTGCTGGCTGTCTGCGAGGACGTGCAGGCATATCTGCAGGAACACTATCCGGCCCTCGATACCCTCGCCGCACGCGACCGGAACGATCTTGCCCAGTCTGCCCGGCGCAAGCCCAAGACTTCTCCCCCCGAAGGAGGGGTGCCGGCTTCGGCCGAAGAACTGCCGGCAGGTGTGCCGCCATTGCTGGTGTGGGAAGTGTGAAAAAGCCGCCTTCGGGCGGCTTTTGTGCTATTGCACCAGTCGCAACTCGCTGAGCTGACCGGCAATGTTCTTGAAAATTTCTTTGAGCTGATCCCCGCTGGGCGCGTGGTAATACGCCTCACTGGCACAGGATTGCATGGTGGACTTTATCTCGGAAGAATTTGCATCGCTGCCAAAGGTAATGGTCCAGATTTGGAACTGTCCGAATTTTTGTGTAAACGGGGTTTGGGTTACGCCTGTGGAATGCGTTCCTCGAACTGAATGGTAAAGCGAGTCAGCGCTGCCTTCCAATCCCGAATCGGCATGGTCCACTTCTGGCTGATGTTCCTCAGCGCCAGATAGAACAGTTTCAGCAACGCCTCATCACTCGGGAACGAGCCCCGATTCTTGGTCAGCTTTCGCAGGCTCATATTCACCGACTCGATGGCATTGGTGGTGTAGATCACTTTCCTGATCTGCGGCGGGTAGTCGAAGAATGGTGTCAACCGAGCCCAGTTGCACCGCCACGACTGACCAATCGGCAAATACTCCTCATCCCACTTGGCCTCAAACTCACCTGGCTGCTGCTCAGCTTCGTCGAGGGTGGCCGATTGGTAGATTCGCTATGGGCCTGAATTTCCCGAACAGTCATACCCCGGGCGTAAAGTGAGATGACTTTGTCGTCGAAGCCGGTCCAGCGGGTCTGGTGCTTGGGGATGAGTTGTGGCTCGAAGGTGCCTTGGCGGTCGCGTGGCACCTCGACAGGTAATTTGCCGAACTCGCCCTTGAGGTTCTTGCGGCTCTTGCCGGCAGGATTGAGCACCGGCTCGTGTTTGCTGTGGCCGAGGTGTGCGGCCATTTCGGCATCCAGTGCTTTCTCGACCAGCAGCCTGGTCAGCTGTTTGAGCAGGCTGTTCTCACCGATGAGGGCTTCGGGCTTCTGGTAATCGGCCAGCAAGCTGTTCAGTAGTGCGTCAGGTACGTCGTGTTTCTTCGAGCTCATTGTGTCTCCAGACTAGGTGGCAGTTTCCTGCCAAATGTCTGTTTACACAAAATTCAGTACACGCCCCTTCCTTGATCAGGATTTATCGGTTTTTGAAAGCCGCACTTGTTTCCGGATCAAGCATTTAATGTTTTAAACATAACTGCCGCATGATTTTGCATGCTAACAGGGTGGTTGGTGTTATTGCTTGATCAATGTCAATCTGACTGTCTTTTTTGACTATGGAGGCCGGCAATGCGCAACCATTCCTGCACGATCTGGTTGTTGTCAGCCTGCCGGTAGGCCAGCGCCATGGAGACAACGGCATTGCCATCGCTGATCGGAACGTGCACGGCGCCCGGCAAATGCACGCTGGCCAACTGCTCAGGCAAGATGGCGACCCCCATGCCGGCAGCGACCAGGCCGATCTGGGTGATGGCTTCGGTTGACTCCTGCCGGACCAGTGGCTCAAAGCCGGCTTCATGACACAGCTGCCGGATCAGCCGCCGCAGGCCCGAGCCGGTTTGCGGTGGATGGGCGATGAAGGCTTCACCGGCCAGCTCGGCCAGACTGATGCCGGGGCGGTGTGCCAGCGGATGCTGGCTGGGCAGTACGGCGTTGAGCCGGTCGCGCCGCAGCGGCATCAAGGCCAGACCGGCGGGTGCCTGCAATCCGGAGTCGCGGACGAAGCCGACGTCCAGCTCGTGGCGCAGCAGGGCGTCAAACTGGCGGGTGGTAAACAGTTCGCTCAATGACAGCCGTACTTGCGGCCGGCTGGCCCGGAATGTCTGCAACAGGTGCGAGAGCAGCGGCATCAAGGGGGCTGACGAGGTAAAGCCGATGCGAAGTTCACCGCTTTCACCGCGGGCGATGCGTGCGGCTTCGGCCGCTGCACTATCACAGTCGGCCAGGATGGCGCGGGCACGCGGCAGGAAATGTTCGCCTGCCGGCGTCAGGCTGACACGACGCTGGGTACGCTCGAACAGCGACGCGCCGATTTCCTGCTCCAGTGCCCGGATCTGCTGGCTGAGTGGTGGCTGGCCGATATTGAGCCGCTGGGCGGCGCGGGTGAAATGCAGTTCTTCGGCAACGGCAATGAAATAACGTAAATGGCGCAGTTCCATTGAGAGTTTAAAAGTATCAATAAGGCATCCAATATATATTGGACCGCCAGTTATGCCGAGGCGTACCCTGCCGTCATCCGCTGTATTTCGCAGGTTTTTTCCATGACTGCCCTGGCTTCACCGGTGCTGACTGCTGCGCCGATCAATGCGGCACATCCGCATTACCGCTGGATTTCACTGGCCATGTTTGCCGGCGGCTTTGCCACGTTTTCGATGCTGTACAGCGTGCAGGCGCTGATGCCGCTGTTTGCCCAGACATTTCATCTTTCGGCGGCGGCAGCCAGCATGACACTGTCGGCCAGTTCGCTGACGCTGGCGTTGTGCATGATCCCGGCCGGCATCCTGTCGGACCGGATCGGCCGCAAGCCGCTCATGCTGTTTTCACTCGTGGGATCTTCGTTCCTGACCCTGCTGGGGTCGGTCAGCCCGGGGCTGGAAACGCTGATCCTGACGCGGGCCCTGCTGGGGGTGACGCTGGCCGGTTTGCCTGCAGTGGCGATGGCCTATCTGTCCGAGGAGCTGGAGCCGGTTGCACTGGCCAAGGCGCTGGGACTCTACATTGCCGGCAATGCGCTGGGCGGGATGTGTGGCCGCTTTGCTTCGGCCTGGCTGGCCGAACATGCCGGCTGGCGCATGGCGCTGGTAATGCTGGCCGTGGTCGGGCTGGCATGCAGCGTGATGCTGTGGCGCTGGTTGCCGGCATCGCGCCGGTTTGTGGCCCAGCCGCTGGTGGTGGGGCGGCTGCTGGGCGACGGGCGGCGCATGCTGGAGGATGCGGTGCTGCCGTGGCTTTTCGTGCTGTCGTTCCTGCTGATGGGCTGCTTTGTCAGTCTTTACAACTACCTGGGATTCCGCTTGATGGCCGGGCCTTTCAACCTGTCTGCCGGGCAGATCGGCTGGGTATTCATGCTGTACGTGATAGGCATGTTCTCGTCGGTGGGCAGTGGCCGGTTGATTGGCCGTTTTGGCCGCCCGACGGTGGTGATGGCGATGCTGTCGCTGATGTTGCTGGGGTTGCTGCTGACGGTACCGGATGTGCTCTGGCTGGTGCTGGCCGGGATGGCACTGCTGACGTTCGGTTTCTTTTGCGCTCATGCAGCACTGTCAGGCTGGGTGGGGCTGCGGGCAGCACAGGGGCGGGCTTTGGCTTCGGGAATTTACCTGTTTGCCTATTACATGGGCAGCAGCCTGCTGGGGACGGTATCCGGTCTGGCCTGGGGACAGGGAGCGTGGCTGGCGGTGGCGGGCTTTCTGGCCGTGTTGCTCGGACTGGCGTTGCTGATCGTCTGGCGTTTGCGGCAGCAGGTTCGCACGACCTTGACGCAGGTCGGGGCATAGTCAGGGCTGGCTGTTGTTTGTGGCATTGCAGCAGGCTGGCCGAAGGTGCGATTCGTGCGGCAGTCGCGAGATCAGGATTGCGACGCATATTTTCAATAAAAGCACTTGCACCCATCCGGCATTTGCGTTAAAAATAATGCTTGTCCGTGCTGTGCGATGCAATATGTGCGGCGCAACAAACCGGCAAACAAACAGATTACAGAAATGACCGCTTCCTTCTTCTCCTTCGAACTCAACGCGCTGCGACGTCGCTGCGCGACCGGCGCCCGACGAGTGCGCCGTGCTCGCGGCTGTCCGGATGCGTCGATCGGGGGCGAGGCTTAAAGCCAGCGCTCATCTCCACCCAAACCGGGCGACGCACATCCAGATGCGTCGCCCGATTTTTTTACCGGACGGGAAACTGCAATGCATGAAGTGAAGAAAGTCGTACTCGCCTATTCTGGCGGGCTGGATACTTCGGTCATTCTGAAATGGCTGCAAGACACCTATCAATGCGAAGTGGTGACGTTTACCGCTGACATCGGCCAGGGCGAAGAAGTCGAGCCGGCACGCAAGAAAGCGCTGGCACTGGGCATCAAGCCGGAAAACATCTTCATTGACGACCTGCGCGAAGAATTCGTGCGCGACTTCGTGTTCCCGATGTTCCGCGCCAATGCCGTCTACGAAGGTGAATACCTGCTCGGCACGTCGATTGCCCGTCCGTTGATCGCCAAGCGCCAGATCGAGATCGCCAACATGGTCGGTGCCGAGGCGGTCAGCCACGGCGCCACCGGCAAGGGCAACGACCAGGTCCGCTTCGAACTGGGTTATTACGCGCTCAAACCGGAAGTGAAAGTGATCGCCCCGTGGCGCGAGTGGGACCTGCTGTCGCGGGAAAAACTGCTGGCCTATGCCGAAGCCCACGGCATCGACATCAGCAAGCGCAAGAGCGGTGCCAGCCCGTACTCGATGGATGCCAACCTGCTGCACATCTCCTACGAAGGCCTCGCACTGGAAAACCCGGCTGCCGAGCCTGAAGAAGACATGTGGCTGTGGACCAGGAGCCCGGAAGCCGCACCGGATGAAGCCGAATACATCGAGCTGGAATACAGGCAGGGCGATATCGTCGCCATCAACGGTGTGACCATGAGCCCGGCCCAGGTGCTGGCCAAGCTCAACCAGCTGGGAGGCAAGCACGGCATCGGTCGCCTCGACATCGTGGAAAACCGCTATGTCGGCATGAAGTCGCGCGGCTGCTACGAAACCCCGGGGGGGACCATCATGCTCAAGGCCCACCGTGCCATCGAGTCGATCACCCTCGACCGCGAAGTGGCGCACCTGAAAGACGAGCTGATGCCGAAATACGCCAAGCTCATCTACACCGGCTACTGGTGGGCACCGGAGCGCCGCATGCTGCAAGCCATGATCGACGAGTCGCAAAAGACCGTGAACGGCTGGGTGCGCCTCAAGCTCTACAAGGGCAATGTGATCGTGGTCGGCCGCGAATCGAAGACCGACAGCCTGTTCGATCCGGCCATCGCCACCTTCGATGAAGACGGCGGCGCCTACAACCACGCTGATGCAGCCGGCTTCATCCGCCTCAATGCCCTGCGCATGCGGATTGCCGCCAACGCCCGCCAGCGTCGCGGCTAAGACTGTCCCGTCCGGCAGTCTGGCCCGTCACCCCCGCCATGAATGGCGGGGGTTTTTTGTTGTTGATTTCCCGGTTGCGGGCCGGTCCGCCAGTCTGAAGCAGACTCCTTGTCTGGTGCGCAATGATGGATACACCCGATCCTGTCAGTGTCTGCCTGCTTGACCCCGGACAGCGAGTCACCTTGGCCACGCGCCTTGCAGATGCCATCTCGCTGATGCCTGGGCGGTGTCATTCCCCGGGCTGCCAGCTGTGCCGCACCCCGTCGTAGCTCGCCGGCCAGGGCTGCTGGCATGTCTTGCAGCGCTGTCGCCGCAAGGTTTGCCTGTACGCCCGCAACGCCTGGTCGGGCATGCTTGCACAAAGCTGAATGCTGGCTTGACTACAGCGACGCGGACCGTTCGGGCAGCTGCGCTGCAATGTCGTCCCAACAAGAACGCCGCCTTTCCACGGCGGTACCGCTTCTTGATCTTGCATCGTGCCGACGGTCATCGGGCTGGGCATGAACGAGGTGTGGAGGAAGCAGGAAAAACCTTCTGCCTTGCCTCCCTAAAGGGACAATGTCGGTGAGCGTTGTTGACATCCCCCGTTTTCTCTACGAACCAATGCTTGCCTGAGGTTTTGTTAGCCGCTTTTAAGCCGCCTGGCTGACCGCGGGGTGGCGTCCGCGCAACCCGTGGCACAGGCAAAGATCAGATTCCGGTGATGGTGACACTGGACACGCTGTTTCAGGCAGGCCGCCCGGTTGTCTCCCGATCTTTACGTTCAGATGGTACGGATCGACAAGGTCAAAAAGCTGCTGCTGTTCACCGGCTTGCCGCTCAAGACGGGCACCAGCGGAGCTGGCTGTGAAAGCGTCAGCGCCTTCGTAAGCCTGCTCAAGGCCCGTACCGGGCAGACAATTGCTGTCTGGTACAGGTACGAAGTGATGGTACCGGCGACCGGCTCCGTGAAGACCCGGTCGAGGATACAAGCTGCTGCCCGCTGCCCGCTGCCCGCTGCCCGCTGCCCGTGACCGGGTAACTGCGGGCCTTGACCTGGCCAGATCTCAGCGGACCGTTCCGTCGAGTGTGGTCAGCACCCGGTAGTATTCCGGACGCCGGTCGCGGAACACTCCCCAGGCGCGGCGCTTTTCGGCAATCGCATCAAGGTCGAACTCGTGTACGAGGATTTCCTGGCGGTCGGCCGAGGCCTCGGCCACCAGCTCGCCTTCCGGGCCGGCGATGAACGAGCGCCCGTGGAAGGTGTCGCTGCCGTTGTCCATGCTTTCGGTGCCGATGCGGTTGCTGGCGATCAGCGGCATGATGTTGGCGGCAGCGTGTCCCTGCTGGACACGGATCCAGTGGTCCGCCGACTGGATGCCGGCATCGTGCGGTTCGGTGCCGATGGCGGTGGGGTAGAACAGCATTTCGGCACCGAGCAGCGCCATGGCGCGGGCACACTCCGGAAACCACTGGTCCCAGCAGATGGCCACACCGATGGTGCCGTAGCGGGTTTTCCAGACCTTGAATCCCGTGTCGCCGGGGCTGAAATAGTATTTTTCCTGATAGCCCGGGCCGTCCGGGATGTGCATCTTGCGATAGCGGCCCAGCAGGGTGCCGTCTGCGTCGATGACGGCTACGGCGTTGAAAAAGCTCTGCCCGGCACGCTCGAAAAAGCTGACTGGCAGGACAACTTCCAGTTCGCGTGCCAGTGCCTGAAAGCGCGGCAGCCAGCCGTGCTGTTCAAGAGGCTGGGCCAGATCGAACAGCCCGGCTTTCTGGTCGATGCAGAAGTAGGGCGTTTCAAACAGCTCCTGCAACAGGATGATCCGGGCTCCCCGGCTGGCCGCCTCGCGAACCAGCGCTTCGGCGTTGGCAAGGTTGTGCTCGCGGTTCCAGCTGCACGCCATCTGGGTGGCGGCGACGATGACGGTACGCATGGACTGCTCTCCGGTGCGGTATCTACAGAAGGCACGATTATCACGCGAAGCGGCTATTCCGGGCGGAAGATGCGGGTCGTGATTTGCCAGTCCGGCCGGCTTGCGGCAGGCTTGAGGGTTTGATGCCGGCTGGATTGCCGACCGGCATGGCCCCGACTGCAAATGGAAGGTTTTGCATGCCCGCTCTGCTCGCCTGTGATCGCCAGCCCCATGCCGCATCCTGCTACGCGCAATGTGCGGAAGGACTGCCTCTTCGTGCGCCGCTGACAGGTGAAGTCACCACTTCTGTCTGCGTGGTCGGGGGGGGGCTGTCCGGCCTGTCGGCAGCCCTGGAACTGTCGCTGGCCGGTGTGCCGGTCATCCTGCTGGAAGGCTCGCGCCTTGGCTGGGCTGCCAGCGGCAGAAACGGCGGACAGGTCATCAATGGTTATGCCTGCGGCCAACCTTGGCTGGAGGCGCAGCTGGGTCAGGAGGATGCGTTGCGGATGTGGCGCTGGTCGCTGGAAGGGGTGGAAATGATCCGCCAGCGCTGTCGCCGCTATGCCATCGACTGCGACCTGCAGTTCGGCTATGTCCAGGTGGCCAACCATCCCCGGCACATGGAAGCCCTGATCGACCAGGTCGAGCAGATGGAATCGGCCTACCAGTATCCGGAGCTGACGCTGATGGACCGTGGCGCCTTGCGCTACCACGTTGCCAGCGGCTGCTATCTCGGCGGCATGTTCGACAACTGTTCCGGCCACCTGCACCCGCTGCGCTATACGCTGGGACTGGCGCAGGCGCTGGAAGAGGAAGGCGGGCGGATTCATGAGGGTTCCTGCGTCCGCAACCTGGATTTCACCGGAGGCAAGGTGCGGGTGGAGACCGCCGGTGGCGTGGTGCGTTGCGACCAGGTCGTGCTGGCCGGCAATGCCCACCTGGGCCGGTTGGTGCCCGAGCTGCGGCGCAAGATCATGCCGGTCGGGACGTACATGATCGCTACCGAACCCCTGGGGCGGCGGGTGTATGACGTCCTGCCGACCGGCGCAGCCGTGTGTGACAGCCGCCATATCCTCGATTATTTTCGCCTGTCGGCTGAAGGACGGCTGCTGTTCGGCGGCAAGGCCAGCTATTCCGGGCGGACGCCCTGGCGGGTACGGCAAGGCTTGCGGCGCAACATGCTCAAGGTCTTTCCGCATCTGGCTGACGTGCGGATCGAACATTGCTGGGGCGGTCTGGTCGACATTTCGCGTTCGCGGGCGCCGCATCTGGGCCGGTTTGCTGCGGGCCGGGCGTTCCACATGCAGGGATTTTCCGGGCACGGCGTAGCCTTGAGCGGTCTGGCCGGCCGGGTGATCGCCGAAGCCGTGCAGGGCAAGGACCGGCGGCTGGCCGTGTTCGAACGCCTCCGGCACGCGGACTTTCCGGGCGGTGGCCTGCTGCGCCGGCCGGCCCTGATGGCCGGCATGTGCGCTGTCCGCCTGCTCGACTGGCTGCCCGGATAGCCGACAGACGGCTACACTGCATGGCATGCCCCTGAATGAAGGAGACTGCCATGAAAGCTGTTGTGCAATCCTGCCTTGGAGCAGCCGATACCCTGAGCCTTGGCGATATGCCGATTCCCGAGCCTGGCCCCGGCCAGCTGCGCCTGCGCGTGCGTGCGGCGGGGGTCAACCGGGCTGATGTCATGCAGCGTGAAGGCCATTACCCGCCACCGCCCGGAGCTTCTGCCATCCTCGGGCTGGAGGTGGCGGGCGAGATCGACGCCATCGGTGCCGGCGTGACGGGATTTGTGCCGGGCGAGCGGATTGCCGCGCTGGTGTCGGGTGGCGGCTACGCCGAATTTGCCCTCGTGTCGGCCAGCCTCGCCATGCGCCTGCCGGCCGGAATGGGTTTTGTCGAGGCTGCCAGCCTGCCCGAAGCGTGGATGACGGCGTGGCTGAACCTGCGCGAACTGGGCGACCTGCACGTGGGCCAGCGGGTGCTGATCCATGCCGGTGCCAGCGGTGTGGGAGCCGCCGCCATCCAGCTGGCGCGCCTGAGCGGTGCCACCGTGCTGACCACGGCCGGCAGTGACGGGAAATGCGCGTTCTGCGAAAGCCTGGGCGCCAGTCTGGCCATCAATTACCGGACTACCGATGTGGCCGGGGCCGTGCGGGCGGCGGGCAAGGTGGACCTGATCCTCGATCCGGTCGGTGGTGCCACGCTGGGGCCGAATCTCGCCTGCCTGAACCAGGACGGCAAGCTGGTACTGATCGCCTTCATGGCCGGCCGGTCAGCCGAACTCGACCTTGGTCAGTTGCTGATGAAGCGGCTGACCGTCATCGGGTCGACGCTGCGTAACCGTGATCCGGTCACCAAGGCCCGCCTGGCCGCCCGGGTGCAGGACACGGTGATTCCGGCCATCGTGGCCGGTGATGTCCGGGCCACGGTGGACCGGACGTTTCCGCTGGCAGATGTGGCGGCGGCCCACCGCTATCTCGAATCCAACCAGAACCGCGGCAAGGTGGTGCTGACCGTCGCAGCAGCCAGCACCGTCTGAAAACGGCGCATCCCGTCACCGGAACGTCCGGGTGGCAGGACCGCTGTCTGGTTGCGGGAGGGGCCGGCTGCGTTCGGCCTGATCCGGCGCGCTGCCGGCTTTCGGGCTGTGGCCGGACGGGACATGGGCCGCAGGGCAGGCAAGCAGAGGCTGGTTTCCTGTTTGGCAACCGCCGGCTTTGACGGAGCGGAAGTCCGGTCGCGCCCATTCCTCGCCGGCCCTTGGCCGGTGATAAGGATGAACGAGCAGGCCGGATGTCCGGTCCCGGCATGATTGCGGCACCCGGTTGGTGAAGGTTGGCTGCCTGATTGCGACTGTCTGCGGGTGGGACAACCCGGTATCTGGTCTGGGCCTGACGGTGACGGTCTGCACGGTCAGCCTTGGCTGCATGCTCCGGCGTTCCGGCTTGTGGTGGCCATGCTGTGGCGCAATCCACTGGTTGTGGTGCTTGCTAGATGTCCAGGCTGGCCGGTTGTGTCAGCAGCGGGCGGTGGTGCCACTGGGCATCGGTCAGCTCAAAGCGTGACACCAGCCGGCGCAGCTCCCGCGACGTCTGTTCCAGCAGTTCCGATGCCCGCCAGGCATTCTGTACGGCCGTCCGGCTGGTGGCGATCTGGCTGGCGATGTCGCGTACCTGGGCTTCGGCTTCGGCGGCATGATGCTGTGCCTGCTCCAGGGCCGGGTAGAGGCCGTCTGCTGCCAGGGAGGGAGTCGCGCGCGCATGCAGCAGGCCGCTGGACATGACGGAAATTTCGTCGGCAATCTGGAGCAGGACAGTACTGGTCCGGCCGACGTGGTCATGCTGTTGTTCGGCATGTTCGACCACCTGCCAGAGCAGATCCTTGAGGCGCAGGCACTGGGTATCCATGTGGCGGGAAAGCTGGCTGATTTCGTCCAGCATGACCCGCAGGTGCAGCTGCATGGTGGTGCTGGCACGGTTCAGGCGGCCGGTTTCGCCAGCGCCCTCAAGGCAGATGTCGCCAGCCAGATGGCCCTGGGCGATGCGGTCAAGGCGGCCGATGGCATCGTTGAGCGGGTCGATGATGTGGGTCAGGTACAGGCGGCCGATGCGCGCCACGGCCAGAATGCACAGCCCGATCCCGAGGATGGCCAGAAGCTGGATCAGGTAGTTGCGCTGGCTGGCCGCACGGTTTTCCTCGAGTGCGGCGGTACCCAACCGGTTTTCCAGAACTTCCAGTTCGCGTTCGGCCTGTTCGGCCAGCGGGAGCAGCTTGTTGCTGAGCAGGAACTGCAACTGGCTGGCCGACTGGTTGGCCAGTGCCTCGCTGACGGGCAGCAACCCTTCGCGTTGCAGGCTGGTGAGGGTTTTGTGCAGGTCTTGCAGGCGTTCACGGGTGGCCGTGTCCTGCAGCCGGTCGGAGAGCAGTTGCAGGTCTGCCTGCATGGACTGGCCGCTCTGGGCAAATGCAGCCTGCCGGCGTTCGGCCTGCGAGAGCGGTTCTTCGTAGGACAGGTCATGGCGCAGGCCTTGCAGGTTGCGCTGGATATCGGCCAGCGTCCGGCCGAGCCGGGCGCTGACCTGCAGCGGTTCGACATGCTGGTGCGTCAGGATGTCCCCGGTCCGGTTGGCCAGCAGCAGGCCGCCAACGCCCAGGATGCCGCCCGCCAGCATGGCTGCCGTGACGAATCGTGTACCCAGTTCGATACCGCGGCGGATGCCGGTACGGTGGGCCATGCGCTGTTGCCAGCCGGTAGCCGGGGTGTCTTCTCCGCTCATGAGGCGCCGGGCTGCGGCAATGGCTTCGGGGCTGGCTGCCTGCCGTACCGACATGTAGCCGATGGTGCAGTCGTGCTGGCGCACCGGCACCACGCAGGTATCGACCCAGTAGAACGCCCCGTCCTTGCTGCGGTTTTTCAGTGTGCCTCGCCAGGGCTCTCCCTTGTGCAGGGTGTACCACATGTCGGAAAACAGCACGGGAGGCGTATCGGGGTGCCGCACGATGTTGTGCGGCTGGTTCAGGAGTTCTTCGCGGGTAAAGCCGCTGACCGACACAAAGGCATCATTGGCATAGATGATGATCCCCTTGAGGTTGGTACGCGAAACCAGCACGAGGCCGGGGGGGACGACAACTTCACGGTCAGTGACGGGCAGGTTGTGCTTCATGCCGCAGGTGCTCCTCCGGCCGGAAACCGAGTCTGTCGTCCAGTCCGGATGCAGCCGGATGAACACAGGAAACGGGCGGGACGGTCATTCGCCGGAGCAATGCAAAGCATGGTCGGTGCCTGAAAATGGTCAGGCCGCCATTTCGCCATAAAAAAACATTGGCATAAAGCACTTGCCAATTGATTTTTGCCTGCCGGATGGCTGGCGCGATAGGTGCCGGCAGAAACGGGTCAGGTACTGTGCAGGCGCGGCAAACAACGGGCGGCAAATCGTGCCGCCTGACGGCTGGAGGCCAGCCAGAGTCCGCCCAGGATCAGGGCCATGCCGGCCAGGTGGTAGACCAGAAAAGCCTCGCCCAGAAAAATGGCTGATTCCAGTGCAGCCAGCCCCGGCATCAGGTTCATGAAGGCACCCGCCCTGGCGCCGCCCAGCTCGCTGACCGCCCGGTTGTAAAACGCATAAGCCAGCAGCGAGAGACAGATGCCGACATACATCACCGCTGTCCAGCCGCTCAGGCCCAGTGTCGGCAGACCTTCCAGCCACAGGCTGCCGATCGCGACCGGCAGCAGCATCACCACCGAAATCGCCATCAGGGCCACCATCAGCACCATGGGATGCAGATGCCCGCGCAGGCGGCGCAACAGCAGGGTATAGGCCGCCCAGGCCATGCCGCTGATGATGACGAAAATGTCACCACGGTTGAAATCCAGTGCCAGCAGGCTGGCCAGTCGTCCCTGCGTCACGATGACCAGCGAGCCGGCGATCGACAGGGCCAGGCCCGCCAGTTGCACCGGCATCAGCCGCGTGCCGCTCAGGCAGACGGCCAGCATGATCCACGCCGGTGTCAGGCTGAGGAGTGCAGCGGCATTGGTGGCGGTGGTATCAGAAAGGCCGACATACAGGAACACGGTGTTGGCCACAAACCCGCTGAAGGCCAGCCACAGCAACGGGCGGCGGTTGGCATACAGGCGCGGCCAGGCAGCCCGCACGGCCGGCCACAACAGCGGCAGTGCCACCGCCAGGGCAATCACCCAGCGCAGCCATGACAGCAGCCACGGTGAAATGGCGTCCCCCATTGCCCGCACGATCACCACATTGCTGGACCAGAAGCCGATGGAGGCAACCAGCATCAGGACGGCACGGGTGGCCGGGCGCAAGGAAGGAAGGGCGGGCATGATGAGGCTGGCAGCAGGAAGAAGAGGGCGGACGCGATTGTAGCGCGCCCGTTGTTTTTCAGAGATAACAGACTGTATTTTTGCAAAAATACAGTCTGTTATGCTGTATTTTATTTTTATTTAAGATTTTTAATCTTTAATTTTTTGATTTTCCAATACAAAATCTTTTATCGCGGAAACGACCTGTTCGCAGGCGGTCCGGTCAACCTGCCAGTGTGTTACCAGCCGCATCCAGCCTTCCTCCGGCGGATTGGCCTTGATGCCAGCCTGCCGGAGCGCCTCCATCAGGGCTACCGTATCCACCGGCCCGGTGAAGCGGAACCACACCATGTTGATCTGCACACTGTCCCGGTCCAGCTCGATGCCAGGCAGGGCTTGCAGCTGTCCGGCCAGCCATTGTGCATTGGCGTGGTCTTCGGCCAGACGCTCGCGCATGACCGTCAGGGCCAGGAGGCCCGGTGCCGCCAGTACGCCAGCCTGGCGCATGCCGCCGCCCATCAGCTTGCGCAGCCGGCGGGCCCTGGCGACGAAAGCGGCCGGTCCGGCCAGGATCGACCCGACCGGGGCGGCCAGCCCCTTGGACAGGCAGCACATCACGGTATCGACGTGACGGGTGATCTCGCATACGTCGCAGCCCAGTGTCGTAGCAGCATTGAAAATGCGGGCGCCGTCCAGATGTACCGGCACCTGCCAGCGGCGGGCAATGGCGGCGGTGTCGGCCATGATGTCGAGCGGAATGACACGGCCGTTGGAATGGGCGTTTTCTAGGCAGATCAGCCCGGTATGCGGCCAGTGGATGTCTTCGCCCTTGCGGATGCGCGCCTCGACCTCGCCGGGTGGCAACACGCCGCGGTCACTGGCGATGGTGCGCAGCTGCACGCCGGCCAGCACGGCGGCTCCGCCGGTTTCGTGCCAGACGATATGGCAGTCGTCGCCCAGGATGACTTCGTCGCCGCGCTGGCAATGCGTCATCAGCGCCAGCTGGTTGCCGAAGTTGCCGGTCGGCACGAACAGGGCGGCTTCCTTGCCGAGGATGCCGGCGGCCAGAGTTTCCAGCTTCTGCACGGTCGGATCATCGCCGTAAACGTCATCGCCGACCTCGGCATGGAACATCGCCTCGCGCATGGCCGGGGTCGGTTGGGTAACGGTATCGCTGCGGACGTCGATCCAGCGGGTCATGTCAGGGCTCCAGTACAGGCAAAAAACGTCTGCCAGTATGCCAGAGCCCTGCGGTTCCGGACGCCTTCAGCCTTGTCCGGCCAGCAGCTGCCGCAGGACGAACGGCAGGATGCCGCTGTGGCGGTAGTAATCTGCTTCGATCGGCGTGTCGATGCGTGAAAGCACCGGACGCCTGAGTATGCTGCCGTCGGCGCGGCCGATCACCAGCGTCAGCTGCGCCTGCGGTATCAGCACGTCGCCTTCGACGGCATAGGTTTCCGTGCCGTCCAGCCCGAGGGTTTCGATGCTGTCGCCGGCGACAAACTGCAAGGGCAGCACGCCCATGCCGACCAGATTGCTGCGGTGGATGCGCTCGAAGCTTCGGGCGATGACTGCCCGCACGCCCAGGAGATAGGTACCCTTGGCTGCCCAGTCGCGGCTGGAGCCGGTGCCGTATTCCTCACCGGCCAGCACCACCGTCGGGATGCCACGGGCCTGGTACTGCATGGCGGCGTCAAACACGGTGGCCTGCCGGCCGTCCAGCAGGGTGAAGCCGCCCTCGGTGCGGCTGCCGTCGGCCTTGAGTGGCAGCATCAGGTTCTTGATGCGCACGTTGGCAAACGTACCGCGCATCATCACTTCGTGATTGCCGCGGCGGCTGCCGTAGCTGTTGAAATCCGGCCGGGCCACGCCGTGTTCCAGTAGGTAGCGTCCGGCCGGGGTAGCCTCGCCAAACGCGCCGGCCGGGCTGATGTGGTCGGTGGTGACCGAGTCTCCCAGCAACAGCAGCGCGCGCGCACCGGTGACGGCCTGCAGGGGCGGCGGCTGGTCGGCAAAGCCCGAAAAGAACGGCGGCTCGGCAATATAGGTGGACGGCGGCCAGTCATAGGTTTCGCCGGCCGGGCTGGTGATGCTGTTCCACAGGTCATGGTCGCGGGTGAAGTCTGCGTATTTTTCGCGGAACACGGCCGGGTTCATGGCCAGCGGCAGCAGGCGGGCGATTTCGTCCGAGTCCGGCCAGATGTCGCGCAGGTAGACCGGCAGGCCGTCGGCACCAAGGCCCAGCGGTTCCCGGGTCAGGTCGATGTTGACGCGTCCGGCGATGGCAAAGGCCACCACCAGCGGCGGGCTGGCGAGATAGTTGGCACGCAGGTTGGGGTGGATGCGCGCCTCGAAGTTGCGGTTGCCGGACAGCACGGCCGCACAGACGAGGTTGCGGCTGGTGATGGTGTCGTTGATTTCCGGTGCCAGGTCGCCCGAGTTGCCGATGCAGGTGGTGCAGCCGAATGCCGCCACGTTGAAGCCCAGTGTATCCAGCGCATCCATCAGGCCGGCGGCTTTCAGGTATTCCGGCACCACGCGCGAGCCGGGACCGAAACTGGTCTTGACGCGCGGGTGGACCGTCAACCCCTTGGCGACGGCTTTTTGCGCCAGCAGCCCGGCCGCCAGCAGCACGCTGGGGTTGGAGGTATTGGTACAACTGGTGATGGCGGCAATCAGCACGTCGCCGTGGCCGATATCTTCGGCTGCACCTGCTACGACGTGACGCTCGCCCAGTTCGGCCACCGGGCGGCCAAAGCCGCCTTCGGCCGGCGGGGCTGACAGCAGGTGCTCGAAGCGCTCGCGCATGTCTGGCAGGGCGATCCGGTCCTGCGGCCGTTTGGGGCCGGCCAGCGAGGCCACGACGCTTGAAAGGTCGAGCGACAGCGTGCGCGAATAATCGATTGCGCCTGCCTGAGGGACGCCAAACAGTTGCTGGGCGCGGAAATAGGCTTCAAACAGGGCCACTTCGTCCGGGGTGCGGCCGGTGCCGGCCAGATAGGCCACCGTTTTGTCGTCCACCGGGAAGAAACCCATGGTGGCGCCGTACTCCGGTGCCATGTTGGCGATGGTGGCGCGGTCGGTCACGCTCAGGCTGGCAGTGCCGCCGCCAAAGAATTCGACAAAACAGCCGACGACTTTTTCGCGGCGCAGCATTTCGGTCAGGGTCAGCACCAGGTCGGTGGCGGTGATGCCTTCGTTCAGACAGCCGGTCAGTTCGACGCCGACCACGTCCGGTGTCAGGAAGTAGACCGGCTGGCCCAGCATGGCGGCTTCGGCTTCAATGCCACCCACGCCCCAGCCCACCACACCGACACCGTTGATCATGGTGGTATGGCTGTCGGTGCCGACCAGGGTATCCGGGTACACCATGCCGTCGCGCTGGTGTACGCCGCGGAACAGATATTCAAGGTTGACCTGGTGGACGATCCCCACGCCTGGCGGTACCACCTTGAAGGTATCGAATGCCTGCATGCCCCATTTCATGAACTGATAGCGTTCGCGGTTGCGCCGGAATTCCAGCTCCATGTTGTGGCGCAAGGCGTCCGGGCTGCCGTAGGCATCAATGGTGACCGAGTGGTCCACGACCAGGTCGACCGGTACCAGCGGCTCGATGCGTTCCGGGTCGATGCCGCGGGCGGCGGCCGTGCTGCGCATGGCGGCGAGGTCGCACAGGAGCGGGACGCCGGTGAAATCCTGCAACACCACGCGTGCCACTGTGAACGGGATTTCTTCCGTGCGCGGTGCCGTGGCCTGCCAGTTGGCCAGTGCCCTGACGTGTGCCGGCGTGATCCTGTCGCCGTCGCAGTGGCGGTAGACCGATTCCAGCACCAGCCGGATCGACACCGGCAGGCGGGAGACCGGGCCGATGCCGGCGGCTTCCAGCGCCGGCAGGCTGGCCATGTGCAGGGATGAATCTGCCGCACTCAGCGGAACAAACGATGGCAGGTCGGGAAGGGACATGATCGGACTCCGGCAATGACACAGGATTCAACAGGCTTACCCTAGGCAACATGGGGCAGATTGGCAGGTGGCGCAAGGACGTATTGCTGCTTGACCGATATACCAAGCAGTTGCTTGGTTCGCTTCACAGGGGCAAGTGCTGACGATAGAATGCGTTTGTCTTGCGGTGCCGCAAGCAGTACGCGGCGCGTGTGCCGTCGGGGGGTTCGCCCCGCGCCCAATCAGAAAGAGAAGAGAGGATAGAGTCGTGCTTGAAGCATATCGTCAGCATGTCGCAGAACGTGCAGCCCTGGGGATTCCGCCGCTGCCGCTCAACAAGAACCAGGTCGCCGACCTGGTCGAGCTGTTGAAAAACCCGCCGGCCGGGGAAGAAGCTTTCCTCGTCGACCTCATTACCCACCGCGTGCCGCCGGGCGTGGACGATGCTGCCAAGGTCAAGGCTTCGTTCCTTGCCGCCGTGGCCGAAGGCACGGTCAAGAGCCCGCTGGTCTCGCGCGCCAAGGCGACCGAGCTTCTGGGCACCATGCTGGGCGGCTACAACATCCAGCCGCTGATCGACCTGCTGGACGACGCCGAAGTGGCCCGGGTGGCTGCCAACGGCCTCAAGAAAACCCTCCTGATGTTCAACGCCTTCCACGACGTGAAGGTCAAGATGGACCAGGGCAATGCCTTCGCCCGTGAAGTGGTGCAGTCGTGGGCTGATGCCGAATGGTTCACCTCGCGTCCCGAAGTGCAGGAAAAGATCACCGTCACCGTTTTCAAGGTGCCGGGCGAAACCAATACCGACGACCTGTCGCCGGCACCGGATGCCACTACCCGTCCGGACATCCCGATGCACTATCTGGCGATGCTGAAGAACACCCGTCCGGATGCGGCCTTCAAGCCGGAGCAGGACGGCGTGCGTGGCCCGATCCAGTTCATCGAAGACCTGAAGAAAAAAGGCCATCTGGTTGCCTACGTCGGCGACGTGGTCGGCACCGGCTCCAGCCGCAAGTCCGCCACCAACTCGGTAGTGTGGGCGACCGGGCAGGACATTCCGTTCGTGCCGAACAAGCGCTTTGGCGGCGTGACGCTGGGCGGCAAGATCGCGCCGATCTTCTTCAATACCCAGGAAGACTCCGGCTCGCTGCCGATTGAAGTCGACGTGTCCCGGATGGAGATGGGCGACGTGATCGACATCTATCCGTACGCCGGCAAGATCGAAAAGAACGGTGAAAAGATCGCCGGCTTTGCCCTCAAGAGCGATGTGCTGCTGGACGAAGTGCGTGCCGGTGGCCGCATCAACCTGATCATCGGCCGCGGCCTGACCGCCAAGGCCCGCGAAGCACTGGGCCTGCCGGCTTCCACCACCTTCCGCCTGCCCAAGGCCCCGGTCGACAGTGGCAAGGGCTTCTCGCTGGCCCAGAAGATGGTCGGCCGTGCCTGTGGCCTGCCGGAAGGTCAGGGCGTACGTCCGGGCACCTATTGCGAACCGAAGATGACCACCGTCGGCTCGCAGGACACCACCGGCCCGATGACCCGTGACGAGCTGAAGGATCTGGCCTGTCTGGGCTTCTCGGCCGACCTCGTCATGCAGTCGTTCTGCCACACCGCTGCCTATCCGAAGCCGGTTGACGTGCGCATGCACAAGGAACTGCCGGCCTTCATCAGCACTCGCGGCGGTGTTGCCCTGCGTCCGGGCGACGGCGTGATCCACAGCTGGCTCAACCGCCTGCTGCTGCCGGATACCGTCGGCACCGGCGGCGACAGCCATACCCGCTTCCCGATCGGCATTTCCTTCCCGGCCGGTTCCGGCCTGGTGGCGTTTGCCGCTGCAACCGGCGCCATGCCGCTCGACATGCCGGAATCGGTTCTGGTGCGCTTCAAGGGCCAGATGCAGCCGGGTGTTACCCTGCGTGACCTGGTCGGCGCGATCCCGCTGTACGCGATCAAGCAGGGTCTGCTGACTGTGGCCAAGGCCGGCAAGAAGAACATCTTCTCCGGTCGCATCCTCGAAATCGAAGGCTTGCCGGACCTGAAGGTCGAGCAGGCATTCGAGCTTTCCGATGCCGCTGCCGAGCGTTCGGCTGCCGCCTGCGCCATTGCGCTGAACAAGGCTCCGATCGTCGAGTACCTGAAATCGAACATCACCCTGATGAAGTGGATGATTTCCGAAGGCTATCAGGATGCCAGGACGCTGGAACGCCGCATTGCCGCCATGGAAGAGTGGATCGCCAAGGGTGAGCTCCTGAAGCGTGACGACGATGCCGAATACGCTGCCGTGATCGAAATCGATCTGGCCGACATCAAGGAACCGATCGTGGCCTGCCCGAACGACCCGGACGACGTGAAGTTCATGTCCGAAGTGGCCGGCACCAAAATCGACGAAGTGTTCATCGGTTCGTGCATGACCAATATCGGTCACTTCCGTGCCGCTTCCAAGCTGCTGGAAGGCAAGCAGGACATCCCGGTGCGCCTGTGGATGGCTCCGCCGACCAAGATGGACGCCAAGCAACTGACCGAAGAAGGCCACTATGGCGTGCTCGGCCGTGCCGGTGCCCGCATGGAAATGCCGGGCTGCTCGCTGTGCATGGGTAACCAGGCTCAGGTGCGTGAAGGTGCGACCGTGATGTCGACCTCGACCCGCAACTTCCCGAACCGTCTGGGCAAGAACACCAACGTGTTCCTCGGCTCGGCCGAACTGGCCGCCATCTGCTCGAAGCTCGGCAAGATTCCGACGGTCGAGGAGTATCAGGCCAACATCGGCATCATCAACGAGAAGGGTGCCGAAGTTTACAAGTACCTGAACTTTGACCAGATCAAGGACTACAGCGAAGTCGCCTGAGTCCCGACTGGCAGGAACGGTCGCCCGGACACGGGTTTTTGCAGGGCAGCCGGCCTGGCTGTGCTGTCTTGGCAAGCGTCACCGACGCGTTTGACTCCCCTGGGTGAAACAGCAACCCCGGATCCTCGAGATGAGGATCCGGGGTTTTTCTTTAATGCGGGCCGTTGTTGTCAGGTCGTGCGGACCGTAATGGAGGAGGGTGCCGGAATGTCGTTCCACATCAGGATGCTTGCATCCTGCCCGCGGAGAATAATCTGCAAGCGGTGCAGCACAGCAAGGCATCGCAGGCCGGGTTTCAGAACGGGGCCGGACTGTACCAGCAGCACGGTTCACCGTTGTCCGGATGAGGAAGTGCAAGATGTTCTGCGTGCAATAACAGGCGAGGGGCAGCCGACTGGCTGGACGGTGTGCCGTACAGCGGATCGCCGAGGATGGGATGGCCGATGGCATCCAGATGTACGCGCAACTGGTGCGTGCGGCCGGTGACCGGCTCCAGTTGCAGTCGGCTGCATGGCAGCGGATCCGCCTGGCTGGACAGTACCTGGTACCGTGTCAGTGAGGGCTTGCCGGTTTCGGCGTCGATCTTTTGCCGCGGACGGTTGGGCCAGTCGGTGATCAGGGGCAGGTCGATGTCGCCCTGGTTTGAGGCCGGGCAGCCGGCCACCACGGCCACATAGCGCTTGTCGACCTGGCGCTCGGCAAAGGCGCGCATCAGGCATTTTTGGTACAGCAGTCCGCGGGCGAACACCACCAGTCCGGACGTGGCCATGTCCAGCCGGTGGACGATCTCCGCATCGGGAAAGTCCGCACGTACGCGGGCCAGCAGGCAGTCCTGCTTGTCAGGGCCGCGTCCCGGTACGGTCAGCAGCCCGGCCGGCTTGTCGACGACCAGCAAGGCCGCATCCTGATTCAGGTAGCGCAGTGGTGCCGGGGCAGGGGGCTGGTAGGGCAAGCTGGCAGGCATGGAGGGCGGGATAGGCGAAAAGGGCTGGCACCTTGCCACGCACCGGAACGGCTTTCAAGCAGGGGCATGAAGGTCATGAAGCCGGTGCTGCCGGTCAAGGCCATTAAAAACAGTCAGTTATGCCGGTATGGCAAAACTCGTGCTAGAATCCGCGCCTTCCAGTAGCGTTCCGAAAAGCGTTCTTTCAATGTCCCGCAATCTCCGCAACATCGCCATTATTGCCCACGTCGACCACGGTAAGACCACGCTGGTTG
>JAGPIM010000158.1 GCA_018055005.1 Laribacter sp.
GTCCTCGACCGAGGGCTCGTTCACCATGACTTTCTGGAAGCGGCGCTCCAGTGCGGCATCCTTTTCGATGTACTTGCGGTATTCGTCGAGCGTGGTGGCGCCGATGCAGTGCAGCTCGCCGCGCGCCAGCGCGGGCTTGAGCATGTTGCCGGCGTCCATGGCGCCTTCAGCCTTGCCGGCGCCGACGAGGGTGTGGATTTCGTCGATGAAGATCAGCGTCTGGCCTTCATCCTTCGACAGTTCGTCCAGCACGCTCTTCAGGCGCTCTTCGAATTCGCCTCGGAACTTGGCACCGGCCAGCAGCGCGGCCAGATCCAGCACCAGGAGGCGCTTGTTCTTCAGTGATTCCGGCACTTCGCCGTTGACGATGCGCTGCGCCAGCCCTTCGACGATGGCAGTCTTGCCCACGCCCGGCTCGCCGATCAGTACCGGGTTGTTCTTGGTGCGGCGTTGCAGCACCTGGATGGCGCGGCGGATTTCGTCGTCGCGGCCGATGACCGGGTCGAGCTTGCCTTCGCGGGCGCGCTCGGTGAGGTCCAGCGTGTATTTGGACAGGGCTTCGCGCTTGCCTTCGGCGTCGGCGCTGTTGACGGCCTCGCCGCCGCGCACGGCATCAATCGCGGCGGTGATGGCGGCTTTCTGGCCGCCAGACTGCTTGAGGAGCTGGCCGGTCTGGCCCTTGTCGTCGCAGACGGCGAGCAGGAAGAGTTCGCTGGCGATGAACTGGTCGCCGCGCTGCATGGCGGCCTTGTCGGTGAGGTTGAGCAGATTGCCCAGATCGCGGCCGACGGTGACTTCGCCGCCGGTGCCGCTGACCTTGGGCAGGCGGCGCATGGCGTCTTTCAGCGCGGCCTTCAGGCCACCGACGTTGACGCCGGCGCGCGCAAGGAGAGCTCCGATGCCGGAGTCATTGTCATCAAGCATGGCCGCCAGCAGGTGCACGGGCTCGATGGTCGGGTTGTCTTCGGCCAGGGCGAGGCTCTGGGCGTCACTCAGGGCTTGCTGGAACTTGGTGGTGAGTTTGTCAATCCGCATGACAGCCTCCTGTTCGAAATGAATGGTCTTCCACTACATGGGTGACAGGAAAACGCTTTTCAAGACCTGGCAGATCAAAGCCGGTGCAACTCCGCCGTGCGGTGCTGACCGTGCATGACTGTACGAAAACCGGGATAAGGAGATGGCCTTCTCATGGCTTCTCGGGTGAGCGCAGGGATTATTTTTGCCCGCTGGCCAGCCTGGCCTCTCGACATGACGAGCGCAAGTTTTTATAGTCCGCTGCCTTGCCCTTTTTTAAGCAGTTTTCTCTTTTGTCATGTCTTCTTTGCATCTGGCCCGCCTGCTGGCGCTGGTAGCCATTTTCATCTGGGCGTCATTGGCGGCGCTGGGGGTGAAACTGGCGCATCTGCCTCCTTTTCTGCTGGTAGGGCTGACGCTGGCCGTGGCCGGAATTGCGAGCCTGCCGACCCGTCGCAGCTGGCGAGTGCCGGCCCGGACTTTCGCCTTGGGTACGGGCGGACTGTTCGGCTATCACTTTTTCCTGTTCCTGGCCTTCCGCAATGCGCCGGCGATCGAAGCCAACCTGATCAATTATCTGTGGCCGCTGCTGATCGTGCTCTTGAGTCCATTCCTGTTTCCGGGGTTGCGGCTGGGCCTGCCGCATATCATGGCCGGTTTTGCCGGCTTTGTCGGGGCGGCGCTGGTGGTCAGCAAGGGGCGGCTGGCGTTTGAGGCAGATTATCTGCCGGGTTATCTGGCAGCGATGCTGGCGGCCTTCCTGTGGGCCGGTTATTCGCTGGCAACCCGCAAGCTGCCGCCGTTTCCGACTGCGGCAGTGGGCGGGTTCTGCCTGGCGTCCGGCGCGCTGTCGCTGCTTTGCCATGTGCTGCTGGAACCGCAGGTCATCCCGGCATGGGGCGATGTGCTGTGGCTGTTGCTGCTGGGGCTGGGGCCGATGGGCGGGGCGTTCTTTCTGTGGGACCGGGCAATGAAACTGGGCGATCCGCGCGAGATCGGCCTGTTGTCGTTCCTGACGCCGCTGCTGTCGACCCTGTTGCTGGTGGTCAGCGGTGGCGGACGGCTGGACCAGTGGACGCTGCTGGGCGGCGGGCTGATCCTGGGGGCAGCACTGGTCGGGGCTTTGGCGCCACCCTCCCGGCAGACGGCATGAAACAAAAAAACCGGCTTCAGTGAAGCCGGTTTTTTCGTACGGGCAATGCTCAGATGTAGTTGAACAGGGACATGCCCTGGACCTTGCTGAACGACAGTTGCGAGGCCTGCAGGGCCATCTGGGCCATGGCGAGATCACTGGCTGCCTTGGGGATGTCGAGGTCTTCCAGGTTGCTGCGGGTCTTGGCGTAGACCAGCGACAGGTCTTCGCCGAGATTGCCGGCATTCTGGGCTTCGAGCCGGCGGGAGCCCACCGATGCTTGTCCGGTCAATACAGACTGCAGTCCACTTTCCAGTCCGCCTTGGACAGTTGCCAGTTCTTGTTCATAACTGCCTGCCGGATAAGTCCCCGTCCGACCGTTTTCAAGTAATGCTGCCATCCGGGTCATGGTTTCAAAAAGGCTGCCTGCATCTGCGCTGCCTTCGCCAAATATGGACGAACCTGGCTCGGAAATGGCAATGCTACGGGTGTCGGAGATGGCCAGGCTTTTCTGTCCGTTGTTACCCTCATATGTAATCGTGATTGCGGGCCAGTTCCCGGTCATGCTGTAGGCTGGTGTATCTGAACGGGTACCCGAGAACACATATTTGCCGCTAGCATCCGTAGAGTTGGCTACCGCAACCATTTCTTCCAGACTTGCCTTGAATACCTTGCTCATTTGCTTGAGGTTTTCATCGCTGATTGCGCCATTACCTGCTTGTACGGACGTTTCTTTCATCTGGATGAGGATATTGGATATCCGGTCCAAGGATGTTTCAGAAAATTCCAAGGCCGATTCGGCTGCTTTCGTGTTGGCAATGAACTGGCTGTTGCGGGCATCCGATTGCGAAATGTCCAGAATGCGGGCGGCAGCCACCGGGTCATCTGACGGCGTATTGACACGCTTGAGGGTGGAGAGCTGGACGTTGAGCTGGCTCATCAGGCTCTGCTGGATGCTGACGCCGTAGGAGCCTTGCAGGAAGGTGCTGTTGGTGCTGATACGCATGGTTTTTCCTTAACCGACGGCCTGGAGGATGCTGTCGAAGAGGCTGCCGGCAATCTGTACCACCTTGCTGGAGGCCTGGTAGGCCTGCTGGTACTTGAGCAGGTTGGCAGCCTCTTCGTCCAGATTGACCCCGGAAACGTTTTCGCGGGATACCACGGCATCCTTGAGGATGGCGGTCTGGGCGTCCTTCATGACCTTCACTTCATTGGTCTTGCTGCCGACCATGGTGGCCAGCTGCCCGTAGGCACCTTGCAGGGTGGTCTTGCCACCACCGACATCCACCACTTCGGCCGTTTGCAGCTTGGCCAGCTGGGTCAGGTTGGAGTTGTCACCGGTTTCGGTGAACGGATCGGTCGGCAGGCGCTGGCGGAACCGGAACTGGTCACCGGCGGCTGGAGTGCCGGTCATGGTGAATTCGAAACCGGCATCGGTCTGCTGGCCGGTCGGCGAAGTGTGGACCACCTTGTAGCCGCCCGTGGTACCGGGTGCCGGAATGATGCTGTAAGGCGGCGTGGTCAGGCCGGCTCCGGCCAGGGTGAAGTTGCCGGCACCATCGGAGGTAACGGTAATACCGGGCGCCGTACCAAGTGCGGTGGCCAGGTCTGCGCTCATGCCGGCGAGGCCGGAATAGGAGCTGACCTTGCCGTCGCCGGTATTGGCCGCACCGGTCTGATAGACGTACCCGGATGCTGCGGCAATTTCTTCCGGATTGGTCACTTTCTGTGACAGGGCCCGCAGGGCAAAACGGTTGACGACTTCGGTCTGTTCCGGCGTCAGGTTCTGGAGATTGACCGGATGGGTGACTGGTGCGCCGGGATTCAGCCCACTGGCAACATTGAATGCGGTGTTGAATTCCGGGAAGTTGAAGTCCAGCCCGAAAAATTCCTTGCCGGGATTGCCGTTGCGGTCCACGCCCTGCTGGTGCTGGGCGTTGAAGCTTGAAACCAGTGAAACGGCAATGGCGCCGATCTGCTGCTGGCTCTTGTTGAGGGTGTCGCGCATTTCCAGCGCACCACCCAGCGAGCCGCCGGTCAGCAGGGTTTTGGGCAGCTCGATGCCGGTCCCTTTGTAGCCGACCGTGAGTTCGCTGGCATCGGCCTTGCTCTGGATGGCTTCCAGCTCGAACGTCTGGGCACCCAGGACCAGCGACTGGCCGTTGCCCATGAAGACGTTGATGGTGCCATCGTCCAGCGGGACCGAGGTGGCGCCGATGTACTTGTTGAGTTCGGTCAGGGCCTGGTCACGCTGGTCCAGCAGGTCATTGGGCGGGTTGCTGCCGCCTTGCCAGAGCTTGGCAATCTGGTCATTGAGGGTGGCGATCTGCTTGGCCAGCCCGTTGATGGAGGTGACGCCCGAGCGGATTTCGGTGTTGATTCCGCCGCGCAGATCTTCATGCCGGATGTCCACCGACTTGAAGGTGTTTACCAGGGCGGCGGCCTTGTCGATCATGGCCTGGCGGGCCGGGATGGACGACGGATCACTCGACAGGGACTGGATGGACGTGAACAGGTCCTGCATGCGCGGGGCCAGGCCCGTGGTCGAGTTGGAGATGATCTGGTCGAGCTGGTCGAGGTAGGCGTACTGCGTGTCGTAGTATTTGCTGGACGAGGTGGCGGTCTGGACCGCCTTGTCGAGATAGCTGTCGTATACCCGGTAGATATCGTCGACCCGGACCCCGTTGCCAGTATTGCCGAACTGGCCCGGCCCGTAGTACAGGGCTGACTGGTTGACGGCCTTGCGATGGTAGCCCGCCGTATTGACGTTGCTGACGTTCTGCGAGGTCGTGGTCAGGGCGGCTCGGGCTGCATTCAAGCCGGTCACGCCGATATTCAGAAGACTCATGGCGGGCAAACAGGTAAGGGGTTAAGGGTTTTATCGGCTACAGGACGATCAACTTGACCGTTTCGGCTCAGGCGCTGGTGCGCTGGGCCACCGATGCCAGTTTTTCGGCATAGGCCGGATCGGTTGCGTAGCCGCCACGAGCCAGTCCGCGGGCAAACGCCAGTGCATTGCTGCCGGTATTGAGGGCGCCGGCGTAGCGGTTGTTGTTGGACAGCAGGCGTGCATAGTCGGCAAACGCTTCGCCATAGTTGTCGTAGGCCCGGAAGCGTTCGACCTTCTTGACGGCCTTGCCGTTGACGTACTCGGTGGTCAGGACATCGGCCGTCTTGCCGGTCCACTCCTTGCCGGCCTTGATGCCAAACAGGTTGTAACTGTCCGAACCGTCGCGGTGGCGGATATTGCGCTTGCCCCAGCCGGATTCCAGCGCAGCGTGGGCCACGACGAGATGAGGGGCGACGCCGAGCTGGGCAGCGGCCTGGCGGGCATGCGGAGCAATGTCGGAAACAAAACCTTCGCGTCCCTTGGGGGCCGCCATGGGCGAGTCCAGTGCATCCAGCGCGCGCATGGGTTCGTAGTCGTCACTGGCACGGCGGGCCTGTTCCAGCTGGGCCTGGATGCGCGGGTTAAGCGTAAGGGGAACGGCATTGCCGCCGGTTGCCAGCGGGTTGCTGCCGTCGTCGCCCAGACCGGACTGCTTGAGGATCTGCTGGTACAACGCTTCGCCCAGTCCCATGCCGCGTCCGCCGGCCAGGTTTTTGGCCATCTGCTCGGTTTGCAGGCCCTTGAAGGTCTGCAGGCTGGCGGAATCTTCTTCGTCGTCAAAGCGGGTGGCCTGCATGCTTTTCATCAGCTGTTGCAGGAACAGGGCTTCAAACTCGCGGGCCACCTGGCGGGCCGAGGTTTTGGGATCGGTCTTGGCGGCGAGCTTGAGTGAATCCAGCCGCTGGACATCGTAGGCAAGGCCGCCGTCGTTGCCGAAGGGCATGCCGGCAGCGGAGCCGGGAATCTGGCTCATCAGATCACCTCCAGTTCAGCCTTGAGTGCACCGGCTGCCTTCATGGCCGTCAGGATCGACAACAGATCCTGCGGGGTGGCGCCGACCGCATTCAGGGCGCGGACGATTTCGTTGAGATTGCTGCCTCGCGGCACGTTGATCAACCGGCCGCCCTGCT
>JAGPIM010000159.1 GCA_018055005.1 Laribacter sp.
GTGCTGGCGCAGCTGGAAGTGGATACGCCTTCGGGCTTCAACCTGCTCAACATGGCAGGCGAAACCGGCTGCTGACCGGGCAAGGTTGACGCCCTTGCCGGCGGCTCGCACAATCGGGCCGTTTTGTTGCAACCGTGACTCGGGGTGTCGTGTGGCCTGGCCACCGGCTGAGACTTTACCCGCATTCACCTGATCTGGGTCATGCCAGCGTAGGGAGGTCACGATGGAAGCGGAGGGTCCGCTCTCCGTCCGTCCCCGCGGCATGCCGTGAGGACCTGCCATGTCGGACCTGCTTCCCCTTCCGCCCGCCGCCATCCGGCTGCCTGATCTCGTGCGCCAGCATCCGCCGCTGGTGCACTGCCTGACCAACCAGGTCGTTTCCCAGTTCACCGCCAATGTCCTGCTGGCCGCCGGCGCCGCCCCGGCCATGGTCATTGCCCGCGAAGAAGCCGGTGACTTTGCCCGCGTGGCCTCAGCCGTGCTGGTGAATGTCGGCACCCTGACGCCCGTTCAGGCCGACGCCATGCGCGTGGCCGTCACGGCTGCACTGGAAGCCGGTACTCCGTGGACACTCGACCCGGTCGCCGTAGGCGCACTGGCGTTCCGCACCCAGTTCTGCCGCGAATTGCTGCGCCAGCGTCCGACCGCCATCCGTGGCAATCCGGCTGAAATCCTCGCGCTGGCCGGCGAAGCCAGCCGTGGGCGCGGGGTCGACAGCCTCGACGATTCCACCGTGGCGCTGGCCGCCGCGCGCCGGCTGGCGACCGCCACCGGTGCCGTGGTGGCGGTCACCGGCGCCACCGATTTCATTACCGACGGTGAACGGGTGATTGCCCTGGCCGGCGGCCACCCGCTGCTTCAACAAGTCACCGGCACCGGCTGCTCGCTGTCGGCGCTGGTGGCCGCCATGACCGCCATGACCGACGACCCGCTCAACGGCGCGGCGGTGGCGTGTGCGCTGATGAAACTCGCTGGCGAGCGTGCTGCCGAAAAAGCAGCCGGCCCTGGCAGTTTTGCCGTGCTGCTTCTGGATGAAATCGCCGCGCTGACGCCGGCCGATCTGGCCCAGCGGTGGCCGGCATGAAGATGATCGACTACTCGGTGTATCTCGTGCTGGACCCCGAACTGTGCGGCGGGCTGGACGGCATGTTGCGTGTCACCGAAGCGGCCATGGCCGGTGGTGCCGGCGTGGTGCAACTGCGCGCCCCGCAATGGAAAAAACGCCAGTGGCTGGACGCCGCCCGTGCCTTGCAGCCCTTGTGCCGGCAGGGCGGTGCGGTGTTTGTGGTCAATGATCAGGTCGACGTGGCGCTGGCCGTGGGGGCGGACGGCGTGCATGTCGGCCAGCAGGACCTGCCAGTGGCGGTGGTGCGCCAGCTGATGGGGCCGCAGGCGCTGATCGGCCTGTCGGTCAACCATGCCGGCCAGCTGGCCGCCGTGCCGCCCGGGGCGGATTACCTCGGCCTTGGCCCGGTGTTCGCCACCAGCACCAAAAAAGACGCCGCCCCCGTGCTGGGGCTGGCGCAACTGGCCGGACTGGCCGCGGCCAGTCCGCTGCCCACCGTCGGCATCGGCGGCATCACCCCGGCCAACGCCGGGTCAGTGTTTGCGGCCGGCGTTGATGGCGTGGCCCTCGTATCGGCCATTTGCAGCGCCGCCGATCCGGCCTCCGTCACCCGCGAGCTGTACGCCCTGAAAGGAACCCGCCCTTGATTCCCCACGCCTTGACCATTGCCGGCTCTGACTCCGGCGGCGGCGCCGGCATCCAGGCCGACCTCAAGACCTTTTCCGCGCTCGGTGCCTACGGCATGAGCGTGATTACCGCACTGACCGCCCAGAACACCCGGGGCGTCAACGCTGTCGCTGCGGTCGAACCGGCTTTTGTCGCCGCCCAGCTGGATGCGGTGTTCGATGACATCCGCGTCGATGCGGTCAAGTGCGGCATGCTGGCCAACGCCGGCATCATCCGGGCGGTAGCGGCCGGCTTTGCCCGCTGGAAGCCCGCCCATGTCGTGCTCGACACGGTGATGATCGCCAAGGGCGGCCACCCGCTGCTGGAGCCGGAAGCCGTGACGGCCCTGCGCGATGAACTCCTGCCGCGCGCCAGCCTGATTACTCCCAACCTGCCCGAAGCCGCCGCCCTGCTGGGCCTGCCGGTGGCGACCAGCGAAGACGCCATGCTTGATCAGGCCGACCGGCTGCTGGCGCTCGGTGCCCCGGCGGTGCTGATGAAGGGCGGGCATTTGCTCGATACCGCCGATAGCCCGGACTGGCTGGTCACACCTGGCCTGCGCCAGCGTTTTGTCGCGCCGCGTGTCGCCACCCGCCACACCCACGGCACCGGCTGCACCCTGTCGGCGGCGCTGGCGGCCCTGCGTCCGCAGCGTGCCGGCTGGGCCGAGACCGTGGGCGAGGCCAAGGCATGGCTATCGGCGGCACTGGATGCGGCCGACCGGCTTGAGGTCGGTCACGGCATCGGCCCGGTGCATCATTTTCACGCGTGGTGGTAAGCGCGTTGCGGCCCCGCCTCCCGCGACGGAAATCCCTCCCGGTTTTCGCCGCACCGGGCGGGCTGCGTGCTGCCGTGTGCAGGCCGCAGTCCGTCCCACTCCATAACAACACGAGAGAAACCCATGACCCAACCGGTTTTCCGCGCTGACAGCGCTACGGTGGATTCCGCCGCCATCCAGCCCTTACCCAATTCGCGCAAGATCTACGTCGAGGGCAGCCGCCCGGACATCCGCGTGCCGATGCGTGAGATCAGCCAGAGCGACACGCCGACCCAGTTCGGCGGCGAGACCAATCCGCCGATCTACGTCTACGACACCAGCGGCCCGTACTCCGACCCGCAGGCGCAGATCGACATCCGCTCCGGCCTGCCGGCACTGCGCGCCGCGTGGATTGCCGAGCGCAACGACACCCAGCAGCTCGCCGGGCTGACCAGCGACTATGGCCGCGCCCGCGAGGCCGACGCTTCGCTGGACGAATTGCGCTTCAACCTGCGCCGCCTGCCGCGCCGCGCCCTGCCGGGTCGCAACGTCACGCAGATGCACTACGCCCGCGCCGGCATCATCACGCCGGAAATGGAATACGTCGCCCTACGCGAAAACCAGAACCGGCAGGCGTATGTCGAGTCGCTGCACGCCACCGGCAACACCCGCCTGCTGGAGCTGATGACGCGCCAGCACGCCGGCCACAGCTACGGTGCCGCACTGCCCGACACCATCACCCCGGAATTCGTGCGTCAGGAAATCGCCGCCGGCCGTGCCATCATCCCGGCCAACATCAACCACCCGGAATCCGAGCCGATGATCATCGGCCGCAATTTCCTGGTGAAGATCAACGGCAATATCGGCAATAGCGCCGTCACGTCGTCGATCTCCGAAGAAGTGGACAAGATGACCTGGGGCATCCGCTGGGGGGCGGACACCATCATGGATTTGTCCACTGGCAAGAACATCCACGAAACCCGCGAGTGGATCATCCGCAATTCGCCGGTGCCGATCGGCACCGTGCCGATCTACCAGGCACTGGAAAAGGTCAACGGCAAGGCCGAAGACCTGACCTGGGATATCTTCCGCGACACGCTGATCGAGCAGGCCGAGCAGGGCGTGGACTACTTCACCATCCACGCCGGCGTGCGCCTGCAATACGTGCCGCTGACCGCCAGCCGCATGACCGGCATCGTGTCGCGCGGCGGCTCGATCATGGCCAAGTGGTGTCTGGCGCATCATCAGGAAAACTTCCTCTACACGCATTTCGAGGAAATCTGCGAGATCATGAAGGCCTACGACGTGGCCTTCAGCCTCGGCGACGGCCTGCGCCCCGGCAGCGCGTGGGACGCCAACGATGCCGCCCAGCTGGGCGAACTCAAGACGCTGGGCGAGCTGACGCAGATTGCCTGGCAGCACGACGTGCAGGTGATGATCGAAGGCCCCGGCCACGTGCCGATGCAGCTCATCAAAGAGAACATGGACAAGGAACTGGAGTGGTGCCACGAAGCGCCGTTCTACACCCTGGGCCCCTTGACCACCGACATTGCCCCCGGCTACGACCACATCACTTCGGCCATCGGCGCCGCGCAGATCGGCTGGTACGGCACCGCCATGCTCTGCTACGTGACGCAGAAAGAGCATCTCGGCCTGCCCAACAAGAACGACGTGAAGGAAGGCATCATCACCTACAAGCTGGCCGCCCACGCCGCTGACTTGGCCAAAGGCCACCCCGGCGCGCAGATCCGCGACAACGCGCTCAGCAAGGCACGCTTCGAGTTCCGCTGGGAAGACCAGTTCAACCTCGGCCTCGACCCGGACAAGGCACGTGACTTCCACGACGAAACCCTGCCGAAAGACAGCGCCAAGGTGGCGCACTTCTGCTCCATGTGCGGCCCGCACTTCTGCTCGATGAAGATTACCCAGGACGTGCGCGAATTCGCCGCGAAACAGGGCATCAGCGAGCAGGATGCGTTGCAGAAAGGCATGGAAGTAAAGGCCGTCGAGTTCGTGCAGGGCGGATCAAAGCTCTACGACTGGGTGTAAGCCGCACCGGGCAAGCAAAAAGCGGGTCGCCAGCGCGACCCGCTTTTTTTGTGGGGGGAGGTGTGGTTCAAGCGGGTTCGATGGCGGCGGTTTGGGCTAATTGACGCAGGCTGGAGAGCTTGCCAAGACTGGCTGCATCCAGATTGCTTTCTGCTTTCAGCCAAACCTCCTTGATTCTGTCCTGACACTTATACAGCTCTTGGCCCGTCAGTGTGTCGGCCCAGTCGGCCAAGTCACTACCCCAGCTGTAGTAGGTGTCGACATCATCTGGTTTGAGACGGGATGCTTCGGCGTAGCGCTGGTCAGCCTCGGCAAAGCGCTGCTGCTGTGCTTTGCCTGTCAGCGTCTTGGCCCAGTCAGCCAAGGTACTACCCCAGTTGTAGTAGGAGATGGCATGGTCAGGCCGGAGTTCGGTTGCTTTGGCATACCGCTGGTCAGCCTCAGCAAAGCGCTGTTGCTGCGCCTCTCCTGTCAGGGTCCTGGCCCACTTGGCCAAGGCATTTCCCCAGTTGTTGCAGGTTCCTACTCTCGGGTTCAGAAGGTGGGAGCGCCGGTAGCAATCGGTGATCTGCGGGTAGTCCTGCCCGAATTTGGATTCGGCATAGGCCAGGTTGAACCAGACGTTAGCTTCCTGGCTTTCGATCAGACTGAGCAGTTCCCATAGCGGTTTGGCGGTGGCCCAGTCCTCTTGACGGTTGGCTTCCCAGGCCTGTTCGATCAGCCTGACGACCTGTGGCGGTTTGTCAGCCCGCAGCTTTTCCAGCAGGTCTGTCGAGAGCTGGTCAGTGAGGGTTTCTGCATTCGGAATCAGGCTGGTTTTGTCGCGGGCGCTGTGCAGCAGTTTTTCGATTTCACCGGTGTGCTGCTCGGCCTGCTTCAGCATTTGTTCAAGCTTTTCCTTAATTCCATCCGAGTATTTTTTTAGCTTGTAAGCAATAAACAGCGGAATGCCAATGCTGGCAACTGCAATCAGCAGGCCCAGACCCGCTAACCACAAGCTGATATTACTCAGCCACCAGTCCACCGATTTGCGCCCGACTTCCAGCGCATCCTTGGCGATGGCCATCGCCTGCTTTTCGCCCTCGATCTGTTTTCCCACCTGCTGGCCGACCTGTTCGGTCAGGCGCGGAGCGGCGGCGTCGATTTCTTGTCGGCTCAGCTCGCGCACGGAGGTTTGCTGTTCCGCGGGGTGAGGGTGGCGACCGTCGCGGGGCGAGGGCGGAGGTTTCGGCGCGGGCGCTCAGGGACAGACTGCCAAGCAGGAAAAGGAAGGCAAGACGGTGCGGTGTCATGGGATGCGCGATGCGAACGGGATGGCTGGCATGGTAGCAATTCCGTTGCCTGCTGCCGACCGGCGGTAGAAATCCACTCCAGCGGGCAACAAAAAACCCCGCATGGTGCGGGGCGTAGGACAGGCAGAGTGCGGGCGGCTTACTTGCCGACCTTTTCGCCGGCAACCTGGCGCATGGCGATGTCCATGCCGGTGATCAGGAGGCCGTTCGGGTCTTGCGAGCAGTAGGCGTTCAGGTGCTTGATCACGTCCTTGTCGAGGTC
>JAGPIM010000031.1 GCA_018055005.1 Laribacter sp.
TCCGGCTGTCCAGCCAGGCGCTGGAAACGCCGCAGACCGATGGCAAGACCGTCATCGTGCGGACGGTTGACGGCCATGTCACCGCATTTGATTTTGCCAGCGGCCAGCAGCTGTGGGTTTACCTGCGACCGCAACCGGCACTGACCGTGCGTTCCAGTGGCAATACTGCGCTGGTGGGCTCGGAAGTGGTGCTGGTCGGTGAATCGGGCGGCAAGCTGTCGGTGCTTAACCTCGCCAGCGGTGACCTGCTGTGGGATGCCAATGTGGCACTGGCACGCGGAGCCACCGAAATCGACCGGGTGGTCGATGTAGCCAGTCCGCCGGTGTTTGACCGCGGCCAGATTTGCGCTGTGGCCTACCAGGGGCGGCTGACCTGCTTTGACGCCCGCTCTGCTGCGCCGATGTGGTCGCGCGAAGTATCGTCCAGCCGCCCGCTGGCGCTGGATGCCGCCAATGTCTACGTGACATCCGAAGACGGCACGGTCTGGGCATTCAGCCGGACTGACGGCAAGACCGTGTGGCAACAACCCGGACTCAAATGGCGGACCGTCAGCGGTCCGGCCATGCTGGGCCGCTTTGTCGTCGTGACTGACGGCGAAGGCTGGGCCCATCTGCTATCGAATGAATCGGGCGACCTGCTTGCCCGCACCCGTACCGGCGTGACCGGCGAGCCGGTCGCTGCCGGCAATGCCTTGGTGGTGCAGGGTGACGGGCGACTTGCCCAACTGGGACTTTGATTATTGTGAAACCAACCGTAGTTCTGGTCGGCCGGCCCAATGTCGGCAAATCGACCCTCTTCAACCGGCTGACCCGCTCGCGCGATGCGCTGGTGGCGGACCAGCCGGGCCTGACTCGCGACCGCCATTACGGCCATGGCCGGGTCGGTGGCAAACCGTATCTGGTTGTGGATACCGGCGGCTTCGAGCCGGTAGTCGACAGCGGGATCATGCACGAAATGGCACGGCAGACCCTGCAGGCCGTGGACGAGGCCGATGCGGTCGTTTTCCTCGTGGATGCCCGGGCCGGATTGACGCCTCAGGACAAGATCATCGCCAACCAGCTGCGCCAGATCGGCCGGCCGGTATTCCTGGTGGTGAACAAGGCCGAAGGCATGAGCCGTGCCATGGTGGTGGCCGAGTTCTATGAACTGGGTCTGGGCGAGCCGTGGAGCATCTCGGGGGCTCATGGCGAAGGCGTGCGCGAGCTGATGGACGAGGTGCTGGCACCGTTCCCGGACGAGTCGGAAGAAGAGGCCAGCCGCCATCCCAAGTTCGCCATCATCGGCCGCCCGAACGTCGGCAAGTCGACGCTGGTGAATGCCGTTCTGGGCGAGGAACGCGTCATTGCGTTTGACCACCCGGGCACGACGCGCGATTCGATCTATATCGATTTCGAGAGGGAAGGCAAGACCTACACCATTATCGATACGGCCGGTGTCCGCCGGCGGGCCAAGATCGACGAATCGATCGAGAAGTTTTCCGTCGTCAAGACGCTGCAGGCCATCGAGGATGCCAATGTGTGCGTGCTGGTGCTGGATGCCTCCCTCGATGTGTCCGATCAGGATGCCACGCTGGCCGGGTTCGCCCTGGAAGCCGGGCGGGCGCTGGTGGTGGCGGTCAATAAATGGGATGACTGTGACGAAGAGCAGCGCATCAACATCAAGCGCAGCATCGCCCGCAAACTGCATTTCCTTGAGTTTGCCAAGTATCACTACATTTCAGCCCTGAAAGGGCAAGGTGTGGCGGATCTGTTCAAGTCGATCGATCAGGCATACCACGCGGCAATGATCAAGATGCCGACGCCGAAGCTGACCCGTGCCTTGCAGGTGGCCATCGAACGTCAGGCACCGCCGATGATGGGGCTGATCCGTCCGAAGATGCGTTACGCCCACCAGGGCGGGATGAATCCGCCGGTTGTGGTGGTGCACGGCAATGCGCTCGATAAGCTTCCCGACAGCTATACCCGATATCTTGAACACAGCTTCCGCCGTATGTTCAAGCTGGAAGGAACACCGCTGCGCGTACAGTACAAATCGACAGACAACCCTTATGCCGAGCGGCCTGCTCCGGTGAAGTCGCGCACCAAGCCCAAGGCCGTGCGCTACGGACGACAAAAATAAGTGGCGACCCGGCGATTTTCCGCGTAGAAAAAACTAGACGCTATCCCGAGCGAATTACAACATTTCATAACTGAATTCGGAGATTAAAAAATGAGCGCAAAAGGGCAAATGCTTCAGGATCCTTTTCTCAACATTCTGCGCAAGGAACATGTTCCGGTTTCGATCTATCTGGTCAACGGCATCAAGCTGCAAGGCCAGATCGAGTCGTTCGACCAGTATGTCGTGTTGCTGAAGAATACCGTGACGCAAATGGTATACAAGCATGCCATTTCCACCGTGGTCCCGGCTCGTCCGGTACAGGTACCGCATGAGCATCCGGCTCAGGCTGCCGGTGCTGCCGAGATTTGATGTCCGAACCTGAAAACGTGGCGGTGAGCGCATGCGCCATCGCCACTTTCCCTGTCTGCGGGGTTGATCCCATACGTGTTTGATCGTCCTGATTTTGGTGACCAAGCGGTCATTGTATGCCTGAATTTCGGTGAGCCTGATTTCGCCGAAAGCGTTGAAGAATGTGTCGAGCTCGTCAAGGGCGCTGGTGTTGACGTGCTGGACGTCGTGCTGGCCAAGCGGCAAAGGCCTGATGCGGCGCTGTTTGCCGGCAAGGGCAAGGTTGAAGAAATCGCCATGGCGTGCCAGACACACGGCGCCAATGTGGTGATCTTCAACCACGGCCTGTCTCCGGCGCAGCAGCGTAACCTTGAGCGTGCGCTGGAGTGCCGTGTCGTGGATCGCACCAGCCTGATCCTGGACATCTTTGCCCAGAGGGCGCGCAGCCACGAAGGCAAGCTGCAGGTCGAACTGGCCCAGCTTGAATACCTGTCCACGCGCCTGGTGCGCGGATGGACCCACCTTGAGCGGCAAAAAGGCGGTATCGGCCTGCGTGGTCCTGGCGAAACCCAGCTGGAAACCGACCGCCGGTTGCTGGGTAACCGGGTCCGCCTGCTGAAGGAACGGCTGGCGAAACTCGAACGCCAGCGCCATGTGCAGCGGCGCAGCCGCGAGCGTGGCGGAGTATTCAGCGTATCGATCGTGGGCTATACCAACGCCGGAAAATCGACCCTGTTCAATGCGCTGACCAAGGCGCGTGCCTACGCTGCCGACCAGCTCTTTGCCACGCTGGATACGACCAGCCGCCGCCTGTACCTTAACGAGCAGCTAAGTGTGGTGCTGTCTGATACGGTCGGTTTCATCCGGGACCTGCCGCACTCTCTGGTGGAGGCCTTCAAGGCCACCCTTGAGGAAACCGTGCGCGCCGACCTCCTTTTGCATGTGGTCGACTGCGCCAGCGACACCCGGGAAACCCAGCTGGCCGAGGTCAACAAGGTGCTCAAGGAAATCGAGGCCGATGGCATCGACCAGCTGATCGTATGGAACAAGTGCGACCTGAAGGGGCTGTCACCCGCGATCGAGCGGGATGAAACCGGACGGATCGTGGCTGTACGTCTTTCTGCGCTCAAGGGCGAAGGTCTGGACCTTCTCCGCCAGGCGCTTGTCGAACGCGCTGACATACCTACATACTGACAGCGTATCAAACCAAGAACCGGGACACTGATCCATGGCACAAAACGACCCGCAATGGGGCGGAGGTCGACGCGGAGACGGACCGCCCGATCTCGACGAACTCTTTCGCCGGCTGAACCAGAAACTGTCCCGCCTGCTGGGCGGTGGCAAAGGCAATGGTCCGTCTGGCGGTCCTGCGGTACCTTCCCCTTCGCCGCGAGGCATCAAGGGAGGGGCCATCGCTCTGGTGGGCGTGCTGGCAGCCTTGTGGCTCGGCAGCGGCTTCTTTGTGGTCGATGCCCGGGAAGAGGCCGTCGTGCTGCGTCTGGGCAGCTACGACCGGACGGCAACGGCTGGCCTGCAATGGCACATCCCCTATCCGTTCGAGAAAGTCGAGATCGTCAACATGACCGAAGTGCGTTCGGTCGAAGTCGGCTATCGCGGCAATGCCAAGAACCGGATGCCCGACGAATCGCTGATGCTGACCGAAGACCTCAACATCGTCGATGTCCAGCTGTCAGTACAGTATGACGTGCAGGATGCCCGTGCATTCCTGTTCAACAACGTCTACACCGAGCCGGGTGGTCAGGGCATTGTCAAGTCCGTGACCGAATCGGCCATCAGCCAGGTGGTCGGCCAGAACAAGATCGACTTTGTCCTGAATGAAGGGCGTACCAAAATCGCCAGCGATACCCAGACGCTGGTCCAGAAAATCCTGGACCTGTATGGCATGGGTCTGCGCGTGATCAAGGTCAACATCAACAACGTCCAGCCGCCCGACCAGGTCCAGGCTGCGTTTGAAGATGCCGTCAAGGCCGGTCAGGACAAGGAAAAATCCCGCAACGAAGCTCAGGCCTACGCTAACGATGTCGTGCCGCGTGCGACCGGTATGGCTGCCCGTCTGATCGAAGAAGCCCAAGGTTACAGCCAGCGGGTGGTGGCCAGCGCCGAGGGCGAGGCCTCGCGCTTCAAGGCCGTGCTGGGTGAATACCAGAAATCACCAGTCGTGATGCGTGACCGCCTGTATATCGACACCATGCAGCAGATCCTGCAAAACACGACCAAGGTGCTGGTGGATGGCAAGAATGGTCAAAACCTGCTGTATCTGCCGTTTGACAAACTGATGGACATCAACAAGAAGCCTTCATCCGGTACTACTGTGGCACCGGCCGCATCGGCTGACATTCCGCCTGTCGTGTCCGAATCCCAGGCCCGCCCGGTGACGCCGTCTGCCAATGGCCGGCCTACCGAGCGCGCTGAGCGTGGCGGTCGCAACCTGCAGGGAGGCCAGTAATGGAACGCCTGATTCCGAAACTCGTCGCCCTGGGGGCTGTGCTGATCCTGGCCAGCATGTCGTTTTATATCGTGGGGCCGCGTCAGAGTGCGTTGGTGTTCCAGTTTGGCGAGGTCGTGCGCATTGCCAACAACCCGGGGGTCCATTTCAAGGTTCCGTTCCTGCAGAACGTGCGCTTCTTTGACCGTCGCATCCAGACCATCGATCCGGATAATCCCGAGCTGTTCAATACCCGTGAAAAGATGAACCTGCTGGTCAACAGCTTTGTTAAATGGCGGATCACCGACGTCGAGCAGTTCTACAAGGCGGTCGGTGGCAATGAAGCCGCAGCGGTTACCCGTCTGCGTCAACAGGTCAACGACGGTCTGCGGGCCGAGTTCGGCCAGAAGACGGTCGAGGACGTGATTGCCACCCAACGGGCATCCATTCTGGACGTGGTCCGCCAGCGTGCCGACCAGGATGCACGCAAAATAGGCGTACAAATTGTCGATGTCCGCTTAAAGCGCGTGGATTTTCCGGATAAAATCTCCCAGTCGATCTACGACCGCATGCGGTCCGAGCGTCTGACTGTCGCCAACCAGCTGCGCAGCGAAGGGGCGGCTGATGCCGAGCGGATCCGTGCCGAGGCCGACAAGGAGCGCGAAGTGGTCCTGGCCAATGCCTACAAGCAGGCCCAGGAGATCAAGGGGGCGGGGGACGCCAAGGCTGGTGCAATCTATGCCGAAGCCTTTGGCAAGAGTCCGGAGTTTTACGCCTTCTATCGCAGCATGGACGCTTACAAGAAGTCGTTTGATTCCAAGAACGATCTGCTGGTGCTTGACCCTAGCTCGGCTTTCTTCAAGTATCTGCAAGATCCCAAGGCACGTGGCCCGGTGGCACCGAAGCAGTAATTCGGGTGGGCTGCAAACCTGACAAGGCGGGGTAACCCCCCGCCTTTATTACGTTTTACGAAAATACATGCACAACTGGCTGCTTCCCGAACACATAGCCGACATATTGCCCGCCACGGCGCGGCAGCTGGAGTCGGCCAAAGCCGCGATGCTCGAACGGTTCCGCCGCTATGGTTATGAACTCGTAAGTCCACCGCTGATCGAATATACCGACTCGCTGTTGACCAATGCCGACCCGGCGCTGGACATGCAGACCTTCAAGCTGGACGACCAGCTTTCCGGTCGCCAGCTGGGCCTGCGTGCGGACATGACGCCGCAGGTGGCACGGATTGACGCACACCTGCTGGCTCACCGCCAAGGCGTGACCCGCCTGTGCTATGCCGGCAGCGTGGTGCATACCCGGGCCAGCGGACTGATGCGCTCGCGCGAGCCGTTGCAGGTCGGTGCTGAGCTGTATGGCTGCTATGACCTGGCCGCCGACATCGAAATCATCGAGCTGATGCTGTCGACCCTGGCCGGCGTGGGCATTGATGCCGTTACACTCGACCTGGGACACTTGGGGGTATACCGCTCGCTGGTGCGTGAAGCCCAGCTGGACGGTGAAACCGAACAGGCACTGTTTGCCGCCCTGCAGGCCAAGGACCGTGCCTCGGTCGAAGCGCTGACGTCCGACGTGCGCGAACCGTTTCGTTCGGCTTTCCGCCATCTGGTCGACCTGTACGGGCCGGAAGCCATCAGCAAGGCCAGGGCCTATCTGCCCGGTCTGCCGGGTATCCGGGCAGCCCTGGACGACCTCGAACGCCTGGCTCAGATCTTTGCTCCCCGCGCACGCATCAGCTTCGACCTGACCGAACTGCGCGGCACGCACTATCACACTGGACTGATGTTTGCGGCCTATGCCGAGGGTTGGGCGGAAGAGCTGGCCCGCGGCGGGCGGTACGACAATGTCGGGCGCCGCTTTGGCCGTGCCCGTCCGGCCACGGGCTTCAGCCTTGACCTGCGCGACATGATCCGCGTACTGCCGCAGACGCATCCCTCCAAGGGGATCCGCGTACGTGCGGCCGACCTTCTCCGGCTGGCTGATGAAGTGGCACGCCTGCGGGCCGCCGGTGAAGTGGTGGTTGTCGATTATCTGGGAGAAACGGCCGCCGAGCTGCACTGCGACCGTGAACTCGTCTGCCGTGAAGAAGGCCAGAGCCTTGAAGCGGCACCGGCCCATCCGTAAATTCTGAAATCTGTTTGAAAGGTAACAACATGGCCAAGAATGTTGTCGTGGTCGGCACCCAGTGGGGCGACGAAGGCAAGGGCAAGATTGTTGACTGGCTGGCGGATCACGCCAAGGCCGTGGTGCGTTTCCAGGGCGGCCACAATGCCGGCCACACACTGGTGATCGGCGGCAAGAAAACCATCCTGCGCCTGATCCCGTCCGGAATCCTGCATCCGACCATGACCTGCTACATCGGCAACGGTGTCGTGCTGTCGCCCGAAGCCCTGCTGAAGGAAATCGACGAGCTGGAAGCCGCCGGTATCGATGTGTGCAGCCGCCTGAAGATCTCCGAAAGCTGCCCGCTGATCCTGCCGTACCACATCGCGCTGGACCATGCCCGCGAAGCGGCCAAGGGTGCCAACAAGATCGGCACGACCGGTCGCGGCATCGGCCCGGCCTATGAAGACAAGGTGGCCCGCCGTGCCATCCGCGTGCAGGATCTCTTCAACGCCGGAAAACTGGCCGAGAAGCTGAAGGAAAACCTCGCCTATTACAACTTCCAGCTGACCGAATACTTCAAGCAGGCGCCGGTCGACTTCGAGAAGACGCTGGCTGATACCCTTGCGTACGCCGAGCGCATCAAGCCGATGGTGTGTGACGTTTCCCGCACCCTGTATGACCTCAACAAGGCCGGTGAGTCGATCCTGTTTGAAGGTGCCCAGGGGACCCTGCTGGACATCGACCACGGTACTTATCCGTTTGTCACTTCCTCCAACTGCGTGGCCGGTGCAGCCGCACCGGGTGCCGGTGTGGCCCCGCAGATGCTTGAATACGTGCTGGGTATCGTCAAGGCCTACACCACACGCGTCGGGTCCGGTCCGTTTCCGACCGAGCTGGAAGACGACATCGGCATGGGCCTTGCCCAGCGCGGCAACGAGTTCGGTTCCGTGACCGGCCGCCCGCGTCGCTGCGGCTGGTTTGACGCGGCACTGCTGAAGCGCTCGATCCAGATCAACGGTGTGTCCGGCCTGTGCGTGACCAAGCTTGACGTGATGGACGGAATGGAAGAAATCAAGCTGTGTGTCGGCTACCGCATTGACGGTGTCGAATACGACATCTTCCCGGTCGGTGCCGACAAGGTTGCAGCCTGCGAGCCGGTTTATGAAAGCTGGCCGGGCTGGAGTGAAACCACTTTCGGCGTCAAGAAGTTCGAAGAACTGCCGGTCAATGCCCAGAACTACCTCAAGCGCATCGAGGAATTCTGCGGTGCACCGATCGCCATCATCTCGACCGGTCCGGACCGCGAGGAAACCATCGTGCTCAAGCACCCGTTCAAGGGCTGAGCCGGTTTTCCCTTCGGGACAAGAAAAACGCCAGTCTGACCGACTGGCGTTTTTTCATGGATGGTCGTACGAGCGCACATGACGACCAAGGGCAGGAATCAGCGCAATTGCTGTTCCAGTTTGGGCAGGATGGCGTTGACCAGCTTGCCGTCAAGCGCTTCGCCCTTGTCGCCCTGGACGGTGACACGGCTTTCCTTGTCGCTGACCTGCTGCACCACGATCCGGTAACCCGGCTGCTCGGCGGCAGTCTTGCCTTCCTTGTCGCGCCAGAATGCGAGGCTTGACCAGAAGCCGCCTTCGTCCACTTTCTCGGTTTCGCTCTTGGCCGGACGCACGAAGTAGGTGCCGGTTGCACGGTTGCGGTCCACCACCACCAGACCGGAACGGTCCAGCGCCAGACCGGTACGGCGCCATGCACGGTCGAAAGCATCGTCAACCACCACGGCACCGTTTTCGATGCGGGCGCGCCGCTGGGCTACCGGTACCGGCTGGGCGGCATCTTCCTTGGCCTGTTTGGCCTTGGTTTCATCAACCCCGAGGGCCAGCATCAGGCGGCCGAGGAACTCGGCTTCGAGTTCCGGATCGTCGGCGCGCGGCTGCCATTTGGTGTCGTTCTTGCCTTCGGTAAAGCTTTCCACCATGCCGCGGTGGCTGATGTAGATCTCGACATTACCGTTGGGGCTGCGCTCGAAACGGGTACGGAACTTGTCACGTTCGGGCGTGGCGTAGAGTCCGTCCAGGCCGACCGTGGCCAGCAGCTTGCGCACGCCGTCCTGCGGAATCTTGGCGCGGTTTTCCGCCCAGTCGGTTTCCATGATGCCCAGCTGCGGTTCGTCGCGCTTCAGCACGAAACCGTTGTCCTGCCAGAATTCGCGGACCAGCGGCCACAGCTGTTCGGCACTCTTGCCGCTGACGCTGAGCCAGCGCTGGCCACCGGCGCGTTCCAGGCGAACGGTGTCGGTGGCCGTTGCGGCCACTTGGGCCGTACCGGCACGGACGGCAGCCTGCTGGCCGGCCTGGTCTGCCTGCTGCTGTGCCATGAGTTTGGCGCTGACGCCGCCGGCAGGCATGGCATAGGAATTGGTCAGCTCGGGCGCTGTCAGGTCGGGCGGCGCTTCCAGCGTACGCTTGGGCGCTTCGGCCGACTTGTAGGCGATCTTGCTGTCGTCAGGCGTCGAAGCGCATGCCGCCAGACCGGCAACAGCCACGACGGGGAGCAGATGGCGAAGGGATTTCATCCAGACTCCGTTGGGTAAGAAATCAGATCAGGTTGGCAGCCTTGAGTGCCGCTTCGACCTTGGGTTGGCCGGCGTCACTCAGACGGGTCAGGGGCAGGCGGATGCCGGCCGGAATACGGCCCATGCGTTCAAGCGCCCACTTGACCGGGATCGGGTTGGCCTCGCAGAACAGGTCCTTGTGCAGGCCCTGCAGCGGGTCATTGATGCGGCGGGCAGCCTGTACGTCGCCAGCGATGGCGGCACGGCAGAGTTCGGCCATCTGGCGCGGTGCGACGTTGGCGGTCACCGAAATCACGCCGTGGCCGCCGCACAGCATGAAAGCCATGGCGGTAGCGTCGTCGCCGGTATAAAGGGCGAAATCCTTCGGCGCACGCTTGACCAGGTCGCAGCAGCGGGCCAGGTCGGCAGTGGCGTCCTTGATGCCGATGATGTTGGGGATTTCGGCCAGGCGCAGCACGGTGTCGTTACACATGTCGGCCACAGTGCGGCCCGGCACGTTGTAAAGGATGACCGGGATGTCGGTCGATTCGGCAATGGCACGGAAGTGCCGGTACATGCCTTCCTGCATCGGCTTGTTGTAGTACGGCACGACCGACAGCACCTGGTCGGCCCCGAGGCGGCGGGATTCGCGCGTCAGTTCGATGGCTTCGTGGGTCGAGTTGGCGCCGGCGCCGGCGATGACCTTGATGCGGCCGGCTGCGTGCCTGACCACTGAAGCCACTACCTGCAGGTGTTCTTCGACCGAGACTGCGGCCGATTCGCCTGTCGTGCCAACAGCAACGATGCCGCTGGTACCCGACTCGATATGAAAATCGACCAGACGGTCCAGTGCTTCAAAATCAACACTGCCGTCTTCGAACATGGGGGTCACAATCGCGACCAGACTTCCGGTGAGCATGTGCGTGCCTGTGAACGAAACAAGAAAATGGAAAATTAGCGGAGGATTGTAGCCCAATTCCTCAAATGCAGCGTGAATGCACTGGTGAACTGGTTTGCCGGTCATGATGCCGCAGGTTGTCATGCCGGTCATGCCGGTGGCCTGCCGGCTTCGGGGCGCGGTGAATACCGGCTTTGGAGAGGTCGACCGTCCCGCTTGCCGCCTGCCTGTTGCGGCTGTGCTAGAATCCGCCATTTTCCGTTTACCGGACAATCTGTTAGCCAAGGATTTCCCGCGTGATCACTACCGCGAATATCACCATGCAGTTCGGCGTCAAGCCGCTGTTTGAAAATGTTTCCGTCAAGTTTGGCGAAGGCAACCGCTACGGCCTGATCGGTGCCAATGGTTCGGGCAAATCCACCTTCATGAAGATTCTGGGGGGGGATCTCGAGCCGACTTCCGGCAACGTGTCGGTCGAGCCCGGCATGCGTCTGGGCAAGCTGCGGCAGGACCAGTTTGCCTACGAAGACCAGCGCGTACTCGACGTGGTGCTGCAGGGGCATGCCGAAATGTGGGCGGCCATGAGCGAGCGTGATGCCATTTACGCCAACCTCGAGGCCACTGAAGACGACTACATGCATGCGGCCGAGCTGGAGGCCAAGTTCGCCGAGTACGACGGCTATACCGCCGAGGCGCGTGCCGGCGAATTGCTGATGGGCGTCGGCATTCCGGTCGAACAGCATTTCGGCCCGATGAGCGAAGTTGCACCGGGCTGGAAGCTGCGGGTGCTGCTGGCCCAGGCCCTGTTCTCCAACCCGGACATCCTGTTGCTGGACGAACCGACCAACAACCTGGACATCAACACCATCCGCTGGCTGGAGGACGTGCTCAACCAGCGCAACTCGACCATGATCATCATCTCGCACGACCGCCACTTCCTGAATGCGGTGTGCACCCACATGGCCGACCTCGACTACAACACCATCACGGTGTATCCGGGCAACTATGACGACTACATGCTCGCTGCTGCCCAGGCCCGTGAACGCCAGCTGTCGTCCAACGCCAAGGCCAAGGAACGCATCCAGGAACTGCAGGAATTCGTGGCCCGCTTCTCGGCCAACAAGTCCAAGGCCCGTCAGGCCACCAGCCGCCTGAAACAGGTCGACAAGCTCAAGAGCGACATGGTCGACGTCAAGCCCTCGACCCGCCAGAACCCGTTCATCCGTTTCGAAATGGACGAGAAAATGAAGCTGCACCGGCAGGCCGTGGAGGCGCAGGGCATCTCCAAGGCCTACGACGACAAGGTGCTGTTCCGGAACCTGTCGTTCATCCTGGAGGCCGGTCAGCGCATTGCCATCATCGGCCCCAACGGTGCCGGCAAATCGACACTGGTCAAGCTCTTGGCCGGTGCCTTCAATCCGGCCTTCTCGGCTGGCGTGACACCGGATGCCGGGCAGATCAAGTGGGCAGAAAAGGCCCAGGTCGGCTACTTTGCGCAGGATCACGAGGCCGCATTCGACAGCGACATGGACCTAGCCGAGTGGATGCGCCAGTGGACACAGGAGGGTGACGACGAGCAGGTGGTGCGCGCCACGCTCGGCCGCCTGCTGTTCGGCAGCGACGACGTGACCAAGTGCGTGCGTGTGCTTTCGGGGGGTGAAAAAGGCCGCATGCTTTATGGCCAGCTGATCCTTGAGCGCCCCAACGTCATGATCATGGACGAACCGACCAACCATATGGACATGGAGTCGATCGAGTCGCTCAACATGGCGCTGGAAAAGTACAAGGGCACGCTGATCTTCGTGTCGCACGACCGCCAGTTTGTCAGCTCGCTCGCTACCCAGATCATCGAGCTGGACGGCCAGGGCGGGTTTGAACACTACATGGGCAACTACGAAGACTACCTCGCCAGCCGCGGCCTGCTGTAATTCCGCGCGAATCCGGACTGAACAACCCGCCTGAATGGCGGGTTGTTCTTTGGGCATGGCTCCATGTCGCAATCCCGATAGTTGATTACCCAAGGTTTTTTGACCTGTTTAGGCGTATGGGATATAGTCCGCACCGCTTGGGTGCGTTGCAACATTCTGTCGGCTCACCTGGCCAAAGAGCCTGTAAATGACATAAATAGAACAAGGCTATCTGCGGATTTTGCATTGCAGCAATCCGTGATGCTCGTCGCTGCCAAGCCACTCTGGACTTCCTGTGCAGCGGAGTCAGTCCAAACTCAAAGGAAATCAGCATGCGTTTGCAAGGGAAAGTCTCCATCATCACCGGTGCTGCCAGCGGCATCGGCCGTGCCACTGCCCTCAAGTTTGCCCGCGAAGGCGCCATTGTTGCAGTCTGTGACCTGAACCAGGGTGCAATTGACGAAGTGGTTGCCGAAATCAAGGCTGCCGGTGGCCAGGCTGTCGGCTACATCGTCAACGTGACCGACAAGGCGCAGATCGCCGACATGGTTGGCGGCCTGAAGGGCCAGTTCGGCCGCATCGACGTGCTGGTGAACAACGCCGGCATCGTGCAGGATGCCCAGCTGATCAAGATGACCGAAGACCAGTTCGACAAGGTCATCGACATCAACCTCAAGGGCGTCTACAACTGCACCCGCGCCGTGGTCGACACCATGGTCGAGCAGGGCAGCGGTGTCATCCTCAACGCCAGCTCGGTCGTGGGCGTGTACGGCAACTTCGGCCAGACCAACTATGCTGCCACCAAGTTCGGCGTCATCGGCTTCGTCAAGACTTGGGCCAAGGAGCTGGGCAAGAAGGGCATCCGTGCCAACGCCGTGTGCCCGGGCTTCGTGGCTACCCCGATCCTCAAGGCCATGCCGGAAAAAGTGATCCAGGCCATGGAAGACAAGGTGCCGATGAAGCGCATGGCTGCTCCGGAAGAAATCGCCAACGTGTACGCCTTCCTCGCCAGCGACGAAGCCAGCTACATCAACGGTGCTGCCATCGAAGTCACCGGTGGCCTGACCCTGTAAGTCCTGCCTGGCACCGGCCGCAAGCGGCCGGCATGTGCATCCACACCCCTGCCCTGGCGGGGGTGTGTCGTTTCAGCCGACGCGGAACTGCCCGACCAGTGCTTGCAGGCGGCTGGATGCCTGCAGGGTCAGGGCTGAACTCTGACCGGTTTCCTCGACCGTGGCCCGGATGCTGTAGGCGGCATCACCGACCCGGCGCGCGGTGTCGTCGTATTGCCGGCTGACCGTGGCAATGCCCTCGATGGCAGCAAGCAGCTGCTCGATCACCGCGTGGTCGGCCTGATCGCTGGCGGCTTCTTCAGCCAGCCGCAGTCCTTCGTCCAGCTCCTGCATGCCACCACCCATGCGGCTGGCGGCAACGTGGGCCTGTTCCTGCACCTGGCTGATCATGTCGCGGATTTCCACCGTGGCCTGCGCCGTGCGTTCGGCCAGCTTGCGGACTTCGTCAGCGACGACGGCAAAACCACGTCCCTGCTCGCCGGCGCGGGCCGCTTCGATGGCGGCATTCAGGGCCAGCAGGTTGGTCTGGTCGGCAATGTCGCGGATCACGCTGACCACCTGGCCGATGTTGCGCGTGCTGGCTGACAGGGCTTCGAGCGTACCGGCAGCTTCTCCCACCGAGTGCCGGATACCCTGTGAGCGCTGGCGCAGGTTGGCAAGCTGCCCTTGCGAGGCCTGCATCACCGTTTCCATGCGGGTTTTCATGTCGGCCGCACTGCCGGCGGCGCTGTCGATCTCCTGCCGCTGGCGGTCCAGCGCCTGCATCATGTTGCCGATCAGTCCCTGGACGCTGTGGGCCGTGGCGCAGGTGTCGTGATGGCTGGCTTCCACCTGCCGGTTGGTGGCGGAGATTTCGTGCGAGCTGTGGATCACCCGGCGCACGATGCTTTCCAGATTGTCGATGAAGCTGTTGAACCACTGTGCCATGGTGGTGATTTCATCCGGATGACGGCTGTCGCGGTTGATGCGCTGGGTCAGGTCGCCGCCGCCCTCGGCAATGGTGCGCACCATGCGGATCATCTGGCGCATGCGTGCTGCCAGCTTGCGGCTGCCAAGGCTCAGGAACACCAGCGCGCCGGCCAGGTGGCAGCCCAGTCCGGCCAGTGCGCTGGCGGTCTGGCCCAGGCCAAAAGCGGCCGTCAGCAGGTGCGAGCCGGCCCAACCGGCCAGCATGGTGGCGAGGTAGAGCTTCATCAGCCGGTAACTGAGGCTGCGGTTGCGGTAAACCTCCTCCAGATCGGCCTCGCACATCATGCCCCAGAGATCGGGCGAGCCCGGCAGCCGGAAAGTGACGCCGCAGCCGATGACCGGAATGTGGCGGTAATCGGCGTAACCCGGATAGGTGACGAACAGGTTGTTGCCACGGCGGATGGTTTCGCGCACGCCAGGATGCAGGCGGCCGGTGGCCGGATCATTGAATACCAGTTCGAATTCGGTGTGCTTGTGCACCCGGACGGTGCCAAATGCCGTGCGTACACCATCCTTGAGGTTGTCACCGCCGGTGAAAGTGCGGTCTTCAAAGCGCGAGCGCGACAGGGCCGTACCGGGCGTGATGGACGGATCGAAGTGCGACTGCGCCATGAACAGGTAGTTGTCGCCCGACTCGTGAAAGATGTGTCCGGCCTCGCGCTGGATCAGGTCGCCCAGCACATCGTTGGGCACCCGGCCGCAGAGTATGCCGCGCGGTGTGCCGTCGGCAGCAGTGAGCGGACGGTAGAACATCAGGGTGACGCCGTCGTGAAAGCGGGAAGTTGACGGGCCGAGCCGTTCGGTCTGCGGATCGGAATACGGTCCGTGCAGGAACCGCTCTTTCAGACCGCGGGCCACGGCAGCAGCAGAGAGGCCGCTGGCACCACTGCGTTCGGCACTGCTGGCCAGCAACTGTCCGGTTGTATCGATCACGAACAGTTCGGAAAAATCCGCGGCCAGCAGCCGGCGCTGGGTCAGTGCCGTCCGTTCGATGGCCGGCCACTGCATGGCCAGACGCTCGGCCAGTGCATCAAGGTGTGCCCACTGTTCGTGCGCCCACTGGGTCAGCAAGGCCACACGGGTCTGGGCAATACCGGCAAATACCTGCTCAAGTGCATGGGTCCGGTGCCGGTTCAGCAGGCTGGCCCAGCGCAGGGACAGCTTGCCGTTGCGGCCCAGCCAGGGCAGCCAGTGCCGCTCCTGGTCGGTCAAGGACATGGTTGCACTTTGGGTCATGGTTTCGCTCCTTGTCATCGTGTTGCCGGGGCTGTGGTCTGGATACGGGCGTGAAGTAACAAAGCAATTGTAATGCCATAGGTATTTTAGTTGCCCCTTTTGCATGTTTCAGGCGGAATCCGGCCACCTGAAAGGTGGTCGGACATGCGAAGGGCGGGCATTGCAAAGTGGGTCGATGCTGTTGCCGGCGGGAATTCCGCAGCCTGCCGGGCGGGGGAAATGGCCAGACCGGATGACTGGCGGGGGCGGCACAAGGGATGGTCCGTGTACACAAATGCGCGGGACGGGTAGGCAATCAATGACAATTATTTGTATATTTTGCCCCTGCCATTCATTTCTGGTCGCAGCCAGCCGGACGTGCCTGAGGGCTGTCTGGCCTCGGGCGCGGGTGCTACCCGGCATCCGGGCGGAAACCATGACCGGATTCTGACGGTGTTTTATTTTCAAGTAATTGATTTATTTGAATAAATTGACCAGTATTCCAGCCGCGTGCAATAATCGGCTCAATCTCCCTTAACGGACCAACAACACATGGCCGCACAGACCCTCTACGACAAGCTCTGGGAGAGCCACGTGGTGCGTACCGACCCGGACGGCACCTCGCTCCTGTACATCGACCGTCATCTCGTCCACGAAGTCACCAGCCCGCAGGCCTTTGAAGGTCTCAAGCTCGCCGGCCGCAAGCCGTGGCGCGTGCATTCGATCGTGGCGACGGCTGACCACAACACGCCGACCGACAACTGGGATCTGGGCATTGCCGGGATCAAGGATCCGGTGTCGCGCCTGCAAGTGGAAACGCTGGATGCCAACGTGCGCGAAACCGGTGCACTGGCGTATTTCCCGTTCATGGACCGCAACCAGGGCATCGTGCACGTGGTCGGCCCGGAACAGGGCGCCACGCTGCCCGGCATGACCGTGGTGTGCGGCGACAGCCATACCTCCACGCACGGTGCCTTTGCTGCGCTGGCGCATGGCATCGGCACCAGCGAGGTCGAGCACGTCATGGCGACCCAGTGCCTGACGGCCAAAAAATCCAAAGCCATGCTGGTGCAGGTCGAGGGTGAACTGCAGGCCGGTGTCACCGCCAAGGACATTGCACTGGCGGTGATCGGCAAGATCGGTACCGCTGGCGGCACGGGTTATGCCATCGAGTTCGCCGGCAGCGCCATTCGCGGCCTGTCGATGGAAGGTCGCATGACCCTCTGCAACATGGCCATCGAAGCCGGCGCCCGCTCCGGGCTGGTGGCGGTGGACCAGATCACGCTGGATTACGTCAAGGGACGCCCGTTCGCGCCGACTGCCGAACAGTGGGAGGCGGCGGTAGCGTGCTGGCGTGAGCTCAAGAGTGATGAAGGTGCCGTCTTCGATGCGGTCGTGGAACTGGATGCCGCAGCCATTGCACCGCAGGTGACCTGGGGCACCAGTCCGGAAATGGTGGTGGCGATTACCGACCGTGTGCCGGACCCGGCTGCCGAAGCCGATCCGGTCAAGCGCGAAGGCATGCAGCGCGCACTGGCCTACATGGGGCTGACCGCCGGTACACCGATGGCGGAAATCGCCATCGACAAGGTGTTTATCGGCTCCTGTACCAACTCGCGCATCGAAGACCTGCGCGAGGCGGCGGCTGTCGTGCGCGGCCGGCGCAAGGCCGAGTCGGTCAGGCTGGCGATGGTGGTGCCGGGGTCCGGCAACGTCAAGGCCGAGGCCGAGGCCGAAGGGCTCGACAAGATTTTTGTCGCAGCCGGATTCGAATGGCGCGAGCCTGGCTGCTCGATGTGTCTGGCGATGAACGCCGACCGTCTGGAGCCGGGGGAGCGCTGCGCCTCCACTTCCAACCGCAACTTTGAAGGACGGCAGGGACAGGGCGGGCGCACTCACCTTGTCAGCCCGGCCATGGCGGCAGCGGCAGCGATTGCCGGCCATTTCGCCGATATCCGCCAAGGTTATTAATCCCGCCGTCTCCGCCCCCGGTTGACTATCTTGAAGCGTGCCACTGTCGGCATGCTTCAAGGAGTCATCACCATGAAAACCCTGATCGGCATCCTGCTTGCCAGCTGTTTGTTGACTGCCTGCAATACCATGGCAGGCATGGGAGAGGATGTATCGTCGGCCGGTCATGCCGTGACCAATGCGGCCGACGACGTCAAGGCCAAGATGTAGTCTGGCATCGGGCAGGGGAGGGGCGGTGCGGCGATCGTTTGAATGCGCAGACATGGTTTGCGCAATGTAAGCATGAAAACACTGACACTGACCCTTCTGCTCGCCGTTGCAACCCTGACCGGTTGCCATACTGTGCAAGGCATTGGCCGGGACATCCGGGCAGGCGGGGCTGCCATTGAGAGAGCCGCACAATGAAAGCCTTTACCCGACTGACCGGACTCGTCTGTCCGCTCGACCGTGCCAACGTCGATACCGATGCCATCATTCCCAAGCAGTTCCTCAAGTCGATCCAGCGCTCGGGCTTTGGCCCCAACCTGTTTGACGAATGGCGCTATCTGGATCACGGTGAACCCGGCATGGACAACCGCATCCGGCCGCAAAACCCGGATTTCGTCCTCAATTTCCCGCGTTACCAGGGCGCGCAGATCCTGCTGGCCCGCGAAAACTTCGGCTGTGGTTCCAGCCGCGAACATGCACCGTGGGCGCTGGATGACTACGGTTTCCGCGTGGTGATCGCGCCGTCGTTTGCGGACATCTTTTTCAACAACTGCTACAAGAACGGCCTGCTGCCGATCGTGCTGCCGGCCGAAGTGATGGACCGCCTGTTTGCCGGCTGCGAATCGGCCGAGGGTTACCGGCTGACCGTGGATCTGGCTGCGCAGACCGTGACCACGCCGCAGGGAGATTCGTTCGGTTTCGACATTACCGAGCATCGCAAGCACTGCCTGCTCAACGGGCTGGACGAAATCGGCCTGACCCTGCGTCATGCCGGTGAAATCAGGGCTTTTGAAGAAAATCGCCGGCAAACCCAGCCGTGGTTGTTCCGCTAGGCGATACAAAAAGACGGCCGCCCCTGTGGACAAATCCCTCAGGGGCGGTTTTTTATGTAAAAATGATTGCCGTTACATACGGTTGGCACACGCAGGTTCGCCGACCTTGTTCGTCTGACTGCCAGGTCATGCTGTACCTGGCTGCCCACACGGATCGACATGACCGCAGCGAAAAGTTCCTTGCCTCTGGCTGATGCCGAAAACATGCCTGCCCTGGCGCAGGAGGTCATGCAGTTGCGGCAGGAAACTGCCCTGTTGCAGCAGTTGTTGCAACTGGCCGAGCAGGTGGCAGCCGGTTTGCAGCTCAACGAGGTGCTGGACCGGGTTTATGACGGATTTCGCCACCTGATCCCTTATGACCGCATCGGTTGTGCGCTGCTTGAAGAAGATGGCTGCACCCTGACGGCAGTGTGGTCACGCTCGGAAGCGCACGTTCCTCGCATCGGGCAGGGGTTCCGGCGTGCCTATCTTGGCTCCGGACTGGCGCGACTGTTGGGTTCGGGCAGACCGCGCATCCTCAACAACCTGCAACTGTACCTTGCTGATCATCCCGGCTCTGAAGCCACCCGCCTCATTGTGGCCGAAGGCATGCGCTCCAGCCTGACCTGTCCCCTGCTGGCGCAAGGGCGGCCTGTCGGTTTCCTGTTTTTTTCCAGCATGCGTCCGCATACCTATCGGGAAGAACATGAGCAGGCCTTCATGGGCATTGCCCGCCAGCTGGCATTGCTGATCGAACGCGGCCAGATGTGCGAGCGTTTGCAGCATCTCAATCACGAACTGTTGCAGGCCAAGAACCAGCTGGAAGTACGGGCCACGCACGATCCGCTGACCCAACTGCTGAACCGGGGAGCCATTCTCGACGGCCTCAGCCAGAGCTGCTGCGACCCCTCGCAGCCACTGGCCGTCATCCTCGCTGATATCGATCACTTCAAGAACGTCAACGATGCCCATGGCCACCAGGCCGGTGACATGGCACTGGAAACCGTGGCCCGGCGCCTGAGCCGGGTCCTGCGCGGAGGCGATGTCGTGGGTCGCTACGGCGGCGAGGAATTCCTGATCGTGCTGCCCGGCGCCACGCCTGAAGTGGCCATGAGCGTGGCCGAGCGGCTGCGGCTGGCGACGGCCGGAGAGCCGGTGGACCTGGGCGAGGGGCAGCAGCAGACGCTGACCCTGAGCCTGGGCGTGTGCTGTCAGCCCGGCGGGCGGGCGCACGACGTTGCCTGCCTGATTGCCGAAGCCGACAAGGCGCTGTACGCGGCCAAGGCCGGCGGGCGCAACCGGGTCATGCTGGCCGCCTGAGCCGCCGGCCGGCGGGATTCAGAGCGTGGCAGTGTCGCGCATCCACACGGCGCTTTGCCGCCGCACCAGGTCATTGAGCGAGCCGCTCTGGTCGTAGAGCGCACGCAACTGCCGACTGGGGTTGTCGCGTGCCAGTGCCCGGGCCAGCAGCTGCTGGCGTTCGGCCTCGCAGTCCAGTGCCGCAGCCTGGGGTTCAAGCCGCGTCAGCGTCGTGACCAGATCCTGCTGCAACGACATTTGCCCGTTGTCTGCCGGGTTGAGGATCAGCCCTTCAAACCCGAAGCGGCACGCCTGGAAACGGTTGTAGCTGTAGGCCAGATAGTTGTCGCTATGGATGGCCTGCCAGCCGGATTCCATGCATTCGCGTGCCAGCATCTGGGCGTAGGCCGCCAGCAGCACCGGGGTCAGCAGGTCCAGCGGCGTGTCGCACACCCGGATTTCTACCGTGCCGTATTCCGGCTTCGGGCGCACGTCCCAGTAAAAATCCTTCATGCTCGCCACGATGCCCAGTTGTTGCATGCGGACAAAATAGTCGTTGAAACCGGCCCAGTCGGTGACGCAGGGCAGTGTGCCCGACAGCGGAAAGGCATTGACGCTGGTCAGGCGCGAACTCTGGAACAGCGTGTCCACGCCCTGGTAGTAGGGCGAAGCGGCCGACAGGGCAATGAAGTGCGGAATGTAGCGGGCAAGGAAAT
>JAGPIM010000032.1 GCA_018055005.1 Laribacter sp.
TTTCATGTTGAGTTCTCCAAAGTTTGTCCGCAGACCGGAAAATAGTGCGCTATCGGAAATATCAAGCGCTGTTTCAGTTGTCCGGCGGCAGTTTAACCATATTGATTAGTCAATTTTTACGACACATGGCTATCGCGGGCACATTCATGCTTTTGCCATGATCTTGATCAAATTTGCCAGACGGATTCGGCACCAAATTCCTCGATGCTGTTGCCAATTTGACACATCTTTCGTCTCCGCCTAGCCTCGAAACATTTCAGCCATTCATCATTGTCACCATGCACTACCGTGACCTGCGCGACTTCATCGCCGCCCTAGAAGCCCGGGGCGAACTCAAACGTGTCGGGCAGCCTGTATCGCCCCGTCTGGAAATGACCGACCTCTGCGACCGTACCCTGCGCGCGGAAGGACCGGCCTTGCTGTTCGAGGCACCGCAAACCGGCAACACGCGCTATGCCTACCCCGTGCTGGGCAACCTGTTTGGCACTCCGCGCCGGGTCGCCCAGGGCATGGGTGCCGACGACGTGTCGGCCCTGCGCGAAATCGGCCAGTTGCTGGCCATGCTCAAGGAGCCCGAACCGCCCAAAGGCCTGCGCGATGCCTGGGACAAATTTCCGCTGTATAAAAAGGTGCTCGACATGGCACCGAAAACCGTCCGCCGGGCTCCGGTACAAGAGGTGGTCGAAGAAGGCCCGGAGGTCGACCTCGCCCGCCTGCCGGTCTGGCACTGCTGGCCCGGTGATGTCGCCCCGCTGATCACCTGGGGGCTGACCGTCACCCGCGGCCCGGCCAAAAAGCGCCAGAACCTCGGCATCTACCGCCAGCAGGTCATCAGCCGCAGCCAGGTCATCATGCGCTGGCTGGCGCACCGCGGCGGGGCGCTGGATTTCCGCGACTGGCGCCGCACCCGTCCGGGCGAAGCGTTCCCGGTGTCGGTGGTACTGGGCTGCGATCCGGCCACCATTCTCGGCGCCGTCACGCCGGTACCGGACACCCTGTCGGAATACCAGTTTGCCGGCCTGCTGCGCGGCAGCCGCACCGAGCTGGTCCAGAGCCTTGGCAACGACCTGCAAGTGCCAGCCTTTGCCGAGATCGTGCTCGAAGGCCACCTCAGCCCCTGCGAAGCCGGTTTCAGCGGTGTCAGCGAACACGGCGTCCCGCTCAAGGAAATCGACGGTTACCTGCACGCACTTGAAGGGCCGTACGGCGACCATACCGGCTATTACAACGAGCAGGACTGGTTTCCGGTGTTCACCATCGACCGCCTGACCCGCCGGCCCGACGCGATCTACCACAGCACCTACACCGGCAAGCCGATCGACGAACCGGCCGTGCTTGGCGTGGCGCTCAACGAAGTGTTCGTGCCGATCCTGCAAAAGCAGTTCCCGGAAATCGTCGACTTCTACCTGCCGCCGGAAGGTTGCAGCTACCGCATGGCGGTGGTGTCGATCAGAAAGCAGTACGCCGGCCACGCCAAGCGGGTGATGATGGGGTGCTGGAGCTTCCTGCGCCAGTTCATGTACACCAAGTTCATCGTGGTGGTGGACGACGACATCGACACCCGCGACTGGAAAGAGGTCATGTGGGCCATCACCACCCGCATGGACCCGGTGCGCGACACGGTGCTGGTGGAAAACACCCCGATCGATTATCTGGATTTCGCCAGCCCGGTGTCTGGGCTGGGCGGCAAGATGGGGATGGATGCGACCAACAAGTGGCCGGGCGAAACCGACCGTGAATGGGGCCGCCCCATCGTCAAGGATGCAGCGGTGGCAGCCCGGGTCGACCAGCTGTGGCAGACGCTGGGCCTGTAGCCGGTAATGACAAGAGGCTTGTCTGACCGCAAGTCCGGCCTCCGGCCGGACTGGTAGTCTGGGTCCAGTCGTCTGTCACTTTACCTAAGGAGCAGGTCATGGAACGCGTACGGGTCATCCAGTATGGCTGCGGCAAGATGGGGCAGGTCACCCTGCGTTATCTGGTGGAGAAAGGCTGCGAGATCGTCGGCGCCATCGATACCGATCCGGCACTGGTCGGCCGCGATGCCGGCGACGTGGCCGGCATCGGGCGACGCCTGAACGTGCCGGTGCGGGCAGATGCCGAAGCCGTGTTTGCTGAGTGCGACGCCCATGTCGCCATCGTGGCCGTCGGCAGCCTGATGGACGACATGTACCCGCACTTCGAGCGCTGCGCCCGCCATGGCGTCAACGCCATTTCCACCTGCGAGGAAGCGTTCTATCCGTGGACCACCTCGCCGGCACTGACCAGCCGGCTGGACGTGCTGGCCAAACAGCATGGCTGCACGCTGACCGGTTCCGGCTACCAGGACGTCTACTGGGGCAACCTGATCACCACGCTGGCCGGCTCCAGCCACTGCATCAACCGCATCGAGGGCGTATCCAGCTACAACGTCGAGGATTACGGCATCGCCCTGGCCCGGGTACACGGCGTCGGCCTGACTCCCGAGGCCTTCCAGCGCGAAATCGCCGAAGCCACGGCCCTGCCCTCGTACATGTGGAACGCCTGCGAATGGCTGGCCGCGCAACTGGGGCTGACCATCGCCAGCATCAGCCAGAAACAGGTGCCGATCCTGGCACAGTCCGACACCCCCAGCCGCACCATGGGCCGCACCATCCGCGCCGGCGAGGCGCTGGGCATGTCCGCCGTGGTAACCCTCGTCACCCGGCAAGGGCCGGTGATCGAGAGCCAGTGCATCGGCAAGGTCTACCTGCCAGGCGAAACCGACCGCAACGACTGGGTGCTGCGCGGCGAACCGGACACGTTCGTCCAGATCAGCCGCCCGTCCACGGTGGAACTCACCTGCGCCAGCGTCGTCAACCGGGTGCCGGACGTGATTGCCGCACCGGCCGGCTTTGTCACTTCGGAAAAGATGCCACCAGCGGCCTATCGCGCCTGGCCAATGCATTTTTACCTGTAAGCACTAGGCCCGTCCCCGAGCTGCCCCCGCCGCCACGCCGTGGCGGCTTTTTCATGCCGCCGGGTCAGGGCAGCAGGCGTGAGGCCGTATGCTGGTTGGCCTTTTTCAGTGCCGCCACCATGGCCGGAAAATCCAGCCCGTGCTCATCCTGCAAGGCACGCGCCCGGGCTTCCAGCTGGTCAAAGCGCAGCGCATGCCCCGGTGCATCGCGCAGGGCAAACGCGGCCACATTGCCGTGGGTTTCGGCCGGCAGCACCAGTACCCGGCCGTCAAAGGCGTGGCGCATGGCATCCAGGTGCTGGTGATAGCGCGGGTGCCGGCTCCACAGGTTGACCGCCAGCACGCCGCCCTCGCCAAGGGCCATGCGGCAATCGTGCAGGAAGGGCTCGGCCACCATGGCCGTGATGATGTTGTAGCCGTCAAAGGCATCGATCAGGATGGTGTCGAAGGCTGCCGTCTGCTGCCCCATGTAATCCACCCCGTCACCGGTCACCACCTGCATGCGTCCGTCGGCAGGCAGGCAGAACATCGACTGGCACAGCGCCACCACCTGCGGATTAAGCTCCACGGCCACATTGACCGACTCCGGTAGCCGGGCATGGAAAAAGCGCGGCAGGCTGCCGCCCCCCAGTCCGACATGCAGGATGCGACGAGGCGACGCCTGCAGGAGCAGACAGCCCGCCATGGCGCGGGTATAGGCCAGCACCAGCTCGGCCGGATCGCTGATGCGCATCTGTGACTGCAGGGTGTCGGAACCGAGGTACATCGAGCGCAGGCCGTTGTCTTCGCTGACCGCGACCTCGGGCAAGCCGCCCGGACGCTGGCCCTTGCGCCGGCGCATGGCGAGGAAATCACTCACCGCAGCCCCCGGCCTTCGGGCGTGAATCGAGGATGCTGAACGTGCGGCGCGGCTGGCCGTCTTCGTCCGCCGGCACCGGATCGCGGAATTCTTCCTTGTCGAACGCCGTGTCGCCGCCCTCGGACGGCAGCACATCGCCGACCTTCAGCCCGGTAAACGGATAGAGTGCAGTATCGACCAGATGCGACGGCACCACGTTTTGCAGGGCGCGGAACATGGTTTCCACCCGGCCCGGGAAACGGCGGTCCCAGTCGTTGATCATCTCCTTCACCACCTGGCGCTGCAGGTTGGGCTGCGACCCGCACAGGTTGCACGGAATGATCGGAAACGCCCGCAGCTCGGCGTAGCGCTCGAGGTCTTTTTCGCGGCAGTACGCCAGCGGGCGGATCACCACGTGCTTGCCGTTGTCGGACAACAGCTTGGGCGGCATGGCCTTGAGCTTGCCGCCGTAGAACATGTTGAGGAACAGGGTTTGCAGGATGTCGTCGCGGTGGTGTCCCAGGGCGATCTTGGTCGCCCCCAGCTCGCCGGCCACCCGGTACAGCACCCCGCGACGCAGGCGCGAGCACAGGCTGCAGGTAGTCTTGCCTTCCGGCACCAGCCGCTTGACGATCGAATAGGTATCTTCCTCTACGATACGGTATTCGACGCCGAGCGACTCGAGGTAGGCCGGCAGCACGTCTTCCGGAAAACCCGGCTGTTTCTGGTCGAGATTGACCGCTACGATGGAGAAATCGATCGGGGCGGATTTTTGCAGCCCCAGCAGGATGTCGAGCAGGGCGTAGCTGTCCTTGCCGCCCGACAGGCAGACCATGATGCGGTCTCCCGCCTCGATCATGTTGAAGTCGTTGATGGCGTCGCCGACCTCGTGGCGCAGGCGCTTGACGAGCTTGTTGGCATTACGGGAGGTCTTGCGGGCTGCCGCTTCGTCGGCAACCGGAATCGTATCAGTCATGAAACAACCGCTAAATCAGCAAATTGCACAATTTTACCGCGAAACTGCCCTCCCCGCGTCACCACAATTCTTGACGATCACCATATGCCTCGTGCCTAATTTCGAGGATTTTTCGAATGATTACTCTAGGCTAGGCCATGACTGACTCGACCTTACCCCCGCTTGTTGTACGCGGCCATGTACTCAAACCCGTCGTCCAGGGAGGCATGGGCGTGGGCATTTCCGCCCACCAGCTCGCCGGTACGGTTGCGCGTGAAGGCGCGGTAGGCACCATCGCCAGTGTTGATCTGCGGCACCTGCACCCTGATCTGGTCGAAGCATCGCTGCACGCCAAATGCACCGAAGACTACGACCGCCTCAACCTGATCGCGCTTGACCGCGAAATCAAGCGCGCACTGGAAATCGCCGACGGCGAAGGTCTGGTGTCGGTCAACGTGATGAAGGCTGTCGACGCCCACGCCAAATACGTGCGCCAGGCCTGCGAATCCGGTGCCCAGGCCATCACCATGGGCGCCGGCCTGCCGCTCGACCTGCCGGACATGGTCAGCGAGCATCCCAACGTTGCCCTGCTGCCGATCCTCAGCGAATCGCGCGGCATCGGCATCGTGCTCAAGCGCTGGATGAAAAAGAACCGCCTGCCGGACGCCATCGTGATCGAACACCCGGCCCATGCCGGCGGTCACCTCGGTGCCGCCAAGCGCGAAGACATTGCCGACAGCCGCTTCGATTTCGCCCGCGTACTGGAAGAAACCTTTGAGCTCTTCAAGTCACTGGGACTGGAGCGCGAGCGCATTCCGCTGGTCGTTGCCGGCGGCATCAACAGCTTTGAAAAGGTCAGGCACTACCTCGGCCTCGGCGCCGCAGGCGTACAGGTCGGCACGGCCTTTGCCGTGACCCGTGAAGGCGATGCCCACATCAACTTCAAGAACGTGCTGGCGGGTGCCAAGAAAGAGGACGTGGTCGAATTCATGAGCGTAGCCGGCCTGCCGGCCCGCGGCGTACTCACCCCGTTCCTCAAAAGCTACCTCAAGCGCGAGGAAAAGCTCCAGGCCAATGCCAAGGCTGATCCGGGCCGCTGCACCCAGGCACTCAACTGCCTGTCGGTCTGCGGACTGCGTGACGGCATCAGCAAGATCGGCCAGTTCTGCATCGACCTCAAGCTGTCGGCTGCCTTCCGCGGCGAAGTCGACAAGGGCCTGTTCTTCCGCGGCAAGGATCCGCTGCCATTTGGCGACGCCATCCGTTCGGTACGCGAACTGCTCGACTACCTGACCACCGGCGTCAAGCCCGACCTCAGCGTGCGCCCGGCCTGAATCCGGACATCCCGGCCCTCCTGAATGAACATGCCCTCGTTTGAGGGCATGTCTGTTTTCACCTGGCGGCCCGCATGGCCGGACGGTGCCGGCCAATACGCTCCGTACACGTTGACCTTGCCATGCAACAACGGCGCCAGGCTTGCCCGGTCCGGTCATGCCTGGCAGATGCAGCCATTTCCGGGTGCGGCACCGACCATCCGGGACCACCGCTGCCCGTCAGGGCCGGATCGTGCAGAGTCAGGGGTCCGGACTGAACGGTACATCTTTTTTATCCGGCAACCGTCTCGCGCCACATGAAGAATGCCGCATTCGCCACCGGATGCATTCCGTGCCACTCCCCCTCAAAGCCGGAAGCGCGCAAAGGTATCGCCCACATGCTGCGCGGCCTGGTCCACTCCGGCTACCGTTTCACTGATTGCCTGAAGATTGCGGTCGTTCTCGAGGATATGGCTGTTCATTGACTCGGTGCTTTGCGCCAGCAGGGTGCTGGCATTCTGCTGCTCCTGGGTCGAATCGGTGATTTCCGCCACCTTGCCCACGATATCCTCCATGGCGTGCCGTGCTTCACGGATGGTGCCGACCACCGATTGCGTCTGCTCCAGACCGGCACTGACCGACTCCACCGTGGCCCCCATGTCGTGCACGGCCTGAGCCGTTTCCTGACGTACGGCACTGATCATCTGGGTGATTTCCTGCGTGGCGGCACCGGCCCGCTCGGCCAGTTTGCGGACCTCATCGGCCACCACGGCAAAGCCGCGCCCCTGCTCCCCTGCCCGGGCCGCTTCAATGGCGGCGTTCAGGGCCAGCAGATTGGTCTGGTCGGCAATGTCACTGATGACGCTGGTGATGCCGGAAATTTCACCGGAACGCTGGTCCAGCCCGTCCAGCACCGTCCGCAGGCCCTGTACGGCCTGCATGGTCGCCTCCATGCCGTGCGCCAGCGATTCGATGTCACTGGCGGTCTGCTCCAGTTGCCGGTGCGTGGCCCGGACGTGCTGGTCGGTATCACCGGCATTGCCGGAAATGTGGGCAATGCTGACCGAGATTTCCTCTTGCGTCGCGGCATTCGACGACGAAAGATCGGCCATTTGCCGTGAACGTCCGGCGATACCGTTCATTTGCTGGTTGATGCGCTGGATGTCGCCGACCAGGCCGGATGCCTCTTCCCGCAGGTTGCGGAACATCTCGTGCAAGCGCCCGATGAAGACATTGAAGGCCCGGGCGGTTTCAGCCAGTTCGTCCCGGCCCTGTTCGGGCAGGCGGACAGTCAGGTCGCCCTCGCCCTGCGAAATAGCCGTCATGGTGCGCTGCAATTGCGCCAGACCGCGCAGTGAGCGATGAGTGAGCCAGGAATTGACCGCAGCCACCAGGACAATCAGCAGCGCGCCACTCCCGGCCAGCATCAGCAGCAGGGTATTGAGCGGCGCCAGCACGGCATCCTTGTAGGTAGCGACGCCAAGATACCAGTTGGTACCCGGCACCTTCTCCCACATCAGCAGCATGTCGGCACCGTCATTACGGACGGACTCGACAGACTGGTCACGACCGGCCCACTCCCGCAGCCGCTCCGGCGTCAGGTGGGCATTCGAAGCCGTGATGGACTTGAGTACCAGCTCCTTGTCGGGGTGCGAAAGCAGGATGCCTTTTTCGTCCACGAGGAACATGTAGCCCCCGCCGCGGATGTCGATGTTGCCGAGCACGGCCTTGACCATGTCCTCCATGTCCATGTCCGCCGCCAGCACGCCTTGCAGCACGCCGTCCTGCCGCAGCGCGTAGGCAAACGTCACGATGGTGTGGCCGTTCATGGCATTGGTAAAGGGATCGGTCACGATGACCTGCTTGCTCTTGACCGCCGGCTGGTACCACGGACGCTCGGAAGGCACCCAGCTGGCCGGCGCCTGCCAGCCATCGGAAAACAGGCTGCGTCCGTCGGGCCAGGCAAAGAATACCGCCGGGTAATTGCCGATGGCCGCCGCGCGCTTGAGGTCACGCAGCGGAATTTCTCCCTGCTCGTTCTGGCTGGCGATGCCGGTCAGCACACGCTCCTTGTCCTGCAACCAGGATTCCAGCGTCCGGGTCTGTCCCTGCACCAGCGTATGGATTTCCTGATTCAGCGTGGAAAGCAGGGAGGCACGCATCTGCCAGAATGCCACCCCGACCATCAGGACGCCCAGCGCCACCAGAAAAACGGTATTCCACACCAGAATGCGTGCCTTGAGCGTCCGCATGACCTGCAACCTGTCGTTAAGTTTGATGCACGATAGATTACTGAACAACACAATATTATTGATTGTTAAATTTAGGATAGATGATCTGGCACAAACCATTCATGTCATGAGGGTGCAAAACCACGAAATGACCGGCTGTGCATCAGTACAAGCCCAAGGTCGGCCACCCCTGCAATCTTAATTGACTGGCATATTCTGACGCGACACACTACCTGCCCCATCCGACTACGATGCAGTCATGTCACGATCACCCAGGCAGCAGTTTTTTGCCGGCTTCCGCCTGATGCTGCCCTTGCAGCTGGGCGTGTTTCCTTTTGGCATGCTGTTTGGCGTGCTGGCACTGGAAAGCGGCCTGACCGCCTGGCAGGCGCAGCTGATGAGCGTGCTGGTCCTCGCCGGCAGTTCGCAGATCGTGCTGTGCCAGCTGCTGGCGGCCCAGGCTCCGGTTGTGGTCATGCTGGTCACCGTCGCCGTCATCAACCTGCGCCACCTGCTCTACAGCGCCTCCATGGCACCACACAGCCACGGGCTGGGCCGCGGCTGGAAAATCCTGATGGCCTACCTGCTGACCGACGAACCCTACGCCGTCACCATCCGCGAATTCGAGCGGGTGCAGGACATGCCTTTCAGGCACTGGTTCTTCATCGGGGCCGGCATCAACCTGTGGCTGGGCTGGCAATTCGCCACCCTCGCCGGACTGCTGGCCGGCGAAACCATCCCGGCCTCGTGGGGGCTGGATTTTGCCTTGCCGCTGACCTTCATCGCTGTCGTAGTACCGGCCGCACGTGACCGGGCCGACTGGGCCGCCATCGTGGTGGCCGGAACGGCGGCACTGGCGTTTGCCGCCCTGCCCTACAAGCTCGCCATCCTGGTGGCCGCCATCCTGGGCATTTCCGCCGGCATGTGGATGAAACGGAGACGCCACCAATGATGCTGATCGGTCTGTTTGCCCTGCTGGGGCTGGTCAATTTCCTGTTGCGCTACGCCTTCATCGGCCTTCTGGGAGAGCGCCCCCTGCCGGACTGGCTCAGGTTGGGGCTGCGCTTCGTACCGCTGGCCATCCTGACCGCCCTGATCACGCCGGACGTACTGCTGCCAGGCGGCGAATGGATCAGCTCGCTGCTGGAGCCCCGGCTGGTAGCAGCAGTGGTGGCCATCGCGGTCGCCGCCCGCACCCGGCATACGCTGGCCACGCTCGCCAGCGGCATGCTCACTTTCTGGCTGGTGCAATGGCTGCACACCCTGTAAGCGATACCGTGGCCGCACCGGTCTGGCGCCTCTACCTGCAACTGGCCGCAGTCGCCCTGCTCTGGGGCGGCACCTTCATCGCCGGCCGCCTGCTGGCGACCGACCTGCCGCCCTTCACCGCTGCCAGCGGCCGCTTTGCAGTGGCCGCCATCCTGCTGTGGCTGCTGGCCCGGCTGCACGAAGGCGGGCTGCCGCGCCTGACCCGCCGGCAGATGCTGAGCACGGCGCTACTGGGTTGCTCGGGCATCTTTCTCTACAACCTCTGTTTCTTTTCTGCCCTGGCCGACATGCCGGCCAGCCGCACGGCCCTGTTCGTGGCGCTGAATCCGGCCCTGACAGCACTCGCTGCAGCCCTGCTGCTGCGCGAACGGCTGGTCGCCCGCCAGTGGGGCGGCATCGCACTGGCGCTGGCAGGAGCCTGGATCATCATCAGCCGCGGTGAGCCTGTCGCCGCCGTCCACGACCTGGCCCGGGCTTTCGGACGTGGAGAACTGATGATGCTGGGCGCCGTGACCAGCTGGGCCGCCTATACGCTGGTCGGCCGGCTGGCACTGGCCGGACTGTCGCCGGTTGCCGCCACCTGCTACGCCACGTTCTGGGGTCTGGGACTGCTGCTGGCAGGAGCCGCCAGCGAGTGGACGCAATGGTCGGCTGCACAGGTCAGCCTGACGCATATGGCAGCCATCGCCTATCTGGGCGCACTGGGAACAGTGGTGGCCTTTGTCTGGTACTACCAGGGGGTCCGCCAGCTCGGACCAGCCCGTACGGCAGTCTTCAACAACCTGGTGCCGGTCTGCGGCGTCGGACTTGGCGCACTGATGCTCGGCGAGCCGGTAACGGCCGCCATGGCCGGAGGCGGGGCACTGGCGATTGCCGGCGTGTTCCTGACCAACCGGCCGCACAACTGAAATCGTCATCGGTCCAGTCCGGGGTTCACAGGCCGCCAATGCTGAGATGCCCGTGCGGGATCGTTCGGTGACACCAAAGGCGGGGCCTGTCTCGCCATCAGCCTTCGCCAGCGTGAAACCCATGACCACGCCAGCCCCCATTTCACGGGCAGGAAACCGGTACCGACACTCTGAAGCGTTGTGCGACTGAAACCGGGGAGACATCGCGGGAGCAAGGATCGACAGGAGTCCAGGCCGTACCATCATGAATAACCAGCCCCGGCACCATGCATCCGGACAGAAAGGCGGCCTTCCTGCCGGTAGCCCTCCGGTCCGGCTCCGGCGACCGGGTCATGCATGCGGAAATTCCCGCAACATTGCCACGTCACCTGGCGGGCAGCGGATGAGTTGTGGAAGTTCCCCGATTGGCGGGTTCTCCACGGCCAGGCATGTCTGCCTGCGCACGGCGCCCCGTAGCGGAACCGTCTGCGCAGCTCAGTCGATCGTCAGGCGCATGCCGTCGAATCCGGGCTCGACTCCGGGCGGACACTGCGCTGCCAGGGTGTGGTATTCCAGCTCATGGGTCATGTGGATCAGCACGGTCCGGCGCGCCCCGATGCGGGCCGCCGCAGCCAGAGCTTGTTCGACACCGAAATGACTGGGGTAGCTCGCGTACTTGAGACAGTCCAGCAGCAGCAGGTCCAGCCCTTCCAGCCGGGCAAAACTGGCTTCTGGAATGCATGACACGTCAGTCAGATACGCCATCCGGCCGATGCGCCAGCCGAGGATCTGCCAGCGCCCATGCTCGACAGCCACCGGCTCCACCTTGACGCCGGCAGCCTCCAGCTCCACACCCGGCACGGCTTCTTCCAGATGTAGTACCGGCTTGTCCCAGAATTGCCCCGGCGGCAGCAGGCAGTAACCGAAACGCTCACGGATGTTGTCGAGCATGAAGCGATTGCCGTACAGGGTGATGGGGCCTTTTTTCAGGTAACAAAACGCCCGCAGGTCGTCGATGCCGTTGAGGTGATCGGCATGCGGATGAGTGTAGAGCACCGCATCAACGCGGGTCAGCCGTTCGCGCAGCGCCTGCTGGCGCAGGTCCGGGCCGGTATCGATCAGCAGATGGACGCCGTCGACGCTGACCAGGGCCGAGGCACGGGTCCGGCGGTTTTTTGGATCGTCCGACGTGCAGGTCGGACACTGGCAACCGATGGCCGGCGTACCGGAACTGGAGCCGCAACCGAGGATGGTGACGGTCGTGGTCATGGCCGGGCCTTGCGGAACAGACGGAAGAAATTGGCAGTCGTCATCGCAGCTACCTCGTCGTACGACAGACCGCGCAAGGTGGCCAGGTATTCGGCGACAAAGCGCGTGTATGCGGGCTCGTTCTGCTTGCCGCGGTACGGCACCGGCGCCAGATAGGGCGAGTCGGTCTCGACCAGGATGCGGTCAAGCGGTGCCCTGGCGGCGACTTCCTGCACCTGCCGGGCGTTCTTGAAGGTCAGGATGCCGGAAAACGACAGGTAAAAACCGAGGTCCAGCGCCGCACGGGCGACGTCCCAGTTTTCGGTAAAGCAGTGCATCACGCCACCGGCAGCATCCGCGCCGGCTTCGCGCATCACGGCCAGCGTGTCGTCGGCAGCCTCGCGGGTATGGATCACCAGCGGCACGCCGGCGCGGCGGGCGGCCCGGATGTGCCGGCGGAAGCGTTCGCGCTGCCATTCCAGGTCGCCCTTGCACCAGTGGTAGTCGAGGCCGGTTTCTCCGATGCCGATGATTTTGGGATGGGCCGCCTCGGCAACCAGAAAGTCCTCGTCCATGTCCGGACCGTCTTCCACGTCCGGGTGCACGCCGACGGTCGCCCAGAATTCTTCATGTGCCAGCGCCAGCGCCTTGACGGCCGGGTAGTCAGGCACGTTGACGGAAATCACGACGGCCCGTTCGACCCCTTTGTCGCGCATGCTGTCCTTGACCTCGTCGATGCGGCCGGCGAGATCGGGAAAGTTGAGGTGGCAATGCGAGTCAATCAGCATGACAGATAAACCTTACGCCGCCCGGGCGGCGGCAAACAGAGACTGATAGTCAAACAGTAGTGCTTCAAGCTGCAAACGGACATTCAGCGTGTGCTGGCCGAACGGCACCCGCTCCAGCAGCTCGCGGTCAAAGCGTACCAGCCGCGCGGCATCGGTGCGGCCAGCCAGCCGGGACAGCTCGGCCTGCCGTTCCGGGTGATAGCGCACCGGACCCGCCAGCGTGACCGACATCAGGTCGTGCAGCCATTTGCGCAGCCAGTCCAGCGGCTCGGCCAGCGCCAGCCGGGCACGGTCAAGCTCGGCCGCCACGGCGAGGATCTGCCCGGCATCCGGGTGTGCCAGCGTGTCGATCAGGCGCTCACGCAGCGGAATGCGCTCGGGTTCGGTCAGGGCAAACGGTGCACCGCCGGCATGCGCCAGCTCCTGCCCGGCATCCGCTACGCCATTGGCCGTGAGCCATTCCAGCGCCTGCCCGGCATCGGGGGGCGTCAGCACCAGTGTCCGGCAGCGGGACAGCAGGGTCGGCAACAGTCGCCTTGGCCGGTGCGCCACCAGGATGAAATGCACGTCTTCCGGTGGTTCTTCGAGGATTTTCAGCAGCGCATTGGCGGCGGCCAGATTGAGGGCCTCGGCCGGCTCCAGCACGATGACCCGCCGTCCATCACGGTGGGCGGTCAGCTGGGCAAAGTCGATCATGTCGCGGATGGCTTCGATCTTGATCTGTGCCAGCCGGCGCGCGCCTTTGTCATCCTCGCGGTTTTCCGGTGCCAGATAGCGGTAGTCGGGGTGGTTACCGGCGGCAAACCAGCGACAGGCTTCGCACTCGCCGCAGGCAGCGTGGTCAGCCAGCGGCTGCTCGCACAGCAGCGACTGCGCCAGAAAACGGGCAAAGCGGTCCTTGCCGATGCCCTGCGGACCGGCCAGCAGCAGGGCACCGGGCAGGCGTTCAAAGCCGTGCGCCAGCTGGTGCCAGTCGGCCTGTTGCCAGGGCAGCAGCTTCATGCGCGGCTCCTCACGAGCAACTGGTCCAGCTCTTGAGCCAGCAATTCCTGCAATGCCCCGATGCTCTGGCGGGCGTCCAGCAGGCAAAACCGTTGCGGCTCGTCAGCGGCCCGGCGCAGATAGGCGTCGCGCACCCGGGCATGAAAGTCGCTGGCTTCCTGCTCAAAGCGGTCCAGTTGCCGTACGCCCTGCATGCGTGCCTGCGCGGTGGCCAGCGGTACGTCGAACAGGAAGGTGCGGTCAGGCTGCAAACCCTGCTGCACCCAGTTTTCCAGTGCCGCGATACGGGCAAACGACACGCCGCGCCCACCGCCCTGGAAGGCATAGGTGGCATCGGTAAAGCGGTCGGACAAAACCCAGTCTCCGCGCGCCAGTGCCGGCCGGATGACGGCATCCAGGTGCGCCTGGCGGGCGGCGAACATCAGCAGGGTTTCGGTGTCCAGCGAGACCTGCGACTGCACATCGAGCAACAGGCTTCGCAGGCTTTCGCCGACTGGTGTACCACCGGGCTCGCGGGTGACAACCAGGCTGATGCCACGGGCTGTCAGGTAGTCGCGGACAAAGCCGACGTGGGTGGACTTGCCGGCGCCGTCGATGCCTTCGAGGGTGAGGAACAGGCCGGGGGTAACGGATTCGGTCATTTGTTCAGGATGTATTTGCGCACGGCCTGGTTGTGCTCGTTGAGCGATTCGGAGAAATGCGAGCTGCCGTCGCCTCTGGCAACAAAATACAGTGCTTTGGTCGGCGTCGGATTGGCAGCGGCCAGCAGGGCAGCACGGCCGGGCAAGGCAATCGGCGTCGGCGGCAGACCGGCACGGGTATAGGTGTTATAGGGTGTATCGGTGGTCAGGTGGCGACGGGTCAGGTTGCCGCTGTAGTTGGCCGCACCGTAGATCACTGCCGGATCAGTCTGCAGGCGCATGCCGATCTTTAGCCGGTTGATGAAGACCCCGGCGATCTGGCCGCGGTCTTCCGAGTGCCCGGTTTCCTTTTCCACCAGACTCGCCAGCGTCAACAATTCGTAGGGTGTTTGCAAGGGCAAACCGGCGATGCGGGTCTGCCAGACCTGCTCCAGCTCGGTCTGCATTTTCTGCTGTGCCCGCCGCAGGACGTCAAGGTCGCTGGCACCTTTCAGGAAATAGTAGGTATCCGGAAAAAACAGCCCTTCGGGACTTTTGGCATCCAGCCCCAGCCGTTGCAGGATGTAGGCATCAGACCAGCCGGCCGTATCGTGCCGCAGGCCGGGATGCTTGTTGAGTTCGGCCCGAAACTGACGGAAAGTGAATCCTTCGGGAATCGTCACCACGTACTCGCGGTGCTCGCCTTTCTTGAGCTTGTCGAGCCACTCGGGCATCGACAGCGGCTTGATCATGCGATAGTCGCCGGCCTTGAGTTCACGGGTATTGCCGGTCAGCCGCACCAGCAGCTGGAACAGCCAGCGCGAACGGATGGCGTCGGCATCGGCCAGCTGGTCGGCAATGGATGAAAGCGATGCACGCGCACCGATTTCAACCGTCACCGGCAGGCTGGCCGGGCGGTAAGGTGCCAGAACTGCCCAGACTGATGTGCCAAGCAATGACAGCAGGACCAGAACAGGCAGGAACCAGCGGCGGGAACGGGGGCGCGGCTTGGGCATGTGATTCGGAAACTCGACAGAGTGGCGGATGATAGCGCGGATGCGGGCCGGGCGGCACGGACTCCGGACGCAGAAATGACAAGACCGCCCGAAGGCGGCCTTGTCACACGGCAGACTGCAAAGGCGATCAGGCCTCGGCGTTGACCACCAGTTGGATTTCGACGACGACGTCGTGGTGCAGGGCCACTTCGACGTTGTACTCGCCGATGGCCTTGAACGGGCCGTTCGGCAGGCGAACGTCGGACTTCTGCACTTGCACGCCGCTGGCGATGATTGCTTCGGCGATGTCGGCGTTGGTGATGGAACCGAACAGACGGCCATCCACACCGGCCTTCTGGGCGATGGTGATGGTGACGCCGTTCAGCTTTTCGCCGCGAGCCTGTGCATCAACGAGGATTTCGGCCTGCTTGGCTTCAAGTTCGGCGCGACGGGCTTCGAATGCCTGGAGGTTGGCTTCGGTGGCACGCTTGGCCTTGCCCGACGGGATCAGGAAGTTGCGGGCGTAGCCGTCCTTGACCTTGACCACGTCACCCAGCTGGCCGAGGTTGGCCACTTTTTCCAGCAGAATGATTTGCATGATTGGCAGAGCTCCCGGGGATTAGTGCTGATCGGTGTACGGCATCAGAGCCAGGAAACGGGCGCGCTTGATGGCGGTCGACAGCTGACGCTGGTAGCGGGCCTTGGTACCGGTGATGCGGGCCGGGATGATCTTGCCGTTTTCGGCGATGAAATCCTTGAGGAGATCAACAGCCTTGTAATCGACTTCCTTGATGCCTTCGGCAGTGAAGCGGCAGAACTTGCGACGCTTGAAGAGTTGGCGAGCCATGATTAAACCTTTTTCAATTCAACGGATTGCACATGCAGAACCAGTCGGGAACTTCGCATGCTGCGGTTGGCAAGGCACCCCTTGAGGGTGACCAGACTTCCTTCGGAACAGGCCGACAATGAGCGGGCGACTGTTCCGGCAGCGATGACTTCGACTTCACAGCGGATCTTGCGGGTCATGCCACCGATTGACTGTTCCGATTCGTGCTCAAGTTCGCACGACAGGACCGGAATGCCAGCCGGGGTATGACGCAAGGGCAAAAAACGGTGAAGTGTTCCTTCGACGGCAACCTGATTCAGCAATTAGGCAGCAGCGGTGGGTTCGGCGGCGTCAGATTGCGGAGCGAGCAGGTTCTTGGCCTTCTCTTCCTTCATCATCGGCGAAGCTTCGGTCACGGCGCGGTCCATCTTGATGGTCAGGTGACGCAGAACGGCATCGTTGAACTTGAATGCGTGTTCGATTTCCTCCAGCGTTTCCTTGCCGCACTCGATGTTCATCATCACATAGTGGGCCTTGTGGATTTTCTGGATCGGGTAAGCCAGCTGGCGGCGGCCCCAGTCTTCCAGGCGATGGATCTTGCCATTCTGACCGAGCACCATGCCCTTGTAACGCTCGACCATCGCCGGCACCTGTTCACTCTGATCAGGGTGCACGATGAACACGATTTCGTAATGACGCATGTCGACTCCTTTTGGATTGCAGCCTTCCGCCATGCGTTTGCGGGAAGGCAAGGGTTTTGGATAGCAAAGTGAGCAATCCTATAGCAACCAAGAAAAAAAAGCAAACGGAAAAAGCCTAAAACCAAGTCGAGGCAGACAGCCTCCAAACTAGCCCATGCGTTGGCAAATAGTTCTAAGCAACTCCACTTCGGATCGTGAGATTCCGCACTGTTGAGCCACCCCACTGATTGTCTCACCCCGCTGGAGCATTACCAAGGCCTGCCGATAAGGAGATGCCACGTCATTAACAGCCGGAAATGCCATCACTAACTCAGGAGCCCCACCCTCAAACAAAACATCACGCTTTTGACGTAATTGAATTGAATCTGCTTTTAATAAATCCAGAGACTGTCCCAAGTGTTCCACCCTGAGCATCAACCGGCTTAAAATCATAAAAAACCATACAAAACATGCAGTTACCGCAAGGGCGGTCATACCTGCCAGCACGATCCACCACATGTCCAACTCCTTCCGAGGCCACACTTTAATGCAGTCTAGAAGGTAATTCTGACCATGCTAAGCCCTGACAGACAAACGTGACTCAGCTGCCGTAAGCCCTATTAAGACGAGCAACCTGCCGACCCCGATTTTCGATTTCGGCAAGTTCCTTAGCCATCTCTTCTCTCTGCCTCTCGACAACCTCCATCAAACGCGAAAAGCGCTCCACCATTACCAAGAAATGCAACCTTTCAGTGCCCCCAACCAGCGTCGGCCCCTCTGATTCGGTTAGCGCCTGCTCCATTGCACAAAATGACATGAGCAAAGAGTAAAATCTTTCCCAATCTTCTGATTCAGCAGCAATTTCCAACAATAACAAACTGTTTTCAAACTCCTTAAATCGGAGAGATAACAAATTCTCAGACGGTGATTGCACCATGACTGCTCCCCAAACCACGACCACCAGCCCTTTGCTGGCGACCAAGCTCATCCCAAGCCTCCCGCACAGTATCCAGCAAATGAATCACCTCTCTCAGCTTTTCCCGATCATTAGTAGTGGCAGCATCCATCAACCGACGCTTGACGTAATCATACAAGGCCGCCAGATTGGCAGATATTTCTCCACCTCGGGTATGATCCAAAGTAACATCAAGGCCGCTGACTATATCCAGAGCCTTACTCAGACAAGCACTTTTCCTCGCATAATCACCCACCTCAATCGCCAAAACCGCAGCACTTATTGCATCAATAGCACCGGCATACAGCATTTCGACCAACTCGGCTGGATTGGCTCCAAGAACGCGCGCCTCCAATGCATCATTTTCATAGACACGTGCAAACTGCTGAATATTTCTTTGCATAAACCTGACCACACCACCCTGAAATTACGTAATCACGCACAAAACAAACTAACTCAACGCAGCATGCTTTGCATACGCGATAATGACTGTTGCATTTTGGCCAACGCCACGTCAAGCGCAGTATACTGCTTTCGCAAGGCTGCTTCAGTTTTCTCAAGACGGGTATTCATACTGTCTTGCTGCTGTTGGTTATTCCTGATCCTACCATCCAGCACTTCTTGACGACCACTAACCAAACCATCACCGCTCAACATCGAGTCAACGGTACTTTTCATCCCTTTGGAAACGGAAACCAGATTTTGCTTGACAGCATCAGGATCGTCTTTAAATGCTTTTTCAAACTTGCTTTTAGTAAACTTAAGCTTCCCGTCAGTGCCAATCTCGACACCAAGTGAAGCTAGTGGAGCAAGGCCTGTTGCACCAGATGGCTGATATATTGTCGAATACAAATCATTTTTAATGGATCGCATCAGGCCATCACCCTTAAACGATCCCGTTGACATTTGAGCTGTCAACCCTACGACTTCATTATAAGCATTGACATAATCCTCCACCCCCTTGGAAATTGCATCATTATCCTGCTCAACATTAACAGAAAGAATCCCCGGCTTGCTTATTGAAAGCGAAACTCCCGGAATAACATCTTCAATTTTATTCGTAGCACTTCTGATCTCCACACCATTGATTTTGACAACAGCATCTTGACCTACCTGACTATTCTGAACAGTAACCCCCGACCCAAAATTGAAATCAGAATCAGAATACCCTGGCGTTGCACCACTTTGCTTGGCTGTAAATACGATCTTGTCGCCACCTGAAGACTTGACCAGAGAAGCAGAAAGCTTGGAACCTGTTTCAGTATTGATCTTCCCAACCAAATCTTCTACCGACATAGCCACCGGCGCAGCACCCAAGGTAATTCTGGTCCCTGCAACAGTAATTTCCTCTGGCAACAAAAGATTTCCGTCTGGATCTTGAGAGAACATACTCACATCAAGACTGTCCACACGTGACTGAGCAATGTTTGACACAGAGACATTATACGTCCCCGCCACGGCACTGCCATTTACTGTAACTCGCCCAACTGTATCATCACTGCCGGTAGCCTTGATGGTATTAAAAAACTCTGGTTTCGTAATAGCATCCGATTTCTCTTTCAAGTTAGAAAGAGCATTCTTGATTTTTCCAAGATCAGAAACCTGCGTATCCAGATTTTTTTTCTGCTGCTCCAGTTTCTGCAGCGGCCGCTTTTCAATAGCCATCAAACTATTGATAATGCTTTCCAGATCAAGCCCCGAACCAACACCAGCTGAGCTAATACCCATTACAACCTCCTAGGTGACCTTAAAGACAAGCCACTGAAAACACTCAAAACAACCGCCCACATGCGACTCTTGTGAGAATTCTTTCGCAAGTCACGCTCTCTCCGAGAGCAGCACTCCACGCAACTCATCGAATACCTTAACAAATCTAACGATTTCTTCACTCGGGATTTGCCGAATCACCTCTTTGGTTTCCCGATCGACGATTTTAACCAGCTTTAATTTGGTTTCATCATCCACAGTAAAAACCAAATCACTTCTCATAAGACCCATTGTTTTATTAAGAGACTCCAGCACTCTCTTTCTTTCTTCATCATCCACAGGCTTTTCATATTCAGCAGCCAATGCAAGCTTTGCAGACCCCTCCAGTGAAGAGATTGCTTTGGTTGTTTCCACTGGAGCCACAACACCACCTTTACCTACCGACTGGGAAAGCTGCTCCAGCCTATTGGAATCCGATCCAAAAACCTGGCCTGATGGCAATCCCTGATTTGGTAAAATTTGCATCACATATCTCTGCTTATAAATTTAAAAAACCGCTCAAGCATCATCTTTCTGCTTGAGCGGTTTCGCCAAATGACTAAATGAATTAACGCAACAGGCTCATCGCAGCGCTCGGCAGCTGGTTGGCCTGTGCCAGCATTGCCGTACCTGCTTGCTGAATGATTTGGTTACGGGTCATGTTGGCGGTTTCATCTGCAAAATCGGTATCAATAATCCGGCCACGGGATGCAGACAAGTTCTCGACATACGTTTGCAAGTTTGCCACAACGGCACCAAAACGGTTCTGCGAAGCACCCAGATTGGCGCGCATGGAGGCCACCGAATTCAACTCCGTATCCAAGTTGGCAATTAGTGACCCAGCATCCGTAGCGTTCGCAAAAGTCACAGCTGCCGCTGCAGCATTAGTGAACGCAGCAGTACCTACTCTGATTGCAATTTTGTCATTTGCGGTGTTGTTGGCACCGACTTGGAACGTCATTGTCGTTGTAGACGTAGCGGAAAAAACAGCATTGCCGTTAAATTTCGTATAAGCAATTAGACGGGCATTTTCAGACCCCAACTGATCCAGCTCAGCCTTGATCCGATTCATGTTGTTGGTGCTACCCGAAACGGTTCCGTTAGCCCCCTGCACCGCCAGCTCACGCATGCGTTGCATGTTGGCTTCGATCTGGGACAGTGCGCCTTCTGCGGTCTGGGCCAGAGAAATCCCGTCGTTAGCATTACGAATGGCCTGGTTGCCGCCACGGATCTGAGCAGTCATACCGGTAGCGATTGCCAAGCCGGCAGCATCATCCTTGGCGCTGTTCACACGCAGGCCAGACGAAAGACGCTGCAGAGAGGTAC
>JAGPIM010000160.1 GCA_018055005.1 Laribacter sp.
ATACAGGTAAGACAGGAAATAGCCGGCAGCAAAAGGCAGCAGCAGGCACAGGATCAGATTGGGGCCCGCCGCAGCGGCGCGGGTGGATGATGTGGACATGGTACGGGCGTTTCACGTGAAACGCCCCACGGCAATGGCCGGGGGCGCGGGAGAAAAGGGGCCAGCAGAACGGTTGGATCAGACGCGAACCGCAACGCCTTTCACATTACCCCAGGTCGTCGTCAGGGTGCGCAGCACGCTGGCTCCCGACTCCAGAAGCAGCAGGAACAGATCCCGCTCGGAATAAAGGCAGACCGGTTCCGCGATGCCGTATTTGTCTGCCAGAGGCGGCGCCAGCCGGGCAAACCGCTCGTAGATCGACTGCTCGCGGCCGGCATAGCCTTCGCCCAGTTCCGAATGCAGTCCCAGTATGGAGATGTAGAGCTTGCCGCCGATGCGCAATTTTTTCATCAACTGCCGGATTTTTTCCTTACCCTGGGCATAGGGGAGGTGACACAGTCCGCGGCGCAAGACAATGATGTCGTAACGCACTTCGTCCCCCTCTTCCGGCGGGCTCGGCGATTGAGCAGGGGCGAACCGGATCGTTCCTTGCAAACCGGCCGCAAGGATGCGGTTTTCAATTTCCTGCTGCTGCGACGGCTCTTCAGCCACCGTGACCCGCGCGCCCAGCTGCGCAAAACGCCCGGCCAGACGACAACGGCCGGCAGGCAGAATCAGCACGCGAACATCGTGTTCCACCCGCTGCCGCTTGACGCACTCTTCCAGCGCCAGTTGCTGAATGGCATCCTGTTCTTCCACCCATGGTTGCGCTTGCGAATTCATGGCAGCCTCCTTTCGGCCATTCTGCCCGACGGAAGATGCCTCTGGCAACCGGCAGCAGCACTGCGTGTGACGGCACTTGGCATGCCGATGGATTTCTGCCTGCGCATTGCCGCCTGCGTCGCCCCTCCTGCCGCAGGCCAGAAAATCCAGTTTGTTATCATCAACCGCCCGACAAGCCATACAAGGAGCATCGCATGCCCCAGGAAATCACCGATTTCACCCGCTGGCTCGAGCAGCACCCACTCTCCCACGCCCTTTTCTTCACCACCGCGCTTCTGCTGCTGGCCTGGCTCGCCAACTGGCTGACCAAGCACATCCTGCTACGCGGCCTGTACCGGCTGGTCAGCTTCACGGCAAACGATCAGGAGCTGACACCATTACCCGTCATTGCCCGTCTGGCAAATGTCGTTCCGGCCCTGGTGCTGAGTCTGGGCATCAAGGTTGTGCCTGAATTACCAACAGCACTGGTGACTGTGGTCGAGAACGTCTGCGGCGCCTTTGTCGTGCTCACCATCGCACTTGCCATCGGCGGTGCGCTGAACTGGGGCAACGCCCTCTACCAGCGTCGCCCGGACGCGCATCTGCGGCCCATCAAAGGTTATGTCCAGGTAGCGAAGATCGTGATCTACGCGCTCGCCACCATCCTGATCATCGCCAGCCTGATCGACCGTTCGCCCCTGCTGCTGCTCTCCGGCCTGGGTGCCATGGCGGCAGTGCTCATGCTGATTTTCCAGGACACCCTGCTGTCGCTGGTGGCCAGCGTGCAACTCAGCTCCAACGACATGGTGCGCGTCGGTGACTGGATCGAGATGCCTCAGCTCAACGCCGACGGCGGCGTCATCGACATTGCCCTGCACACGGTCAAGGTACAGAACTGGGACAAGACCATCACCACCATTCCGACCAAGCGCCTGATTTCGGACTCCTTCCGTAACTGGCGCGGCATGAGTGAATCGGGTGGACGCCGCATCAAACGCAGTCTTTACCTCGACCAGACCAGCGTCCGTTTCCTGACCGAGAATGAATGCCGCGATCTGGGCCGCTTCGCGCTATTGCAGGAATACCTGCCCGGCAAACTCGCCGAAATCGAAGCCTGGAACGCCGGGCGTCCAGGTGACATCGTCAATCACCGACGACTGACCAACATCGGCACTTTCCGCACCTATATCGAAAACTACCTGCGTCACCACCCCGGCATCCACCAAGAGATGACGATGATGGTCCGGCAACTGGCGCCGACAGCCGACGGCGTGCCGCTGGAACTGTACTGTTTCACCAGCACGGTGGCCTGGGTACCTTACGAAGGCATACAGTCGGATATCTTCGATCACCTGCTGGCGATCCTGCCGGAGTTCGGTTTGCGCGTCTTCCAGCATCCCAGCGGTGCCGACATGCGCGGCATGCTGACCGGGCAGGTAGAAATTGCGCACGCCGCGCCCTAGCCATGCACCGACCCGTGCTGCCACACCGCCGTAGCGGCACTGGGTTATAGTGCCGCCTTGTTCATACGTCTGCAGGAAACCCCGACATGGCCATGCTCGTGACTTTTGAATCCAGTGAAACGGGGGAATTGTTCATGTACGCCGAAGTGGCACGCATGCTGTTCGACATCGTCGGCAAGGAAGGCACGGCACGCGGCGTATTCACACAGCCACAGATGTTGCCGGCGGCAGAGAAATTGCAGGCTGCTGTCGCCGCAGCGAAAGCGCAGATGGCCACTCCAGCGGTGGATGAAGACAGCGAAGAAGCGCAGCAACCGTTGCCCGTGAGCCTGCCGCAACGCGCCTGGCCCTTCATCGACATGCTGGAGCGTACGGCCCGCAGCGGTTCGGATGCGCACATCACCTGGCAGGCAGCGGCTGATTTCTGACTCCCCGCCGCCACAGCGTCAGAAAAATTCGATATCGTCTTCCTGCTCGCGCATTTCCTGATTGAATCGCGCGACGGCTTCATGCACCGGCACCCCCGCCATGACCGCCTCGAACATCGCGCTTTCCTCGCGTGTCGAGTATTTGGCCTTGATGCGCTGTTGCAAGCCGACCCATTCTTCCGGGTTGTACAAACGGACGGGCTGACCCACCAGATCACTCAACTCACCCAGACTGTGAGTGACATGTGACAGACGCTGGACCAGTTTGTCGTAGAACTGGAAGGCAATGATGGCCTGATGCACCCGGTCGGCCACATTGCCGGAATCGCCCAGCAGTTCGGCCCGTACCTCGCCCACCGGTCCTTCGCTGGGCAGGTTGCTGATCTTGTCCAGCATGGCCTGCATGCATTGGGCAATGCCGGTAAAGGACGTCGTCAGCACATCCACCGAGGTATTGCTGTCCTTCATTGCCGTTTCGATCTGGACTGCCGCCAGCTCCAGCATCAGCACCGTTTCACGCACCTGACTCCAGTTGAGGTCGGGGTTGTGGGCACTGCTGCCGCGGGGAAAGCCATTGTCTGTGTGATCGTTCATGCTGAAATCCTGAGAAGCAGGCGCGAAATATAGCGCAAGTTAGCGTAGGCTGCCGGCTCGTTCCGGTAAAGGAGGCCCGCCATGCCGAAAACACTCTGTCGCCTGCTCGCCCTCGCCCTGTTGTGTTGCAGCTGTCGCAGCACGCTGGCACAGGCTGAAATTGCCATCGATGTCGGTCATGGGGTGGACGATGGCGGAGCAGTCTCTGCCCGGGGGCGTGATGAATTTTTATTCAATCAGGAATTGGCCGCCCTACTTGCCGAACAGGTCCGCCACCTTGGGCACATAGTGCGTCCAATCAACTTTTCCGGCACCCAGAGCACTCTGCAGGAACGACCGCTCCTGGCCGTGGGCAGCGACTTTTTCATCTCCATCCATCACGATTCGGTGAGCGAAGCCTATCTTCAATCCTGGGAATGGGAAGGTATCGAACGCACGCATACCGAAGTCAAGCGCGGTTTCGGCCTGTTCGTCTCGGCCAATAATCCCGACCTGCGTACCAGTCTGCGCTGCGCCTCCAGCATGGGCGCCCTGCTGCGCCGCGCCGGATTTACCCCAAGTGACTGGCATAGCCGCAAACACTTTGCCGCCGACGCGGACAATGGAGTCTGGTTCTACGACAACCTGTTCGTGCTACAGCGGACGACTCTGCCGGCAGTGCTATTCGAAGCGGGGGTCATCAAGCACAAGGAAGAAGAACTCGAATTACGCGACCCGATCCGCCAGCGGCGCATGGCTGAAACCCTCGCCAGCGGCCTCGCCGCCTGCCTGCAGGTCAGAGAAACACCGGCTCCGGAGTAAGTTCGACCGCAAACTTCGTCCGCACCGCTGCCTGCACTGCGGCCATGCTGCGCCGGACATCCTCGCCGCTGGCACCACCATGATTCACCAGCACCAGCGCCTGTTTCTGATACATGCCGACCGGCCCCAAGGCCTTGCCTTTCCAGCCAGCCGCTTCGATCAGCCAGCCAGCGGCCAGCTTGACCCGGCCATCCGGCTGCGGATAGATCGGCACATCAGGATAGCGCTGCTGCAATTCGGCAGCCTGCGCGGCGGATACGATCGGGTTATGAAAGAAACTGCCGGCATTGGGCAATACCGCCGGGTCCGGCAACTTGCGCTGCCGCACGGCAATCACCGCTGCGGCAACATCGCTGGCTACCGGTTGCGTGATGCCACGCGCCGTCAGCTCCTGAGCCACATCGGCATAACGACAGTTGGCCTGCCAGCGTTTGGGCAGACGCAAGGTCAGCGCGACAATCGCCAGCGATCCGTCGAGATGCCGGCCTTCTTCCTTGAACACACTGTGGCGGTAGGCGAAACGGCAGGCTTCGCGACTGTAGTCGACATAGGCGTTGCGACGGAAATCCCAGGCCCGCACACGCGCCACCAATTCACCCACCTCCAGCCCATAAGCGCCGATGTTCTGCACCGGAGCCGCGCCCACCGTACCCGGAATCAGGGCCAGATTTTCCAGTCCGGGCCAGCCCCGGGCCAATGTCCACAAAACGAAGGCATGCCAGTTCTCACCGGCCCCTGCCTCGACATACCAGGCCTCATCGTCCTCCCCGACCAGTCGCCGGCCGGGAATCGCCATGTGCAGGAGCAGGCCAGCGAAATCACCACACAGCACCAGATTGCTGCCACCTCCCAGAATGAATCGCCGTTGCCCGAGCCAACGCGGATTTGCCTCCACCTCGGCCAGCATGTCCGCCGCCGTCACCCTGACATACGCCGCCGCCCGCCCTGGCAGGGCGAGCGTGTTGCAGGCCGCAAGATCGACGTCAGTCTGGTACATGCCCGCCACTACCGTGTCGGCGCCAGCAGATCGATCAAACGCTGCGGACTGCCCGGATCGCCCACCAGGATCGGCCGTGGCTGATAGGTCGGACTCACCAGACTGTTCTGCGGCTGATGACCGGCATAGCGCAAACCACTCAGATCGGCCCAGGTGTGGATGAAATGGTCAAGCTGATAGGTACGTTCGGCGTAAGCGGAATAATCCCGCTTGTCTTCCGCCAACCAGGCCGGCGAGCGCCAGATGAAGAATGGCACGGTGTACATCGGCAACGTCGGTTTGGCCTCGTTGCGCCCGATGAAGTCATGCGGCGGCGTGTCGTAGACATCTTCACCATGGTCGGAGAAATACACCAGCTGGCTGGGAATATCGGCGCTGCGCATGATGTCCAGCACATTGGCAACGACTTCGTCGTTGTAGCGCACGGCGTTGTCGTACTCATTGATGAAATCCGCCTGGCCGGCATCGGCCCACTCCGGAATGCCCGTACGATCCTTGAAAAACTCGGCCTCGGGCGGGAAGCGGTACTTGTAACGCATGTGCGTACCGAGGAGATGGATGACGATGAAACGCCGCGCCTGGCCATCCGCCAGGATTTCCTTCAGCGGCTCAAGCACCTGGCTGTCAAAACTGTAGGAATTCTGCGAACGCTGGTGATTGAGGTAGACCTGCTCATCCATCTGTTCGGAAAAATTGGTCAGCATCGTATTGCGCTTGGTCAGCGTCTGCTGATTGGTGATCCAGTAGGTACGATAACCGGCCTGCTTCATGATGTTCATGATCGACGGCTGCGTCAGATACAGATCCGGATGCTGCTGGTCGGCGAAGGTCAGCACCTGCTGCAGGGCTTCGATGGTATAGGGGCGCGAAGCATAGACCTGATTGAACAGGGACAACTCATCACGCTGTGCGCTCAGCTTCGGATTGGTTGGTCGCCCGTAACCATACAGGCTCATGTGCAGACGGCTGGT
>JAGPIM010000161.1 GCA_018055005.1 Laribacter sp.
AATAAGAACCGCTACTCATGGCTGACGACATCCTTTCGCAGGAAGAGGTTGATGCGCTACTGCGCGGTGTAACCGGCGACGACCAGGACGAAGACCTTTCTGCTGCCAGTTCGGTCAAGAACTACGATATCGGCCGCCAGGAACGCATCGTGCGCGGCCGCATGCCGACGCTTGAAATCATCAACGAGCGTTTTGCCCGCAACCTGCGCATCGGCCTGTTCAACTTCATCCGCCGCAACGCCGAGATTTCCGTCGGGCCGGTCAAGGTCCAGAAATACAGTGAATTCATCCGCAACCTGGTGGTGCCGACCAACCTCAACCTGTGCCATGTCAAGCCGCTGCGCGGTACGGCACTGCTGATTTTCGATCCGGACCTGGTATTCCTGGTGGTGGACAACCAGTTCGGTTCGGATGGTCGCTACCACGTGCGTGTGGAGGGGCGCGACTTCACGCCGACCGAGCAACGCATCATCCGGCGCCTGCTGGACGTGGTGTTTTCCGAATACCAGAAGGCATGGGAGCCAGTCTATCCGATCGAGTTCCTGTACATGCGTTCGGAAATGAACACCCAGTTTGCCAACATCGCCACGCCGACCGAGGTCGTGGTATCGATGACGTTCCGTATTGAGCTGGGTGCCGGTGGCGGTGATTTCCACGTCTGCATGCCGTACTCCATGGTGGAGCCGATCCGGGACCAGCTCTCTTCCACCATGGCCGCCGACCGGACCGAAATCGACAACCGCTGGGTCAGCCTGCTGTCACGCCAGGTGCAGATTGCCGAGGTCGAGCTGGTGGCAACGCTTGCAGAAACCCAGATCACGCTGGGAGACATCCTGAACCTCAAGACCGGTGACGTGATTCCGGTCGAGATTCCGGAAAGCATTGTGGCCGACGTATCGGGCATTCCCGTGCTGGACTGCCGCTACGGAACCGCCAGCGGCCAGTACGCCTTGCGTGTCGAACGCCTGCTGGCCGGCGCACATGAACTTGAACAAGGCCTGAGCTGAATCGGGCCGACCTGTCAGAATGACCAGCCGGCTTTTGCCGGCTGCAAGCGAGACGCGAAAGATGAACGACGAAGTCACCATGGACGACTGGGCTGCCGCTCTGGCCGAGCAGCAGACCTCCGCCGCCGATGCGCCAGCTGCCGATGCTGCCGCCGATAGCAGCGTGCAGAATGCCAACCTGTTTCAGGAGTTCGGCGCTTCCGCACCGGCATCGACAGGTGCTCCGCAGAATCTCGACATGATTCTGGACATCCCGGTCAACATGACCGTGGAGCTGGGGCGTACCAAGATCGCCATCCGCAACCTGCTGCAACTGGCCCAGGGCTCGGTGGTGGAACTGGACGGCCTCGCCGGTGAACCGATGGACGTGCTGGTCAACGGCTGCCTGATCGCCCAGGGTGAAGTGGTGGTGGTGAACGACAAGTTCGGTATCCGCCTGACCGACATCATCACGCCGGCAGAACGCCTGCGCCGGTTGCAAAAGTGATCCGGCATCATCCGGTCGCCCTCGGGGTGCTGCTGCTGGCTGCACCCCTTTTTGCTGCGGCTTCGGCGGAGTCCCTGCCGTCGCCACTGGGCAGCCTCATGCAGGTAGCCCTGTCGCTCGGAGTCGTCCTGGCCCTGATTTGGGGGCTGGCGTGGCTGGTCCGCCGGCTCGGGCAGGTGGGGCCGGCGGGTGCGCGGGTGGTTCGTCAGGTCGGCGGCACACTGGTGGGCGGGCGCGAACGGGTGGTCGTGGTCGAGGTGGCCGGCCGCTGGCTGGTGCTGGGCGTGACCAGCCAGCAGGTGACCCTGCTGACCGAACTGGATGCCCCGCCAGCGAGCCTTCCTGCCGATCCGGCACCTTCTTCTTCCCGTAACGGTTTTGCTGCCCGCCTGGCTGATGTCATGGCGCGTGGCCGTTCTTCCTCGTCCTCGTCATGAAGTCCCGTTTCCTCTTTGCCCTGCCCTGGCTGGCGATGGGCGGACTGCTGGTGGCCGATGCCGCCGCCGCACCGAACATCCCGTTCATGAACGCCAGTCCTGCCGGCGGTGCCGGTACGCAGTACTCGCTGTCGCTCGAGATGCTGCTGTTCCTGACCAGCCTGACCTTCATTCCGGCGCTGCTGCTGATGATGACGGCGTTTACCCGCATCGTGATCGTGCTGTCGCTGTTGCGGCAGGCGATCGGCCTGATGCAGTCGCCTCCCAACCAGGTGATTGTCGGTCTGTCGCTGTTCCTGACGCTGTTTGTCATGGCGCCGGTGTTCGACCAGGCCTACCGCGAAGCCTGGCTGCCGTATTCCGACAGCCAGATGAACTTCATGCAGGCGGCTGAAAAAGGTGTCCAGCCGTTCAAAGGCTTCATGCTGAAACAGACACGGGAAAAAGACCTGGCCTTTTTTGTCGAAATCGCCCGCGAGGCGCCACCAGCCACCCCGGCTGACGTCAGCCTGAAAACCCTGATTCCGGCCTTTGTGGTCAGCGAGCTGAAAACCGCGTTCCAGATCGGATTCATGGTGTTCATCCCGTTCCTGATCATTGACCTGGTGGTGGCCAGCGTACTGATGGCCATGGGCATGATGATGGTGTCGCCGGTGATCATTTCGCTGCCGTTCAAGCTGATGCTGTTTGTGCTGGTGGACGGCTGGACGTTGCTGATCGGTTCGCTGGTCCAGAGTTTTTACCTGACATGACGTTCCGCCTGTTGCCGCTGACAGAGTCCTGTCTGCCTGCTTGCCTGGCTCTGGCCTGTGCCAGCGTCGCCGGGCTGACCGGACGGCAATATGATGCGCGCCAGCGTGCAGCATGGGTGACGGCATTGCAGCAGTCTGCGCCGGACTGGCCGGTGCGCCTGAGTGCCGGATCAGGCTGGCTGGCACTCGACTCTGCCGGGCAGCCGGCCGGCTTTGCATGGCGGGTGGCCAGGGAGGTGGACATGCTGTATGTCGCACCGGCAGCGGCCCGGCGAGGCATCGGCCGGGCCCTGCTGGCGCGCTTGACAGACGATATGGCCGGTCAGCTCGGGCCATGGCACGCTGCGGTCAGTGATATGGCCTTGCCACTGTTCGAGCAGGCCGGCTGGCAGTGCTGCGAACGGGAAGTGGTGGTGCGCGACGGGGTGGAAATACCCCGTTCGTGGATGAAACATGTCTCCGGAGCTGCCGGGGACCAGTCTGTGACAGGAGAGTGAAATGACGCCGGAACATGTCATCAATCTGGTGCAGAACGCACTGCTGATCCTGATCCTGATCGCGTCGCCGCTGCTGGCGGTGTCGCTGGGCGTGGGCCTTCTGGTCAGCGTGTTCCAGGCCGCGACGCAGATCAACGAAATGACGCTGACCTTCATCCCCAAGCTGCTGGCCATGTTCCTGACAGTGATCCTGGCCGGGCCGTGGATGCTGCGCACGCTGACGGACTTTACCATTCGGCTGTATTCGTCCATTCCGCAGATGATTGGTTGACGTGCTGGCGCTGACTGACGCTGAAATCCGCCTTCTGCTGTCTACTTACCTGTGGCCGCTGTTCCGGGTCATGGGCTTTCTGCTGGCGGATCCCCTGTTTGGCACCAAGGCCGTGCCAAGGCGGGTGAAGGTGGTGCTGGCCATTGCCCTGACTCTGCTCCTGGTTCCTGTGCTGCCACCCATGCCGGTGGTGCCGGTGGTGTCGGGCGAAGGCGTGTTCATCATCGTGCAGCAACTGCTGATCGGCGTTGCCATGGGTTTTGCCATGCGGCTGGTGATTACCGCCGTCGAGCTGGCAGGGGCCATGATCGGCATGCAGATGGGTCTGGGCTTTGCCATGCAGTTCGATCCGATGATGGGGGCTCAGGTGCCGTCCCTGTCACGTTTATTGACACTGTCGACCTATCTGGTGCTGCTGTCTTTCAACGGGCACCTGATCATGCTGGGGACAGTGGCGGAAAGCTTTACGCTGTTTCCGATCAGCCTGGATCCCTTGCCTGCGGCGGGGTTGCAGCTGGTGGCAGCCTGGGGGGGCAAGATGCTGGCGCTGGCATTGTGGCTGTCGCTGCCGGTGGTGGTGGCGCTGCTGATCACCAACTTGGCGATTGGCGTGATGACCCGGGCTGCGCCGCAGTTCAACATTTTCAGTTTCGGCTTTCCTCTGACGCTGCTGATCGGCTTTGTGGTGCTGTATTACGCACTGCCTTTCATGGGGCAGGCCTTGCAGCAGCTCTATCTGCAAGGCTTTGAACTGATGCGGCAGACCTTGATGGTCAAGGGTGGCGGCGGCGCTTGAGCCGATGCTAGAATCAGCGCAAATACTGGTATTTTCATCCTGACAAACCCGCCTGCGCGGGTTTTTTCGATACTCACGAGGTTGCAACATGGCTGGTCACAGCAAGTGGGCGAACATTCAGCACCGCAAAGGTCGCCAGGACGCCAAGCGCGGCAAGATCTTTACCCGTCTGATTAAGGAAATCACCGTCGCGGCCAAGATGGGGGGCGCCGATCTGGGCTCCAACCCGCGCTTGCGTCTGGCCGTAGACAAGGCCAAGGCCGAGTCGATGCCGAAAGACAACATCGAAAACGCCATCAAGCGCGGTGCCGGCCTGCTGGATGGTGTGGACTATATTGAATGCCGCTATGAAGGCTATGGCATTGGCGGTGCGGCAGTGATGGTTGACTGCCTGACCGACAACAAGACCCGTACCGTGGCCGATGTGCGTCATGCCTTCAGCAAGTTTGGCGGCAACATGGGGACCGACGGCTGCGTGGCATTCCAGTTTACCCACTGCGGTTATCTGGTGTTTGCACCGGGCACCGACGAAGATGCGCTGATGGAAGCTGCACTGGAAGCCGGTGCCGACGACGTGGTCAGCAACGATGATGGTTCGATCGAAGTGATCACCGATCCCAACAGCTTTTCCGACATCAAGGACGCACTGGAGGCCAAGGGCTTCAAGGCCGAGATGGGAGAAGTCACCATGCGCGCCCAGAACGAGACTGAGCTGGGCGGAGATGATGCGGTCCGGATGCAAAAGCTCTTGGACGCACTGGAAGACCTGGATGACGTGCAGGAGGTGTACACCTCGGCCGTGCTCGACGAATAAGCCTTCTTCCGTCCGGGTATGCGACCGCCGGCTTGCTGCCGGCGGTTTGTTTTGTCGGATATCGGCAGGCCAGATTTTGTAAGCGGGGCGGCAATGGCTGGGGTAGACTGCCCCGAATTGGCAGCGTGCCGCTTGAATTCGCCACGGTTGCGCCCACTTTTCAGCGCAACCACGAAACACTATCCAGAGATTGCTACATGTCGCAAAGCGATTCACCCCAAACTGCCACACCGATCCCGCTGCTGCCCCTGCGGGATGTCGTGGTGTTTCCGCACATGGTCATCCCGCTGTTTGTCGGCCGTCCCAAGTCCATCAAGGCGCTTGAGCGCGCCATGGCGGAAGACAAGCAGATCCTGCTGGTCGCACAAAAATCTGCCGTCAAGGACGAGCCGGCCATCGATGACCTGTATGCGGTCGGTACCCTGGCGTCGGTATTGCAGATGCTCAAGCTGCCGGACGGCACGGTCAAGGTGCTGGTCGAAGGCAAGCAGCGTGCCCATGTGCAGGGCGTGACTGAAGACGACGGCTTTTTCATGGCTGACGCCGGACTGGTGGTCGCCGAGCCTGCCAACGACAACGAGCTGGAGGCCATGCGGCGCACGCTGCTGACGCAGTTCGAACAGTACGTCAAACTCAGCAAGAAGATCGCGCCCGAGGTGCTGGCAACCCTGTCCGGCATCGAAAACGCCAGCCGTCTGGCCGATACCATTGCCGCCTATCTGCCGCTCAAGCTGGAGCAGCGGCAGGAAATGCTGGAAATGCTGGACACCGGTCGCCGTCTGGAACGGTTGCTGGCCCAGATTGAATCGGAAATCGATATCCTCCAGGTCGAAAAGCGCATCCGTGGCCGCGTCAAGCGGCAGATGGAGAAAAGCCAGCGCGAGTATTACCTCAACGAGCAGGTCAAGGCGATCCAGAAGGAACTCGGCG
>JAGPIM010000162.1 GCA_018055005.1 Laribacter sp.
ATCATCTTGTCAAAGCGGGCGCGTTCGACGTTGAGGATCTTGCCCTTGAGCGGCAGGATGGCCTGGAACTTGCGGTCACGGCCCTGCTTGGCCGAGCCGCCGGCGGAGTCACCCTCCACGAGGTAAAGCTCGCACAGTGCCGGGTCTTTTTCCTGGCAGTCGGCCAGCTTGCCCGGCAGGCCCAGTCCGTCCATCACGCCCTTGCGGCGGGTGATTTCACGGGCCTTGCGGGCGGCTTCGCGGGCGCGGGCGGCTTCGACGATCTTGCCGGTGATGGTCCTGGCGTCGACAGGGTTTTCCAGCAGGAAGGTTTTCAGGGCTTCGCTGATGATTTCGTTGACCGCCGGGCCGATTTCGCCGGAGACCAGCTTGTCTTTGGTCTGCGAGCTGAATTTCGGATCGGGCAGCTTGACCGACAACACGCAGGTCAGGCCTTCGCGCATGTCGTCGCCGCTGGTTTCGACCTTGGCCTTTTTGGCGATGTCGTTTTCTTCGATGTACTGGTTGAGCGTGCGGGTCATCACCTGGCGCAGGGCGGTGAGGTGGGTGCCGCCGTCACGCTGCGGGATGTTGTTGGTGAAGCACTGGACGTTTTCCTGGTAGGAGTCGTTCCACTGCATGGCCACTTCGACCGTCATGCCTTCCTTTTCGCCGATGGTGTGGAACACCTTGGGATGCAGCACGGTCTTGTTGCGGTTCATGTATTCGACAAAGCCGGCCACGCCGCCGGAAAAGGCGAAGTTTTCTTCCTTGCCGTGGAGGCGGTCTGCCAGCGTGATGCCGACGCCGTTGTTGAGGAACGACAGCTCGCGGATGCGCTTGGCGAGGATGTCGTAGTGGTACTCGATGGTGCCGAAGGTTTCGGTGCTGGCCATGAAGGTGACTTCGGTACCGCGATGCGTGGTCTGGCCGGTAACCTTCAGTGGTGCCACGGGTTCGCCGCGGCGGAATTCCATTTCATGCACCTTGCCGTCACGCCAGATCTTCAGGCGCAGCCAGTCCGACAGGGCGTTGACTACCGAAACGCCGACGCCGTGCAGGCCGCCGGAGATCTTGTAGCTGTTGTTGTCGAATTTGCCGCCGGCGTGCAGGATGGTCATGATCACTTCGGCTGCCGAACGGCCTTCTTCCGGGTGGATGTCGGTCGGAATGCCGCGACCGTTGTCCTCGACCGATACCGAGTTGTCCGGATTGATGGTGACGCGCACGGTATCGGCATGGCCGGCCAGTGCTTCGTCGATCGAGTTGTCGAGCACTTCGAACACCATGTGATGCAGGCCGGTGCCGTCGGAGGTGTCACCGATATACATGCCCGGGCGCTTGCGGACTGCGTCGAGTCCCTTCAGTACCTTGATACTGTCTGCACCGTATTCCTGTTCGCTCATTGCACTACTCTATGTTCGGATCGATCGGAGGGTCCGGCAGCAGCAGGCCGCCGGACAAGGTCGGAGCCGTCAGCCGGCCCGGGCCTGAAGCCGCGCTAGATTCGCATCGGCATCACGATGTACTTGAAGTTCGGATTGTCGGGGATGGTGACCAGCGCACTGCGGTTGGCGTCACCGAATGCCAGTTGCAGCGTATCGACGTGCAGTGCCGCCAGCACGTCTTGCAGATAGGTGATGTTGAAGCCGATTTCCAGGCCGGAACCGCCGTAGGCAATTTCCAGTTCTTCCTCGGCTTCTTCCTGCTCGCTGTTGTTGCACTGGATGCGCAGGCGGCCGGCCTCGATGGCCAGGCGCACGCCACGGAACTTTTCATTGGCAAGGATTGCCGCGCGGGCCAGTGCTTGTTGCAGGGCCTGGCGCTCGATCAGGAACAGCTTGTCGTTGTCGAGCGGGATCACGCGGTTGTAGTCGGGGAACTTGCCGTCCACCACCTTGCTGACGATGACGCTGCCACCAAAGGCAAAGCGCACCTGGTTGTTCATCAGCGTGATGTCGATGGTGTCGTCGCTGTCGGCCAGCAGCTTGTAAAGCTCGGTGATGGTCTAGCGCGGCAGGATCACTTCGGCAGCCGGCAGCGGTGTTTCCAGCGTCATCTGGGCGAAGGCCAGCCGGTGGCCGTCGGTGGCCACGAGCTTGACCTGGTTGCCGTCGGTGACCAGCAGCAGGCCGTTGAGGTAGTAACGGATGTCCTGCACGGCCATGGCGTACTGCACCTGCGACAGCAGGGCCTTGAAGTCGCGCTGAGGCAGGGCAAAACCGGCCTGGGCGTCGTGCGACTGCGTCAGCAGCGGGAAGTCGTCGGCCGGCAGGCTTTGCAGGTTGAAGCGGCTCTTGCCGGCCTTGACGGTGAGGCGGCCGTCTTCGTGATCCAGCGTGACGGTGGTGCGGTCCGGGATGGCGCGCAGGATGTCGGAAAACTTCTTGGCCGAGGTGGTCAGGCGGAAGTCCGGTCCGGCAATCGGTTCCGGGCTGGCGTGGGTGATCTGGATCTCGAGGTCGGTGGCGAGGAAGGTCAGCGTATCGCCGGACTTTTCGATCAGCACGTTGGCCAGGATCGGCAGGGTATGGCGGCGCTCGACGATACCGGTGACGGCCTGGAGCGGTTTGAGCAGGGCGTCGCGGTCGGCTTGCAGGATCTGCATCGTGGGTGACTCCTCGTCAGGGTTCTCGTGGATAACGGTATGGCAAATCAGTTGCGCAGCATTTGCTGCAATGCAGCGTAGTCGCGCGAAATGTCCGGATCGGACTCGCGCATTTCGGCGATGGTCTTGCAGGCGTGCAGCACCGTGGTGTGGTCACGCCCGCCGAACGCATCGCCGATATTGGGCAGCGACATGCTGGTCAGCTCCTTGGCCAGGGCCATGGCGACCTGGCGCGGCCGTGCGATGTCGCGGCTGCGCTTTTTGCTGTGCATGTCGGACAGCTTGATCTTGTAGTAGTCGGCAACGGTTTTCTGGATGTTGTCGACGGAAATCTGCCGGTTGCCGGCCGCCAGGATGTCTTTCAGGGCTTCCTTGACCAGGTCGAGCGAGATCGGCTGGTTGGAGAAACGCGAATACGCTACCACGCGTTTCAGTGCGCCTTCGAGTTCGCGTACGTTGGAGCGCACGTTCTGGGCGATGAAAAAAGCAACGTCGTTACCGAGCTTGAGGTTGTCGGCTTCGGCCTTCTTCATCAGGATCGCCACGCGCATTTCCAGTTCCGGCGGCTGGATTTCCACCGTCAGGCCCCAGCTGAAGCGCGAAATCAGGCGTTCGTCCATGCCTTCGATCTGCTTGGGATAGCTGTCGCAGGTCATGATCACCTGCTTGCCGCCTTCCAGCAGCGCATTGAAGGCATAGAAAAATTCCTCCATGGTGCGGTTCTTGCCGGCGAAAAACTGGATGTCGTCGATCAGCAACAGGTCCAGTGAATGATAGTAGCGCTTGAACTCGTCGAACGCCTTGTGCTGGTAGGCGCGCATAATGTCGGCCACGTAGCGTTCGGCGTGGATGTAACGGATCTTGGCCTGCGGGTTCTTCTGGTAAACGTGGTTGCCGATGGCCTGGATCAAGTGGGTCTTGCCCAGACCTACACCGCCGTAGACAAAGAACGGGTTATAGGTCGAATCACCGGGATTGTCGGCAATCTGCAAGGCGGCGGCGCGGGCCAGCTGGTTGCCCTTGCCGGTAACCAGGCTTTCGAAGGTGAAGGCCGGGTTGAGGCGGGTGCTCTCGTGGCCACCGCCGATGGCGGGTCTGGGCGCGGTGAGCTTGACGTTGGGCAGCGGTACGTCGCTGACGATGTTGTCGGCCAGCGAGCCGGTAGTCGGCGTGGCTGCCACCGGCGCAGGAGCCGGTTTGCCGTGGCTGCGCGGGCTGGTAACCGGCGCACTGGTGCCGGCCTGTGCGCCGCCGATGCGCAGCTCGATGGTGACGGGGCGTCCGAGGATGTCTTCGGCAAAGGTCTCGATGCGCGACAGGAAGCGTTCCTTGACGAAGCCGAGCGAAAAACGGTTGGCCGCGTACAGCGCAATGGTGTCCTCGCCGGCCACGCAGACGAGGGGTTTGATCCAGGTGTTGAACTGTTGTGCCGACAGCTCGGCCTCGAAGCGGGCCAGGCACTGCGGCCAGAAGGCAGAGAGATCGGTCATGGGCTCAAATGGAATCAACGCGGCGGGCGGCACCGGTTCCGGAAGGCTCCAGAATCGGCAAGGTCGAGTATTCTACCGTGTATCCAGAGACTTATCCACAGCCCGGCTGATTTCAGTGGTTGACAAAGAGCTGAACAGACGCTGTAATCTCGCGTTTATTTTTCCGTTTCGAAATAGGGAATTAAGATGAAGCGCACTTTTCAACCTTCCGTCGTGAAGCGCAAGCGCACTCACGGTTTCCGTGCCCGCATGAAGACCCGTGGTGGTCGTGCCGTGATCGCTGCCCGTCGCTCCAAGGGCCGCGCCCGTCTGTCCGCCTAAAGGCCGGCCAGTGGCCTTCTGCTTTCGCCGCGCGCAGCGAATACTGAAAACGGATGAATTTTCATCCGTTTTTCGTTTGCGCCGCGTTCGCAGCAATGCCTGGTTTCAGGTCTATGTTGCACCCAACCAGCTCGGGCATGCCCGGCTGGGGCTGGTGGTCAGCAAAAAGACTGCGAAGCGCGCCAACCGCCGCAACTACATGAAGCGCGTGATCCGAGACACGTTCCGCCAGCATCCCGACCGGGCTGCTGGCGTCGACTTTGTCGTGCGGGTGCGCGCTCCGTTTGACCGGGCCGGTCGTCCCGAGGCTGTCGAAGCCTTGCGGGCCCTGTTTGCCAGGCTGTCGTCATGTCGCGTATCGTCCTCGCGCTGATCCGCTTCTACCAGCTGGCCATCAGTCCGTGGCTGCCGCCGCGCTGTCGCTACCAGCCGACCTGTTCGCAGTATGCGATCGAGGCCGTGCAGAAGCATGGCGCATTCAAGGGCGGCTGGCTGGCGCTCAGGCGCATTGGCCGCTGCCACCCCTGGGGCAGCAGTGGCTACGACCCGGTTCCCTGACATTCCACCGGATACGAGATGGATACCAAACGTCTGATCGTTTTCATCGTGCTGTCCTTCGGCCTGCTGTTTGTCTGGCAGGAATACTTTGCTCCGAAGCCGCAGCCGAAACCCGTGGCCGCCGCCGTCCAGCCGGACGGGACGCCTGCACCTGCCACCGCCCGGCCGGCCGACAGTCCTGCCACCGGCAAGCTGGCCAGCGCCCAGACCATTACCGTGACCACGGACCTGGTCAAGGCGCAGATCAATACTGCCGGTGGTGACATCCGCAGCCTTGAGCTTCTGACCCAGGGGGCCATCGACAATCCGGACAAACCGTTCGTGCTGATGACCGAGCAGGGCGGACGCACCTACGTGGCCCAAAGCGGCCTCCTGTCGTCGGATGCCTCGCTGCCGACGCACAAGACGCTGTATGCCGCCGACAAGACCGCCTACACGCTGTCGCCGGACCAGAACACCCTGACGGTGACGCTGGCCGCCGCACCGGTCAACGGTGTCGAAGTGAAGAAGATCTTCACGTTCAAGCGTGACAGCTACGTGATCGACGTGCGCTACGACATCATCAACCACAGCGACAAGCCGGTGGATGCAACCGCCTACTACCGCCTGCTGCGTGACGGCAAGGCACCGGAAGGCGAAAGCAGCATGGCGCACACCTTTACCGGTCCGGCGGTGTATACCGAAGCGGGCAAGTTCCAGAAGGTGAGCTTCGAGGACCTGGCCAAGGGCAAGGGCGACTACGTGCGCCAGGCCGACAACGGCTGGGTGGCCATGGTGCAGCACTACTTCGTCAGTGCCTGGATACTCAAGACCAATGACGGCAAGTCGGTGTGCAGCAGCGCCGAGGCCTGCCAGTTCGAGCTCAAGCCGGCTGCGGGTGACCTCTACTCCGCCGGCGTGCTGGTCAAGCTGCCGGTCGTGGCTGCCGGCCAGCAGTACAGCATCGACATGCCGCTGTACGCCGGTCCGGAAGACACCCGCCGCATGGCCACCGTCGCACCGGGTC
>JAGPIM010000163.1 GCA_018055005.1 Laribacter sp.
CTTTTGATCGTACCCGCGATCGCGAAATCGTCGTCAAGCTGTTTGACGAACTGGGTCCGCGTTTTGCCAACCGTAACGGTGGCTATCTGCGCATCCTGAAGTACGGTTTCCGTCAGGGCGACAATGCTCCGATGGCTCTGGTCGAGCTGGTCGAGCGTCCGGAAGTGGAAGCTGCTGCCGAGTAATTTCGACAGGGCTCCCTGCAAAACGCCACGAGAGTGATCTCGTGGCGTTTTGTTTTGCCGTGTTCAGCGAGTTCTTTGTTGATGTCCGGGATAGGTTCGTTGCATGCATTTCTGCCTGCTCGGCAGATGGATCATCCTGGGAAACCGGGTGGATGGACGATCCTTGCACAGGACGGTTGCCGATCTGGTGATGAACGGCCCGCGAGGCTTATGCAACGTATCCGGGCCTCGCAACCCCGGTCATTGAGGCTTTGTTGTGGAACTGATCCACCGGATGCTGTCATCCCCTGTGCCAGGACATCGCAGACAAAATCATGGGATTTTTTGCTGTTTGCCGAATGCTGAGACAGACCGGGATGATCTGGGGGCCATGCAAAGCCGGAGAGCCGGGTTAACGTCCTGGCACAGTCCTCTAGAGCACAATGCTGCGGCCACCGTCGACCGGCAGGACATGTCCGGTTACATAGTGTGCATCCAGCAGCAAAAAACCGACCGCAACTGCAATGTCGTCTGGTGTGCCGATGCGTCCCAGGGGAATGCTGGCTTCGATGGCCTGGCGGCTGGTCGGGTCGAAGAGGCTGTCGTTTTCCGGCCACAAATTGGCTCCAGGAGCCACGCCATTGACCCGGACCTGCGGCGCCAGATCGCGCGCCAGCGTACGCAGGACTGCGGCATGTCCGGCCTTGGCTGCGCTGTAGACCGCATGTTCCGGCATGGGACGGTCGATGTGGATGTCCACGATTCCGACAATCGCACCGTTGGCCTGCTGCAAGTGCGGCGCTGCTGCCTGAGCCAGCCACAAGGGGGCCTTCAGGTTGCTGCCGATCAGGTCCGTCCAGCTGGCCTCGTCAATCCGGCCAACCGGCGTCGGGAAAAAACTCGAAGCATTGTTGACCAGATAATCCAGCCGGCCAAACCGTTCCAGCGTCGCGTCGACCAGCGCGGGCAGTTGACTGCAATCGAGCAAATCCGCTTGATGCGTGGCAACTGATCCTGGACGCAGCCGGTTCAGGTCGTCGGCCAGCATGCTGGCTTCTGCTGCTGACTGACGGTAATGCAGCATCAGGTTCAGGCCGCGCGCATGCAGGTGACGGGCAATGCCCGCACCGATGCGGCGGGCGGCTCCGGTAATCAGGACAACGGGGGTCGAGGAAGGCGTCATGGACTGGTCCGATGGCGCGGGTGCTTTCCCTTGTCGGAACAATCCCGCAGAATGCGCGCCATTCTGTCATATCTGTGTTCGAGCGCCCATGCTTCCTGTGCCTGATGTTGCTGCTGCTGCCATTTCCGGCCGGTTGGCCGATCTGATTCGTGCCGAAATCGGCGAGCAGCAAGGATTCATCCCGTTCTCCCGCTATATGGAACTGGCGCTGTACGCACCGGGGCTGGGCTACTACACCGCCGGCAGTCACAAGCTGGGCGAAGGCGGGGATTTCGTAACGGCTCCCGAGCTGACGCCACTGTTTGCCCGCACGCTGGCCCGTCAGCTGGCACAGCTGCTGCCGCTGACCGGTGGGACGGTCTACGAATTCGGTGCCGGCAGCGGCATTCTGGCTGCCGACCTGCTGGATGCCTTGCGCCAGCTGGATGTTCTGCCGGCCCGTTACCGGATCATGGAGTTGTCCCCCGACCTGCGTGCCCGGCAGCAGGCCCTGCTGGCCGCACGCCACCCGGATCTGCTGGAGCGTATCGACTGGCTGGAGCAGTGGCCGGAACAGTTCGACGGCGTGGTGCTCGGCAACGAAGTGCTGGATGCCATGCCGTGCGAGCTGATTACCCGCACCGCCGAAGGCGACCTGATGCAGATGGGGGTGGGCTGCTCTGGTCCTGACTGGCAATGGCAACTGCGGCCGGTCGCCGAACCGGTCCTGGCGCAAGCCGCTGCCAGACGGCTGCCGGCCCGGGGGCCGTACACCAGTGAAATCGGTCTTGCAGCCGAGGCGTTTGTCGCCACGCTGGGCCGCCACCTGCAACGCGGTGCAGTCATCCTGCTGGACTACGGTTTCCCAGCGCACGAGTTCTATCATCCGCAACGGGCACAGGGCACGCTGATGTGCCACTACCAGCACTTGGCGCATACCGATCCGTTCGAGTGGCCGGGTCTGACCGACATTACCTGCCATGTGGATTTTTCCGCCATTGCCGAGGCCGGGCTCAATGCCGGACTGGAGTTGGCCGGTTACACCACCCAGGCCAATTTCCTGCTCAATTGCGGGTTGACCGACTGTCTGGCCGAACTCGACCCCGACGACGTACGGGCTTACCTGCCGCAGGCGCATGCCGTGCAAAAACTGGTGTCACCGGCTGAAATGGGCGAGCTCTTCAAGGTCATCGGTTTTGCCAAAGGCCTGGATGCCGGCTGGATCGGCTTTGTCCGCGGTGACCGGAGCGGCACCCTGTAACGCCCGCTTGCTGGATGCGCCGGCGGGGACATGCCGGCTGCCGCCAGCAACGGGCCGGAACCCGTCACCAGGCAACGTCATGTCGGTCCTCCCTCCGGTCGGCCACCGGCCAGGATCGGCACCGCGTTCAGCCCGCCGGTGCCGCCGAACCGGCCTCCCGGCTGACTTCGACCGCCGTAACCTTGAATTCCGGACAATTGGTAGCCCAGTCACTGTTGCCGGTGGTCAGCAGGTTGGTATGGCTTTCGGGAAAGTGGAAGCTCGCATACACCACTCCCGGCGGCACATGCTCGGTCACCCGGGCCGACAGGCTGGTGTGACCACTGCGGCTGGCCAGCTCCACCCGGTCGCCGTTGCCGATGCCGCGCGAGGCCGCATCCAGCGGATGGATGTGCAGCTGGTCGTGTCCGGCCCAGGCTATATTGGCGCTGCGCCGCGTCTGGGTGCCGACGTTGTAGTGCGGCAGGATGCGGCCGGTGGTCAGGATCAGCGGATAGCGCGCACTGGCCTGCTCGGTGGTCGGGACGTAGCGGGTGTTGTTGAACATGCCGCGGCCGCGGGTAAACGTATCGCGGTGCAGGACCGTCGTACCTTCCGGCGCCAGTGCATTGCACGGCCACTGCACGCTGCCCAGCCGTTCCAGCAGCGGGTAGCTGATGCCGGCAAAGGTCGGGGTCAGGCGGGCGATTTCGTCCATGATCTCCGACGGGTGCGTATAGGGCATCGGATACCCCAGCGCTGCCGACAGGGCGCACGTTGCCTGCCAGTCGGCCAGCCCGCCCAGCGGCGCCATCACCTGACGGATGCGCGACACCCGCCGCTCGGCATTGGTGAAGGTGCCGTCCTTTTCCAGAAAACTGGAGCCGGGCAGCAGCACGTGGGCAAAGCGGGCGGTTTCGTTGTGGAACAGGTCCTGCACCACGATGAAATCCATGGCCCGCAGTGCTGCAGTCACATGCTGGCTGTCAGGGTCGCTCTGGGCGATGTCCTCGCCCTGGCAATAGAGACCGCGAAACTGCCCGGCCAGTGCCGCATCGAACATCTGCGGAATCCGCAGGCCCGGCGTGTCCGGCAGCGTGACGCCCCATTCCGCCTCGAAACTTTCGCGTACCTCGCGCAGGCCGACGTGCCGGTAGCCGGTGAATTCGTGCGGTACCGCACCCATGTCGCAGGCACCCTGCACGTTGTTCTGGCCGCGCAACGGGTTGACGCCCACGCCGTCCCGGCCGAGGTGGCCGGTGGCCAGCGCCAGGTTGGCCAGCGCCATGACACCGGTCGAGCCCTGGCTGTGCTCGGTGACACCCAGGCCGTAATAAATGGCGGCACGGGCAGCGCGGCCGTAACGGCGTGCCGCCTCGCGCAGCAGCCCGGCCGGCACGCCGCATTCGGCAGCCACGGCTTCGGGGGCATGCTCCGGCATCATGATGAAATCGCGCCACGACAGCCAGGACGTTTCATCACAGCGTTCGCTGACAAAGCCGGTGTTGACCAGGTTTTCTTCAATCAGGGTGTAGGCCAGTGCGTTCAGGACGGCCACATTGGTGCCCGGACGCAGTTGCAGGTGCAGGCCGGTACCGGCATGCAGGGTATCCAGCAGGCCGGTGTGGCGCGGGTCGATCACGATCAGCCCGGCCCCCTCGCGCAGGCGCCGGCGCAGCGCCGAAGCAAACACCGGGTGGGCATCGGTCGGATTGGCGCCGCAGACCAGGATCAGGTCGGCCTCGCGTACCGAGTCAAAATCCTGGGTGCCGGCCGCCTCGCCGTAGCTGGCCTTGAGTCCGTATTCGCTGGGGGAATGGCAGACACGCGAGCAGTTGTCGATGTTGTTGTTGCCGAACGCGGCCCGTACCAGCTTTTGCACCAGATAGGCTTCTTCGTTGCTGCACCGGCTGGAGGCAATGGCGCCGACGGCCTCCTTGCCGTATTGCGCCTGCACCCGTTTCAGTCCGGCGGCGGCAAAGGCAATGGCCTCGTCCCAGCCCACGGCGCGCCACGGGTCGTCGGCATGGTCGCGGATCAGCGGCGTGGTCACCCGGTCGGGGTGTGTGGCATAGCCCCACGCAAAGCGGCCCTTGATGCAGGCGTGGCCGTGATTGGCGTGTCCGGCGCGGTCCGGCACCATGCGGACCACCTGCTCGCCCTTGAGCTCGGCCTTGAGCGAGCAGCCGACACCGCAATAGGCGCAGGTGGTGGTCACGCTGTGGGTCGGCTGGCCGCGGTGGATCAACGTGTTTTCCACCAGCGAAGCGGTCGGGCATGCTTCAACGCAGGCGCCGCACGACACGCACTCCGATCCCATCAGGTCCGGGCCGGCAAACCCGATGCGCGTGGCAAAGCCGCGGTCGAGCAGGTTGAGGGCAAACGTGCCCTGGACTTCTTCGCAGGCACGCACGCAACGCGAACAGACGATGCAGCGGGCCGGGTCGTAGGTGAAATACGGACTGGAAATGTCCAGTGCATCGCCGAGGTGGCTGGCGCCCTGCTGGCCGTAGCGGATGGCGCGGACGCCCACTTCTCCGGCCGTATCCTGCAACTCGCAGTTGCCGTTGCTGGCGCAGGTCAGGCAGTCGGTCGGGTGGTCCGACAGATACAGCTCCATCACCCCGCGGCGCAGGCCGGCCAGCTGCTCGGACTGGGTGCGTACCACCATGCCGTCTTCGCAAGGGGTGGTGCATGACGCCGGCGTGCCGCGGTGGCCCTCGATTTCCACGAGGCACATGCGGCAGGAGCCGAACGCCCCCAGCGTATCGGTGGCGCACAGCTTGGGAATGGGCGAACCGGCCAGCGCTGCCGCGCGCAGGACTGACGTGCCGGGTGCCACCCGGACCTGTTTGCCGTCAATGGTCAGGGTCAGGCTGGCCGGGCCGGCGACAGCCGGGGTCCCCAGATCCGGGGTGGAGCGGTTTTTCATGCGGAATGCCTCAGGTCCGGTCGGCAAGGCCGAAATCGCGGGGGAACTGGCGCAGGGCGCTCAGGACCGGGAAATGCACCATGCCGCCCAGCGCGCACAGCGAGGCATCGCGCATGGTCTGGCACAGTTCGGTCAGCAGTTCCACGTCGTCGTCCGGGTGCAGGCCGGTGCGGATGCGGTCGACCAGCTCACCGGCACGCACGGTGCCCACGCGGCAGGGCGTGCACTTGCCGCAGGATTCTTCGGCACAAAAATGCAGGGCCAGCCGGGCCAGGTCGGCCAGATCGGCGCGGTCGTCCACCGCCACCACGCCGCCATGGCCGACCAGTGCCCCGCGGGCAACAAACGCTTCGTAATCCAGCAGCAGGTCAAAATCGGCCGGTGCCACCCAGGCGCCGAGCGGGCCGCCGATCTGGACCGCCTTGATCGGGCGGCCGCTGGCCGAGCC
>JAGPIM010000164.1 GCA_018055005.1 Laribacter sp.
ACTCAACCACGACGTTCTCGACCGGAGCATCGCCGCATGACCCTGCGCCGCCCGCCGTTTCTGTCAACGCAGTTCCTGCTGGTCCTGACAGGCTACAACCTGCTGGTACTGGTCACCGTGCTGCTGGCATGGTCCGGGCTGGAGCCTGTCTGGAGCCTGTGGCTGATCCCGCCACTCAGCCTCGCCGTCACCGTCTATGTTCTCGTCACCTCGCGCCGGCCGTTCCGCGTGCTGGCCATCCTGCGCCACCACATCGGACTGGCCCGCAAGGGTGAACTGCATCACCGCACCACCCGCGCGCGCCACCTCGGTGAGGTCGGACAGGTTGCCTGGGAACTCAACGACTTCATGGACCTGATCGAGAGCTACTTCAAGGAGATCAACACCTGCTTCAGCCGGGTGCGCGAGCACGATTTCCAGCGCCGCCCGCTTTCCAGCGGCCTGCCCGGAGTGTTTGCCAGCTCGCTCGACAATGTCGGCGAAGCCATCGCAGCCATGGAGGCCAACCATCGCCTGCTGGGCAGTTCGCGCCTGACCGGGGAGCTCAACCAGCTCAATACCAGCCACTTGCGCGACGACCTCGACTCGACCCAGAACGATCTGGCCACCATCAGCAACGACATGCAGGGCATCGCCAGCATCGCCCGGGCCAATGCCGAACAGTCCGGCCAGAGCGAAGCAGCCGCCAACAGTATCGGAGAGCGTCTTGACACCATCGCGGCCAGTGTCGAGGCCGTCAACGATGCCGGGCAGGCCATGGCGCGCGAATGGCGAGGCATCGAAGACGCCCTGAGCGCAATTTCCGGGCTGGCCGAACAGACCAACCTGCTGGCGCTCAATGCCGCCATTGAAGCTGCCCGGGCAGGCGAGGCCGGACGCGGTTTTGCTGTTGTGGCCGACGAGGTGAAAAACCTGTCGACCCGCAGCAAAAGCGCCGCCCTGCAGGTACAGGGAACCCTCGCCAGCCTGTCGAGCAAGGTGCACGACATGCTTGAGCGCTCGCAGGCAGCGGCCAGCGTGGCCGAAGACGTGCGCGTCTCGGTTGACGGCTTTCGCTCGGTTTTCGTGCGGCTGGCCCAGACCTCGCACGAGGTCATCGAGCGGGTGGAGCACGTCACGCAGCAGTCGGCCCTGTCCCGCATCAAGATGGACCACGTGCTCTACAAGCAGTACGGCTACCTTGCGCTGGCACGCCCCACCGAACTCGCACAGGCCACTGGCCAGTACGAGCGGCTGACGCTCTGGCTTGAACGCGAAGGCAGGGAGCTCTTTGCCGGGCTGGCAGGCTGGCAGGCCCTGCCGTCGGTCTGGCAGACACTGCACGACAGCGTGATCCAGGCGGTCAGGGCCATCAGTGATCCGGCCCCCGACGAGCAACAGGTACTGGCCCGCATGCGTGCAGCCGAGCAAGCCAGCCGCCGCTTCACCGAAGCACTGGATGCACTGGTTCGCCCGGCAGCGGCCGGCATGGCTCCCCCGCGTCTGGCCTTGACCTGAAATCCGCCGGACCTGCCAGCAAAAAACGCGACGGAATCCCCGTCGCGTTTTTCGTCCGGTTTCACGCCGGCTCAGGCCGGATCACGCAAACCGCCAGGTAACGAAAAGGTGATGGTCTCCTCGACACCGGGCAGCTCGGTCACCGTATCCAGCCCGTAGCTGCGGATGGTATCGATGACCGACTGCACCAGCACTTCGGGTGCCGAGGCACCGGCCGTCAGCCCCACCCGGACCTTGCCGGCAAACCAGTCCGGTTGCAGCTCGGCAGCGTTGTCCACCATGTAGGCGGTCACCCCGCGCTGAAGGGCCACCTCCCGCAGGCGGTTGGAGTTGGAACTGGTTGGTGACCCCACCACGATCACGATGTCGCACTCGCCAGCCAGCTGCTTGACTGCATCCTGGCGGTTTTGCGTGGCGTAACAGATGTCATCCTTTTTCGGGCCGTGAATGGCCGGAAAACGGGCCGTCAGTGCCGCGATGATGCCGCGGGTTTCATCCACCGACAGCGTGGTCTGGCTGACGTATGCCAGCTGGTCCGGCTTGCGGACCTGCAGTTCTGCCACGTCAGCTACCGTTTCCACCAGATACATGCCGTCCGGAGCCTGTCCCATGGTGCCTTCCACCTCAGGGTGGCCGGCGTGGCCGATCATGACGATCTCCAGCCCGGCTTCGCGCATCTTGCGAACTTCGACATGCACCTTGGTCACCAGCGGACAGGTGGCATCAAAGACCGTCAGCCCGCGCGACTCGGCTTCCAGCCGTACCGATAATGGTACGCCGTGTGCCGAATAGACCAGTGTGGAGCCGGCTGGCACTTCGGCCAGCTCCTCGATGAATACGGCTCCTTTGCGCTTGAGCCCTTCCACCACGAAAGTGTTGTGCACCACTTCGTGCCGGACATAGATCGGTGCGCCGAATTTCTCCAGCGCCCGCTCGACAATGGCAATGGCCCGGTCCACCCCGGCGCAGAAGCCGCGCGGGTTGGCCAGCAGGATGTCACGCCTCATCGCCGCCTCTCCTTGCGAAAGCCGTCAATCACCATCAACACGGCGCCGAGGCAGATGGCCGAATCGGCCAGGTTGAAGGCCGGCCAGACAAAGCCGCCGTAGTAGAGCTGGATGAAGTCCACCACATGCCCGTAGGCCAGCCGGTCGATCAGGTTGCCCAAGGCTCCGCCGATGATCAGGCTGGCTGCACAGTTCATCAGCTGGCTCTGCCGGCCGCGCCAGATCAGCCCGCCCAGCCACACGGTCACGGCCAGTGCCAGCAGGCTGAAGAAATAGCGCTGCCAGCCACCGGCATCCGACAGGAAGCTGAAGGCGGCTCCCGGGTTATACACCAGCACCCAGTTGAAAAAGCCGGGGATCACTTCGCGCACTTCGCCGTAGCGAAAGGCACTGTCGAAGTAGACCTTGGTGAACTGGTCGACCAGCAGGACGACCAGTGCCAGAAAATACCAGCCGGTACGCTTATGCATAGGAACGCGACTCGCCCTGTCCGAAAATATTGTCATAGCAGCGCGCGCACAAGGTCGGAGCCTCGGCGTTCTCGCCGACCGTCGGGTGGTAGTGCCAGCAACGCTCGCACTTCTGTTCAGCGGAGGCACTGACACGGATGCGGGTTTCCGGGCCCGGCACCACGCCGACGCGCGACACGATCAGCACGAACTTGAGCTCGTCGCCCAGCGCATTCAGGAGCGGATACAGCCCGGCATCGGCCTCGATGTCCACTTCAGCCTGCAGCGACGAGCCGACTGCACCGGCTTCACGCAAGGTTTCGATGTCCTTGTTGATCTGCGCACGCAAGGCCCGCAGCACATCCCAGCGCGCTGCCAGCGCGTCGGCATCCGCTACCACCGGCAGTTCGTGCCAGGTGTGGTAGACCGGGCTGTCTTCGGCTTCGCCGGTCAGCGCCTGCCATGCCTCGTCGGCGGTAAAGCACAGCACCGGCGCCAGCAGCGACAGCAGGCTGCGGGTAACGTGCCACAGGGCGGTCTGGGCCGAGCGCCGGGCTTTGGAATCGGCCTTGGTGGTGTAGAGGCGGTCCTTGATGATGTCGAGCCAGAAAGCGCCCAGGTCATCCGTGCAGTAGCCGACGATGGCCTGCATGGCGGTGTGGAAGGCGTAACGCGGGTAGCAGTCCTCCGCCACGCCGCCATGCAGGCGCTGTGCCAGCACCAGCGCATAGCGGTCCAGCTCGGTCAGTTCGCTCACCGGCAGGGCATCGGTGGCCGGGTTGAAGTCGGACAGGTTGGCCAGCAGGAAACGGATGGTGTTGCGCAGACGGCGGTAGCTGTCGGTGGTGCCCTTGAGGATGGTGTCGGAAATCGCCAGCTCGCCCGAATAGTCGGTCGAGGCCACCCACAGGCGCAGGATGTCGGCGCCGAGCGAGTCGTTGATTTTCTGCGGGGCAATCACGTTGCCTACCGATTTCGACATCTTGCGACCCTGTCCGTCGACGACAAAGCCGTGCGTCAGCAGCTGGTTGTACGGCGCCCGGCCATCCAGCGCGCAGCCGGTCAGCAGCGAGGAATGGAACCAGCCGCGATGCTGGTCGGACCCTTCCAGGTACAGGTCGGCCGGATACGCCAGTTGGTCGGCGTGGGTGCCGCGCAGCACGTGGAAGTGCGTGGTGCCGGAATCAAACCAGACATCCAGCGTGTCCTTCATCTTGTCAAAGCGGGTGGCATCCTCGCCCAGCAGCTCGGCCGGATCGAGTTCAAACCAGGCGTTAATGCCCTGCTCTTCCACCTTGCGCGCCACAGCTTCCAGCAACTCGGGCGTGCGCGGGTGCGGCTCGCCGGTCTGCTTGTCGAGGAAGAACGGAATCGGCACACCCCAGTTGCGCTGGCGTGACACACACCAGTCCGGGCGGTTGGCGATCATGGCGTGCAGGCGGGCCTGGCCCCAGGCCGGGAAGAAGGTGGTGTCATCCACACCCTTGAGTGCGCGCTGGCGCAGGGTGGAGCCGGCGACTTCGCGGTCCATGCCGACAAACCACTGGGTGGTAGCGCGGTACACCACCGGCGTCTTGTGGCGCCAGCAGTGCGGGTAGCTGTGCGACAGCGGGCTGGTGTGCATGAGCGCACCGACCTCGGCCAGTTTTTCCACGATCAGCGGGTTGGCTTTCCAGATGTGCAGGCCGCCAAAGAACGGCAGGCTGTCCACATAGGTACCGTCGCTGGTCACCGGATTGAGGATGGCGTCGTTGGGCATGCCGTTCTTGCGGCAGGAATCAAAGTCTTCCAGACCATAGGCCGGGGCGCTGTGCACGATGCCGGTGCCGGCATCCAGCGTGACGTAATCGCCCACGTACACCGGGGATACCCGGTCGTAGAACGGATGGCGGAAGGTCAGGCGATCCAGCGCCTGCCCCTTGCAGCGGGCCACTTCCACGCCGGTCAGGCCGAAACGCTCCAGTGCGCCCTTGGCCAGATCGGCAGCGAGGATCAGCAGGCCCTTTTCGGTGTCGTAGAGGCCGTAGTCAAAATCCGGATGCACGTTCAGTGCCTGGTTGGCCGGAATGGTCCACGGCGTGGTGGTCCAGATGACGGCCGAAGCGGTCTTGCCGCCCGGCAATGCCGACAGGCCAAAGGAGGCGGCCAGTTTTTCCGGCTCGGCCGAGGCAAAGGCCACGTCGATGGTCGGCGAAGTCTTGTCCTGGTATTCGACTTCGGCTTCGGCCAGCGCCGAACCGCAATCGAAGCACCAGTACACCGGCTTCAGGCCCTTGAAGAGGTAGCCCTGCTGGTACAGCTTACCCAGTGCGCGGATTTCGTCAGCTTCGGAGCGGAAGCTCATGGTGCGGTAGGGGTTGTCCCACTCGCCCAGCACGCCCAGACGGATGAAGTCTTTTTTCTGGCGCTCGATCTGCAGGCCGGCGTATTCGCGGCACAGCTCGCGGATGAACGAGGCGGGCAGGTCGGTAGCCTTGGCATCCAGGCCATTGGCCTTGCGGTATTCGGTGATGCGGGTGTGGATGGAAGGCGCGGCCTCGATGGCCTTTTTGTCACCTTTCACCAGCTTTTCGATCTGGTGTTCGATCGGCAGGCCGTGACAGTCCCAGCCCGGCACATAGGGTGCATCAAACCCGGCCTGGGTTTTGGAGCGGACGATGATGTCCTTGAGGATCTTGTTGACCGCATGGCCGATGTGGATGTCACCGTTGGCGTACGGCGGGCCGTCATGCAGGATGAACTTGGGACGACCGGCGGCAATCTTTCTCAGCTTCTGGTAGCGCTGCTGCGCCTGCCACTGGGCCAGCCAGCCCGGTTCGCGCCTGGCCAGGTCGCCGCGCATGGGGAAAGGGGTATCGAGCAGATTGACGGTTTTTTTCAGGTCCATCGTGAAGACATCCAGAATCAGTGCGCCAGCAGGCGCCGGGTTGCGGCGACGTCGGCATGGATTTGAGAAAC
>JAGPIM010000165.1 GCA_018055005.1 Laribacter sp.
CGGAAACTGCGAGCGCAATTTCTCGACATCGTCCGTCCGACGGGCCGAAGCAAACACCTGCCAGCCAGCCTGTTGCAGGCACAAGGCACTTACCAGCCCGATCCCGCTGGAACAACCCGTCACCAAAATTCGTTTTTCGTGCATTTACAATGAACCTCTGCATGCCGTATATGGCTGTTCTTTTCTTGCTCATGTCCTAACAGGAGAAAACCTTGACCCTCGGTCTTGCCTCGGTCGGCACCCCATGGATGTACGCCGGTTTCTTTGCTGCCGTGATCGCCATGATCGTGATCGACATAATCGCCCTCAACAAGCAGGGCAGCCACAAAGTTTCAGCGCGCGAAGCGCTGGGCTGGTCAGCCATCTGGATCAGCATTGCCATGCTGTTCAACCTGTGGCTCTGGTGGCATATCCGCACCAATGTCGACAGTGGTCTTGACGAGGTAGCCCGCGCCTCACTGGCTGACCAGAAGGCGCTGGAATTCCTGACGGGTTACCTGATCGAAAAATCACTGGCCGTCGACAACATTTTCGTCTTCCTGCTGATCTTCAACTATTTCAAGGTCCCGGCCGCCTATCAGCGCCGCGTACTGGTTTACGGCGTGCTTGGTGCTGTCTTCATGCGCGCCATCATGATCGCGCTGGGTGCGGTACTGGTCGCCGAATTCTCGTGGGTGCTGTACCTGTTCGGGGCATTCCTCGTGTTTACCGGCATCAAGATGATGCTGCCGGAAAAGGAAAACGAAGACGACCTCGGCAACAACCGCCTGCTCAAGTGGATCCGCAGCCACATGCGCATCACGACGGACTACCACGGCGAATCCTTCTTCGTGCGCTCTGGCGGCATCCTCTGGGCCACCCCGATGTTCCTCGTGCTGACCATGATCGAGCTGAGCGATCTGGTGTTTGCGGTCGACAGCATTCCGGCCATCTTCGCCGTTACCCGCGACCCGTTCATCGTGCTGACCTCCAACATCTTTGCCATCCTCGGACTGCGGGCCATGTACTTCCTGCTGGCCGACGTGGCCGACCGCTTCCACCTGCTCAAATACGGCCTGGCCGTGGTACTGACCTTCATCGGCGTCAAGATGCTGCTGCTGGACATCTACCACATCCCGACCGTGATCTCGCTCACGACGGTGTTCGTGGTGCTGGCCACCTCCATTATCCTGTCCCTGCTAACCAGTCGGGATAAGCAATAATTCATCAGGATAAAGTGCGGAATTCACACCGTTTTCACTATTTAGAACTCTTGCTCTAGTGAAATATATCGGCAACAATCCGCTCCATCTCTGGCTGACCCCACGGGGTCAGCCTTTTTTCATTCCAGCGATATGGAGCAGTCCTTGTTGTTCTCCCGTTTGACCCTGGCGCTGGCGTGCGCCGGCATCACCACGACGGCCGCTGCTGCCGGCTTCCAGCTCTCCGAACAAAGCGTCACCAGTCTTGGCCGTGCCCATGCCGGCGCCGGCATCATGGGTGATGACCTGTCCGCCGCCTTCTACAACCCGGCAGGCATGCTGCTCAACCAGGGCACGTCCGTACAGGCCGGCATCGTCGCCGCCAGCGTGCGTCCGGAATACGAGGGCAGCTCGACCCGCCCCATCCTCGGCACCCAGAGCGGCTCTGCATCCGGCAATGTGCTCGAGTGGATCCCCAACGGTTTCATGGTGCATGAAATCAGTCCCGATCTGCGCCTCGGGCTGTCGATGACGGCACCGTTCGGTCTGGCCACCGATTACGACAACAACTGGATCGGCAACCAGGCTGGCATCAGCAGTTCGATCAAGACGATCGACATCAATCCGTCGATCGGCTGGCAGGCCACCCCGTGGCTGTCGCTGGGCGCCGGCGTGTCGGCGCAGTATGCCAATGCCAGCCTGAAGCAAGGCATCCCGGGCATGCTGCTTGGCGAAGTCAAGGCCAAGGGCTGGGCATGGGGCTACAACCTGGGCGCGATGGTGTCCCTGTCTGACAGCACCCGCCTCGGCCTGGCCTACCGTTCCAAGATCGACCACAAGGCTGAAGGCTTCCTGGACCAGACCGGCATGGCAGCCGGTGGCCACAAGCATGAATCCGCCAAGGCCGACGTGACCGTTCCGGAATACATCACCCTGAGTGCCATGCACGAGATCAATCCACAATGGACGGTGTCGGGCATCGTGCGCTGGACCAACTGGTCGCGCCTGAAGTCGATCGACGTGGTCAGCCAGTCCGGCGGCGGACTCAGCCTCGAAAACAACTGGGGCGATTCCTGGTACTACGGCGTAGGTGCCGACTACCGCCACAACGACCAGTGGACCTTCCGTGGCGGCCTTGCCTACGAAACCACGCCGGTCAAGTCGGCCGAATACCGTAACCCGCTGATTCCCGACAGCGACCGCGGCTGGGTCAGCCTCGGCGCCAGCTGGAAGCTCAGCAAGCAAAGCCAACTGGACTTCTCGTACAGCCACCTCTTTGCCATGGGTGACTCCAAGACCACCTACAAGGGACTGAACGGCGAATTTTCCGTCGTGGCGGATCTGGTCGGCGTGCAGTACCAGTACCAGTTCTGACCGGATCAGCCGGACAGCATGCGCGGGCCTCTGGCCCGCTTTTTTGTGCCCGCCATGCCGGCTGCTTGAGTTATCTGACTGCGCCCCGGAATTTGCCGCTACAATTTGGCGGTTTTTCCAGTGACATTCATCATGGCCAAACCTGCCAAACAGCCCGCCAGTTTTGAAAGTGCCGTCGAACAGCTCGACGCGCTGATCCGTGATCTCGAGCGTGGAGAGCTGCCGCTGGAAGCGGCACTGACCGCCTACAAGCAAGGCGCCGAACTCGTCAAGTTCTGTCAGGGCAAGCTTGCCGACGCCGAGCAGCAATTGCGCGTACTGGAAGCGGATGCACTCAAGCCACTGGACCCCGAGCATGACTGATACCGATTTCCTGCCCTGGATGACGGACATCCAGCAGCGCGTCGAAACCGCCCTCGCTGCCAGCCTGCCCGCCGGTACCCACGCCGCAGCCCCGCTGTTTGACGCCATGCGCTACGCTGCGCTGGATGGCGGCAAGCGCGTGCGGCCGCTGCTGGTTTTCGCCGCCGGCGACGTTTCCGGCGCCACGCCCGAAGCCCTGTCGGCTGCCGCCTGTGCCGTAGAGTGCATCCACGCCTACTCGCTGGTACACGACGACCTGCCCTGCATGGACGACGACGTGCTGCGCCGCGGCAAGCCCACCTGCCACATCGCCCACGGCGAAGCCATGGCCCTGCTGGCCGGCGATGCCCTCCAGGCCCACGCCTTCGAACTGCTGGCAGCTCCCCTGCCTGGCGTCGTACCGGCCCGCCAGCTGGCCATGCTGTCCGCACTGGCCCACGCTGCCGGCCCGCGCGGCATGTGCGGCGGCCAGGCCATCGATCTGGCTGCCGTCGGCCACGCACTGGACCAGACGGCACTGGAATACATGCACTGCCTGAAAACCGGCGCCCTGATCCAGGCCGCCGTCCGGCTCGGTGCCCTCGCAGGCTCGCCCGGCGATGACGAACTCGCCGCGCTCGACCGCTATGCCCGCCGCATCGGCCTCGCTTTCCAGGTCATCGACGACGTGCTCGACTGCGAAGCCGACAGCGCCACCCTGGGCAAGACCGCCGGCAAGGATGCCGCCCACGACAAGCCCACCTACGTCAGCCTGATGGGGCTGGGCGAAGCCCGCGGCTACGCGCACGCCCTGCTGGCCGACGCCCATGAGGCACTGGTGCCCTTAGGCTCCCGTGCCCGTCGCCTGCAACAGCTGGCCGACTACATCGTGGCGCGCTCTTTCTAATTTTTCTGGCCATCATGACTTCCACCCCGCTTCTCGACACGATTCAGATTCCGGCCGACCTGCGCGAGCTGGACCGCAAGCAACTGCCGCAGCTGGCGCGCGAACTGCGCGACTTTCTGGTGGATTCCGTCAGCCAGACCGGCGGGCACTTTGCCTCCAACCTTGGCTCGATCGAACTCACCATCGCCCTGCACTACGTCTACAACACGCCGGACGACCGGCTGGTGTGGGATGTCGGCCACCAGACCTATCCGCACAAGATCCTCACCGGCCGGCGCGACCGCATGCACACCATGCGGCAGAAAGGCGGCCTGGCCGGCTTTCCCAAGCGTGACGAATCGGAATACGACACATTCGGCGTCGGCCACTCGTCCACCAGCATCGGTGCGGCACTGGGCATGGCCGTGGCCGCCCGCCAGACCGGCAGCGACCGCCGCGTGGTGGCAATCATCGGTGACGGCGCCATGACGGCCGGCCAGGCTTTCGAGGCACTCAACAACGCTGGTGACTCGGACACGGACCTGCTGGTCATCCTCAACGACAACGACATGTCGATCTCGCCGAACGTCGGCGCGCTCAACCACTATTTCACCCGCCTCATGAGCGGCCGTTTCTACGCCACCATGAAAAGCGGCACCAACCGGGTGCTGGGCATGGCGCCGCCGCTGCAAAAGCTGGCGCACAAGGCCGAAGAGCAGGTCAAAGGCCTGCTGACCCCGGCCACCCTGTTCGAGGAATTCGGTTTCAACTACCTGGGTCCGGTCGACGGCCATGACTTGGGCGTGCTGGTCAACACGCTGCAAAACATCCGCCAGCTCAAGGGACCGCAGTTCCTGCATGTGGTCACCAAAAAGGGCCACGGCTACAAGCTCGCGGAAAAAGACCCGATCAGCTACCACGGCGTCAGCAAGTTCAGCCCGGAAAATGGACTGGTCAGTAAGTCCGGCAGCAGCAAGCCTGGCTACACGCAGGTATTCGGCGACTGGCTGTGCGACATGGCAGCACAGGACGAACGCCTCGTCGGCATCACGCCAGCCATGCGCGAAGGCTCGGGCATGGTGCGCTTCGAAAAGGAATATCCGGACCGCTATTTCGATGTCGGCATTGCCGAACAGCACGCGGTCACGTTTGCCGCAGGCATGGCCTGTGACGGGCTCAAGCCGGTGGTGGCGATCTACTCCACCTTTCTGCAACGCGCCTACGACCAGTTGATCCACGACGTTGCCCTGCAAAACCTGCCGGTGGTGTTTGCCATCGACCGTGCCGGGCTGGTAGGGGCCGACGGCCCGACCCACGCCGGTGCTTTCGACCTCTCCTACCTGCGTTGCATCCCCAACATGGTGGTGATGGCGCCGTCGGACGAAAACGAATGCCGGCAACTGCTCTACACCGCATTCCTGCACGACGGACCGACGGCCGTGCGCTACCCGCGCGGCACCGGTCCGGGCTGCGAACCAGTGGCCGCCATGACCGCCCTGCCGCTGGGCCAGGGCACGCTGCGCCGCCAGGGCAAGGGCATCGCCATCCTGGCGTTCGGCAGCATGGTGCATCCGGCGCTGGCAGCAGCTGACCAGCTCGATGCCAGCGTGGCAGACATGCGCTTTGTCAAACCGCTGGACACCGCCCTGATCCGCCAGCTGGCGGCCAGCCACGAGCTGCTGGTCACGGTCGAGGAAAACGTGGTGATGGGCGGAGCCGGCAGCGCCGTGCTGGAAACCCTGGCCGCCGCCGGCATCACCGTGCCGGTGCTGAACCTCGGCCTGCCCGACCACTACGTCGAGCACGGCGACCCGGCCCTGCTGCTGGCCGACTGCGGCCTCGATCCTGCCGGCATCGTCCGCTCGGTCCGCCAGCGGCTGGACGATACTGCCTCCGGCGCAGCCTGACAGGCTTCGGCATGAGCTGGCTGGATTCGCTGATCGTCCTCGACAACAGTCCGTTCGCGGCCCTGCCGCGCTACCTGATCGCACTGGGCATCGGCCTGCTGCTGGGCATCGAGCGCGAACGCAAGGCGCATTCACCGGC
>JAGPIM010000166.1 GCA_018055005.1 Laribacter sp.
TGGCACTCTGACCGGCCCCGTCTGCCGGCCCGTCCACGGCCGGCAGCGGCCAGTCCCGCAGGCGCGGCAGCCACACGGCGGCCGTGTCGCCCGGTTCGGCCCGGCACACCGCAGCGGTGAAGCGGGCCACCGTCGTCCGCAGCCCGTCCTCGGACTGCCGGGCGGCAAAGGCCAGCGCCAGGCTGGCCAGCAGCGCGTCGGCCGTTTCCGCGCCGGCATCCGGCAGCACCAGCACGAAACGGTCGCCGGCCATGCGCCCCACCACGTCATGCCGGCGCAGGCGCTCACGCAGCAGGCGGGCCAGCGCCAGCAACACCCGGTCGCCCACCGCATAGCCCTGCTGCCGGTTGATGTCGCCCAGCCCGACAATGTCGAGCACCGCCAGCGTCAGCGGCTGGTGCTGGCGGGCCGCGCGGGCCAGCTCGGCGTCCAGCCGGTCGGCCAGCGCCCGTTCGGCCAGCACGCCGGTGAGCGGATCGGTCGCCGCCCGGGCCCGCCGCACGCGGTGCAGGCGGGCGGCATTCAGGGCCGCCGCCGCCAGCGCCTCGGCCTGTACCGGCTTGTCGAGCCAGGCGGCCACCGGCGCATCCGGATCGGGGCGGACCGGGTGGCGGGCATCGGCCGCCAGCATCACCACCGGCACCGGGTCGTCCACCCGCGCCTGGTGCACGACGTGGACAAACTCCAGCCCCGGCCCTTCCGGCAGCCGCTGGTCCACCACCAGCACATCCGGCGAAAAACGGATCAGCGCCTCGAAGCCAGTGCTGCCGCTGTCGGCCACGCGGGTATCCATGCCGTGCTGCGCCAGTGTCCTGGCATACCAGTCGGCCAGCTCGGGAGCGGCCTCGACCACCAGCGCCCGCAGCGGTGCCGGGTCCAGTCGCGGCGCCAGCCGGGCCAGGGCATCGGCCAGTTCGTCGCCGGCCAGCGGCCACGGCAGAAAAGCACGCGCGCCCAGCCGTACGGCGTTCAGCCGGGTGGCGTAATCAAGTTCGGGGGCCAGCAGCAATAACGGCACGTCGGCCAGCCGGGTCTGCATCAGCGCCGAGAGGGCACCGTCGATGCCGGCGTCCAGCCGCAGGACGGCCAGCACGGCCGGCGGCCGGGTGTCGAGCAGGCTGACCAGTTCGGCCGACGAGCCGACCCGCAGCGGATGCACGCCGGCCCGGCCCAGTTCGCGCAGCAACCGGCTGGCGTCGAGCGCGGGTGGCAGCCACAGCACCACCCGGTCGCTGGCGGCCACCGGCGCGGGGGGCGGCACGGGACGGCCCAGCTCGTGCAGGGTCGCCAGCCGCGCCCGCAGGGCCGGCACGAAAGCCGCGGGTACTTCGCCCTGTTCGCGCGCCTGGCGCACGGCGTCGTGCAGGAACCGGGCAAAGCCCTGTGCGCCGCGCGCCAGTTCGTCGGCCTGCGTACGCTCGGCCTGGCACTTGAGGTTGAGCGCCAGGTACGCCAGATGCGCGGCCAGCGGCGTGTCCCACTGGCGGGCCAGCAGGGTGCTGTCGCGGTCAATGGCCGTTAGGGCTTCCACAATCTCGGGCATGGCGGCCTCCGGGGTATAATCGCCGCCTTTTCGAGTTCCGGCAGGCCCCGAATCATGGCGACGAATGTATTTTATGAAGAAAGCGGCAGCTTCAAGGTAGGGGCGATCATGAGCGAGACTGATGCCAGTCTTCAAGTCGAAGCCCCGCACGGCAAGCGCTCCAAGATCAAATCGGCCACGGTGCTGCTGCGCTTTAATTCGGCGCTGGCCGATTTCATGCCGGCGGCCGAAGCGCTGGCGGCCGACCTTGACCTCGACTTCCTGTGGGAATGCTGCGGCGAGGACGAATTCGACGCCACCGCCCTGGCGGCCGACTACTTCGGCCAGGCACCGTCGGCCATCGAAACCGCCGCCATCAGCCTGCGCCTGCACGAAGCGCCGATGTACTTCTACAAGAAGGGCCGGGGCCGTTACAAGGCCGCGCCGGAAGAATCGCTGAAAGCGGCGCTGGCCGGACAGGAAAAAAAGCGCCTGCAACAGTTGCAGATCGATGCCTGGGTGGAAGAATGCCGCGCCGGCCGGCTGCCGGAAGCGTGGCGCCCGCACCTGATGTCGCTCCTGTGGAAACCGGACAAGAACACGCTGGAATGGAAGGGGCTGGAAGCCGCCTGCAAGGCGCTGGCGCTGTCGCCGCTCAAGCTGGTGGCCGAACGCGGCGGCATCGGTTCGGTACCGGACTACCTGCTGGCCGGCTTCATCATGGAACACTTCCCGCGCGGACGCGGCTTCCCGGCGCTCGACCTGCCGGTGGCACCGGCCGAGCTGCCGGCGGCCAGCGTCGAGGCCTTCTCGATCGACGACGCGGCCACCACCGAGATCGACGATGCACTGTCGCTGACCCGGCTCGCCAACGGCAACTGGCAGGTGGGCGTGCACATTGCCGCGCCGACGCTGGACGCACCGCGTGACGGCGGGCTGGAGCAGCTGGTGTTCCAGCGCCTCTCCACCGTGTATTTCCCCGGCGACAAGATCACCATGCTGCCCGACGAGGTGGTGGGGGTGTTTTCGCTCAACGAGGGCCAGTACTGCCCGGCAGTGAGCGTGTATTTCGAGGTGACGCCGGAATTCGAGATCATTGGCCACGAAAGCCGGATCGAGCGGGTCAACATTGCCGCCAACCTGCGCCACGACTGGCTGGAAACCGTGTTCAACGAAGAAACGCTGGCCAATGACACGGGCCGCGATTATCCGTACAAGGCCGAGCTGACCACCCTGTGGCAATTCGCCAATGCGCTGGAAGTGCAGCGCGGCAAGGCCGATACCAATGCCACCGTGCGGCTCGACTACAACTTTGCCATCGTCGACGGCAAGGTCGTGCTGACCACCCGGCGCCGCGGGGCACCGATGGACAAGCTGGTGAGCGAGCTGATGATCCTCGCCAACTCGACCTGGGGCGGTGACCTGGCCGCCGCCGGCATTCCGGCCATGTACCGCGCCCAGACCGCCGGCAAGGTGCGCATGACCACCGCCGCCGAGCCGCACGTCGGCCTTGGCGTGGCGCAGTATGCGTGGGCCACCTCACCGCTGCGCCGGGCTGCCGACTTCGTGAACCAGCAGCAGATCGTGGCGATGATCCGGGGCGAAACACCGCGCTACAAGCGCGGGGACGCCGACCTCTTTGCCCGCCTGCGCGACTTCGACCAGGCCTACAACGCCTATGCCGACTTCCAGTACCAGATGGAACGCTTCTGGTGCCTGCGCTGGTTTACCCAGGAAAACGTCAGCGACGTGACCGCGCTGTGGGTCAAGGACGATCTGGTCCGCATCGACGGCCTGCCGCTGGCGGTGCGGGTAGCCGGACTGCCGGAGATGCAGGCTGGCGACCGGGTGCGCCTGCAAGTGGCGCGCATCGACGAACTGGCACTGGAAATCGAATTCCGCGTGCTGGGCAAGGCCGAAACGGCCTAACGGCGGCGGCGGACCGGCAGCGACGGCTGCTGGCGGTCGTTGCTGCGGTAGCGCTGCCAGAGCTTCCAGCCGACCAGGGCCATGACGGCCAGCAGCAAGGGCTTGAACATCGACTTGAACAGTTTTTTCGGTTTCATGGGCAAGGCCGGAACAGGGATGCGGAGCCGCCATCTGAACACGCCAGCATCAGCCACAGCTTAAGGCGGCCGGCGCGCTGACCGCTGCGGCCGCCCCGCCGACCGCCCGGCATCGCACCTGGCCTGGCGGCACCTGCCGCTGCTACGCTTGACAAGCGTGATTGTCGGCACCATGACAATGCCGCTATACCAATAGCGCCGCCCGCGAGCGGCGCTTGGTGCTTCCGGGCACCGACTGAGTCTTGCAAAGGGAAATCCGGACGCCTGCGCGCCCGCCAACCGGAAGATCCCTCCGATGAAATTCGACAGCCAATTTTTCCTTGCCGGCGCCTCGGTCCTGGCCGTGCTCTTTTTCGTCCATGGCGACTGGGCACTGCTGATCGTGCCGATCCTGCTGATGATCGCCGGCATCGCCCGCCACGACCTCGAACGCGCCCGCGAGCTGGACGAAGACTGTGCCCGCCAGCTGCTCGACCGTCCCGGTACGGCCATGCTGCCGCTCGACGGTTTCCGCGGCCGCGGCCTGATGTTCTACCACGGCGGCCAGCCGGTATTCCGTACGCTCGACGACCGTGACAGCGTCTGGTGCTACGCCGGTCGGCGCGAGGATTTCGAGCAGCTGCCCGACGACTGCATCTGCATTTATCCCGGCTATATTTACCAGCGCACGGCCAGCCGGCCGTGCTGACGGCTGCCGTGTCCGGTGGCCATCCAGCCAGGAGTCCTGCCGATGCCGACCAGCGGTTTCACCCTTTCCAGCCCTGATTTCGCCGATGGTGCCCGGCTGCCGGACCTCTTTGCCTTCGAGGCACCCGGCGCCAACATTTCACCCACGCTGGTCTGGCACGGGGCGCCGGCCGGCACCCTCAGCTACGCCCTGACCTGCTTTGACCCGGATGCGCCGACCGGCAGCGGCTGGTGGCACTGGCTGGTGATCAACCTGCCCGCCAGCGTGCAGCAACTGGCCGCCGGGGCTGGCGAAAGCGATGCCACCCTGCCGGCCGGAGCGCGCCACATGCGCACCGACTACGGCCAGTACGCCTGGGGCGGACCTCACCCGCCGGCCGGCCACGGGCCGCACCGCTACCAGTTCACCGTGTTCGCGCTGGACGTGCCGGCGCTGGACCTGCCTGCCGAAGTTTCGGCCGCCGTGGTCGGCTTCAACCTCAACGCCCATGCGCTGGCCAGGGCCACGCTGACCGGCCTCTACGAACGCTGACGCCTGATCGTGTCCGCCGGTCCGGCCGGCAAAAAGGGAGGCCGCGGCCTCCCTTGTTTCTGGTCGGTCCCTGCGGTGCCCGCCGCACGGGCGCAGCCTTGCCGGACGTTTTCGTGCGCGGGAGTCCCTGCCATCGCGGCGGCGCCGGACGGCTTGCGGCCGGCACTGGAAGACCATCTGCCGTCAGCGTGCATCCGGTCCTGCTCCGTGTCTCACCGTCACAACCTGATCCGGCAAGCCAGACGGCCGCCTCCGGCTGGCCGCGCACGCACGGCATTCACTACCTCGGTCAGACCCGTTCCGGTGGCACGAAACCGAAGTGCGTCCACGCCAGTGCCGTGGCCATGCGGCCGCGCGGCGTGCGTTGCAGATAGCCCTGCTGGATCAGGTAGGGTTCGATCACGTCCTCGATGGTATCGGTCGATTCGCCGATGGCCGCCGCCACGTTGTCGAGACCGACCGGGCCGCCGCCGAACTTTTCCAGCACCGCCGCCAGGAGCTTGCGGTCCATCACGTCCAGCCCGGCCGGGTCGACGTCGAGCATCGACAGCGCCGCATCGGCTACCGCCGCCGTCACCACGCCGTCGGCGCGCACTTCGGCAAAGTCGCGCACCCGCCGCAGCAGGCGGTTGGCAATCCGTGGCGTGCCACGGCTGCGCCGCGCCACCTCGAATGCGCCCTCTTCGCCCAGCGGCACTTCCAGCAGGCCGGCCGAGCGCCGCACGATGCGGGTCAGCTCTTCCGGGGTGTAAAACTCCAGCCGCGCCACGATGCCGAAGCGGTCGCGCAGCGGGTTGGTGAGCATGCCGGCGCGGGTGGTAGCCCCGACCAGGGTGAACGGCGGCAGGTCGATCTTGACCGAACGCGCCGCCGGCCCTTCGCCGATCATGATGTCGATCTGGTAATCCTCCAGCGCCGGGTAGAGGATTTCCTCCACCACCGGGCTCAGGCGGTGGATTTCGTCGATGAACAGCACGTCGTGCGG
>JAGPIM010000167.1 GCA_018055005.1 Laribacter sp.
ACGTCAAAGTCGATGACGATGGTCTTGTGGCCTTTCAGGGCGAGCCCTGTGGCAATGCTTGCACTGGTGGTGGTTTTGCCTACTCCGCCCTTGCCGGACGTCACGACGATGATTCTTGCCACAGTGTTTCCCCTGTTCAATCACGAATTTTGGTATGCGGTTGCCATCAGTAAAAGTTGGGCAACTCAATCGGGCAAGGCCCGCATGACAATCTTGTCCGATTCCAGCAACACTTGCAGCGGCCGGCTGGCCAGCGCGGCAGGCAGATCCTGCTCCAGCGTGCGCCAGATGCCGGCGATCGACAGCAGTTCGGCCTGCATCGACTGGACGAAAATCCGGGCGTCGCGCTGGCCGCGTGCGCCCGCCAGCGCCCGGCCGCGCAGGCTGCCGTAAATGTGGATGTCGCCGTCGGCAATCACCTCGGCACCGGCACTGACCGTGGCCAGTACGACCAGATTGCCGCCGCGTGCATACACCTGCTGTCCGGCCCTGACCGGCTTGTCGATCACCAGTGTTTGCGGTTGCGGTTCGTCTTCCAGACAGGATTCGTCCAGTGCCTCGTCTCCTCCGAGCGGCAGCAGGCCGGCATCGTCCAGCGCGCCTTCCAGACCGGCCGGGGTCGGGCGCACGCCGACCAGATGGATGCCGTACTGGGCGAACCGGGCGACCAGACCGCGGTAATCCAGTTCGACCGGATTGACCTGGCTGACGTCCAGCATGGCCGGTGTCCGGCTGAACGGACTGTCCGACGGGAAACGGTTGTCCAGATCCCGGGCAATGTCGGCCAGACGGGTTGAGCGCAGCCGGATGGAAAACAGGTTGAGTCGCGCGGACTTGATGTCGAAAGTGTGATCGGCAGAGGCGCTCATAGGGGGCCGGATCGCTGCTCGTGGATGAATGAATGGCAGGAAGTGTACCCGGAGCGGGCGTGGTTTTCCACGGCACGCCTGTTGTGCCGGAACGACGTTTTGGTGCAATGCACAAAAATGGTTTGACAGCCGGCTGCCGCCCCGCTTAAATAGCGTTAGATGTTGCGGTGCACAATGCCAAGTGCGAATGCAGTCCAGGCTGTTGGCTTGCACCGTTTGACCCCAAATCATTCATTACGGAGCAACCGACATGTTCAATCAGGCACAAGAACTGCAATCCCTGCAACAAGCCCAACTGGAAAAGGCCCTGCGCCTGTCGTCCATCGTGCTGTCCAGCGCCGAGCGCTTTGCCAACCTGCAACTGGAACTGTCCAAAAAGCTGATCGCCGAACAGGCTGACGTGGTCAAGACCCTGGCCGAAGTGAAAGACGTCAAGAGCCTGGCCGACGTGCAGGCCCAGTTCAGCCAGCCGAGCGTGGACCAGGTATTCGGCATGGCCCGCAGCGTGTACGACGTGGCCGTCCAGACCCAGAACGAAGTCCAGGCTTTCATGGAAGAGCAGATGCTGGATTTCAACAAGCAGCTGTGCGCCAATCTCGACAAGCTGTCGAAAAATGCTCCGGCCGGTTCCGATACCGCTGTCAATGCCATGAAGAACATGCTGACCAGCGCCACCGCCGCCTATGACAGCGTGACCAAGACTGCCAAGAAGGTCAGTGCCGAACTGGCCGAAGCCGGTGCCGAAGCTGCTGCCAACTCTGCCAAAGTGGCATCGGCTGCCGTCAACCGTCCGGCTGCCAAGAAGGCCTGATTTTCTCCTCTCGTTGTACTTGCAACGCCGCAGATCGTCTGCGGCGTTTTTTTGTGCTCCTGCGGGGCTGTGTGCAGCCGGATGGAGCGTTACAATGCTGGCCATGTGACGGCACCGTCTGTGGTGCCGTTTTTCTTTTCTGGTTTCATCCCCCTAGCAGCGTGTTGCCGTGTTTGATCGCCCTTACGTCATTGTCGACCTGGAAACGACCGGAGGTCACATTACCCGTGACCGGATTACCGAAATCGGCCTGGTTGAAGTCAGCCACGGGGTCACGACCCGCTGGTCACAGCTCGTCAACCCCGGTCAGCCGATTCCGCCGTTCATTGAGGAAATGACCGGCATCAGTGATGCCATGGTGGCGGAGGCTCCGCCTTTTGCCGATCTGGCACCGGCATTGCTGGCGCGCCTGAACGGCAAGCTGCTGATCGCGCACAATGCACGCTTTGACTACGGTTTTCTGAAAAACGAGTTTCGCCGGCTGGGGCTGACCTTCACCACCGATCCGCTCTGTACCGTCAAGCTGTCGCGCCGGCTGTATCCGCAGCACGCCAAGCACAGCCTTGACAGCCTGATTGCCCGGCACGGTATCGACGTGCCTCCCGGCATGCGCCACCGGGCGCTGGGAGATGCTGAGGCGGTGTACGTGTTCCTGCAAACCGCCGTCGCCGAACTGGGACAGGATGCGGTCCGGGCGGCGGCGGCAGACTTGCTGGCCGCCATCGAGCTGCCCGAAGGTGTCGGGGCCGGTCTGGTCGACCATTTGCCCGACGTGCCGGGCGTGTTCCGGCTGCTGGCGGCGGATGGCACCGTGCTGCATGTCGGCAAGGCCGCTAACCTGCGTGCCAGCGTTTTGCGTTATTTCCAGCCACGGATCCGCAACCAGAAAGAAGCCCGGCTGGCCGCACGGATCGCCAGCGTCGTCTGGGACGAAACACTGGGCGAATTTGGTGCCGCGCTGCGCGAAGTCCGGATTCTTGGCCGGTTGCCGGCGCCGCTGGCCGGAGGCAAGGGGCGCGCGGACGAAACAGCCCTGTCCTGGCGGCTGGTGGCTGACGAGCAAGGGTATCTGGGCCCGGTACCGGTGCCGCTGGCAGAGGCACTGACCGGGCGCGCCGGCCGGTGTTTTGGTGTCTTCCGCAATCCGCGCGAAGCGCAGCGGCTGCTGGCCACGTTTGCAGACAGTTACAAGCTGTGCTGCAAACGGCTGGGGCTGGAGCAGTCGCGCAGTGGCCGGCCCTGTTCTGCCTATTTCCTGGGGCGTTGCCGCGGGGCCTGTCTGGGGCGGGAAAGTGCCGCACAGTTCAATACCCGGCTCGAGGGCATGCTGGCGCGCCATGCCTTGCCATCGTGGCCGTTTGACGATGCGCTGGCCGTTGTCGAGCAGGACGTGGTAACCGGCCGGTGCGAGCGGCATCTGTTTGCCGACTGGCGTTATCTGGGCAGTTTTACGGCAGACGGTGAATGGCTGGAGGCGGGAGATGCGGTGAATGTGGACCTGTTCAAGCTGCTTCAGGCCACCATCCGGCAGCCACCGGCCTCGCTGCAACTGGAGCCTTGTCCGCTGGCTGCGGTGCCGGAGTTGGGCCGGGGGCCAACTCAAGGTAAGGTAACGGCCTCGATGACTGGACCCGACCGGAGGGAGCAATGACGGGAATTACAGGCTGGCTGGCCGGAGTACTGATTACCGGCATGTTGTGTACGGGGACGGCCCTGGCTGCATCCTCGTCGGTCATGTCCCTGGGGCAGAATGCTGCTGCTGTTTCCGGCAGCGTCAAAGGCAGCCAGGTGCGTGATTACCGGTTTGAAGGGCGAGAGGGCGAGCAGGTGCGCCTGACGGTTACCGGGCATCCGGCAGCCTATTTCCTGTTGTGGAATGACGAGCAGCAGACCATGCCGATTGCCGAAACCCGTGACTGGATGGGGGTTTTGCCTGCTGACGGCAGCTATGTGGTGCGCGTGTTCGTGTACCGCAGCCATGCTGAAAAGGGCGAGCGTGCCGATTACCGGCTGCGCGTGCAGCGTCTTGGCAAGGTCAAGGGCAGCGACCGGAAGTGAATGAAGGCCGGCCGTAAAACGGTCAGGTCACAGCCGCGAGCGAGGGGGGGGGCTGTGGTAGCCCGGCGCGTCCTGGTGCGCGTCCGGAGTCAGTATTGGTGCCCCACCGGAACGGCCCTGCGGCAGAGGGGGCGGGTACAGTTCCCTGCCATACCCAAGCCGGCAGATCGGGTTTTTTCTGGCTGCCTTTGGTGCCGGCACCCCGGATGATTGAACGGGGTGCGTTGGGGTGCCGAAAAATGCGCCAGCATGTTTGAACCGTTGCTGCATCCTGCGGGGCTGATCCCCGCGTGCACAGCATGCGCCTGCGATACTGCCATGCCGCATGGCACCAGCAGACCTGTCACTCTCCTTCGCTGACATGCACTGCTCCGGTCCCGGTCAGGGGCGTGGGTGAAAAAACATGGCAGGTTCCGCATGCCACGCTGGTGACACTGCATGCCTGAGTACAAAGTGCATGCGCCATGCCGGACATGGAGAGCACAAATGCTCCATGGGATCGCCGGCAGGAAACTCACCGGTATTATGCCTTTTGCATGAAATGGTCCCGGGGTCAGGGAGTGCGATCCCGCCTGTCCTCCGGGCAACACGGTGTTGCAGCATCCCGGCCGGCAGTGATTCGGGCGGCAGGACGCGGAGCACGCAATGCTTTGCCGTCGGACCCGGCCTGATCTTGGTCTGGCTGCATGATCTGCCGGTTCCATGCCTGTCTGCGTGGCAGCCATATTCCTGCCAGAACGCCCGCACTTGCCTGAGCGGCGGGCGAAACAAAGTACGGTAGAATCCGCCGCCTGATCCATGCGAGGAGAAACCGGGATGTCACTCCATCTGCCCAAGAGTGCCCGGGTACATGACAACGAAAGTTGTCTCGACCGGCTGGTTGATGCCGGCTGGGCTGTCTGGCCGGATTTCCTGGGGGCGGACGACACGGCCGCACTGGCAGCACATGCACTGCACTGCCACGCTGGAGGCGTGTTTCACCGGGCCGGGGTCGGGCGCGGCGGCAGTCTTGCCATCCAGGAAGGCGTGCGCTCCGACCAGGTGCTGTGGATTGACGAGGCGCCGGAGCATCCGGTGCTGACGCAATACCAGACCCGCATGGAGTCCCTGCGCCAGTCGGTCAACCAGGCGCTGTATCTTGGCTTGCACGATCTTGAAGCCCATCTGGCGGTCTATCCGCCCGGCAGCTTTTACCAAGCCCACCTTGACCGCTTCCGCGACAGCGACCTGCGTACCCTCACAGTCGTGCTCTATCTCAATCCGCCGGACTGGCAGGACGAAGACGGTGGCCACCTGCGCTTCTGGCCGGCTGCGCGCGACGGCGACAGCCTGTTGCTCCGGCCCACCGGCGGTACACTGGTGACCTTCCTGTCCGACCGGTTCTGGCATGCCGTCGAGCCTGCCGGGCGCACCCGCCTGAGCGTCACCGGCTGGTTCCGCCGCCGGCCGGCTGTCTAATGCCTTTGTGCTACACTGCCCGCCGCTCTTGAATCCACCTTAACTCAGGAATTTCACATGTCGGGCAATACCTTCGGCCACCTGTTTACCGTAACCAGTTTCGGCGAAAGCCACGGGCCGGCAATTGGCTGTGTGGTCGATGGCTGCCCGCCAGGACTGGCGATCTGCGAAGCCGACATCCAGCGCGAACTGGACCGGCGCAAGCCCGGCACCAGCCGCCACGTCACCCAGCGCCGCGAGCCGGACACGGTGGAAATCCTCTCCGGCGTGTTCGAAGGCAAGACCACCGGCACCCCGATTGCACTGCTGATCCGTAACCAGGACCAGCGCAGCAAGGACTACGGCAACATTGCCGACACCTTCCGCCCCGGTCATGCCGACTACACCTACTGGCACAAATACGGCATCCGCGACCCGCGTGGCGGCGGCCGCTCGTCGGCACGCGAAACTGCCGTGCGGGTCGCTGCCGGTGCCATTGCCAAAAAATGGCTGAGCGAACGCTTCGGCATCGTCGTGCGTGGGCACCTGACCCAGATCGGCGACATCGACATCCCGTTCACCAGCTGGGATCTGGT
>JAGPIM010000168.1 GCA_018055005.1 Laribacter sp.
ACGCCAGCCCGGACGGCGGATGCGTTTTTGATTTGCCAGAAAGGACCATTCATGACGACCACCCGCTCCAGCTGGGGCTCCCGTTTCGGCTTCATCTTTGCCGCCGCCGGCTCGGCCATCGGCCTTGGCGCCATCTGGAAGTTTCCCTACGTCACGGCCATGAACGGCGGCGGCGTGTTCCTGCTGCTGTTCCTGCTGTTCAGCTTTACCCTGGGTCTGGCGCAGATGATGGTTGAATTCACGCTGGGACGGACCGCCCAGACCGGCCCGGTCGGCGTGTTCCGCCGGCTCGCGGGTGGTGCCTGGCCCCTGATCGGCCTCATGGGCATCTTCGCGGGCTTCGTGCTCTACAGTTTTTACAGCGTGGTGGGGGGCTGGACTTTCGGCTACCTGCTGCTGGCACTGGAGGGCGACATCCTGACCACTGATGCTGCAGCCTTGCAGGCCGGCTTCGCCAACTACGTTTCGCACCCGTTGTGGCCGGTCGCCAGTCACGGCGCCTTCATCCTCGCCACGCTCGCCATCGTGATTGCCGGGGTCGAAGCCGGCATCGAACGCGCCAGCAAGCTGCTGATGCCCTGTCTGCTGGCGATGATGCTGGTCCTGATCGCCCGCTCACTGACCCTGCCTGGCGCCTGGGCCGGCGTCGTGGCCTTCCTGCAACCGGACTTCAGCAAGCTGACACCGGCGATGGTGGTGGATGCCCTGGGGCTGGCACTGTTTTCACTGTCGCTGGGCACCGGCGGCATGATTGCCTACGGCTCGTACGTCAAGCGCGAAACCCCGGTCCTGCGCTCGGCTGCCTGGGTGGTGGGGCTGTCATGCCTCGTGGCCATCCTGTCCGGCCTGATGATCTTTCCGGCACTGTTTGCCTTCGGGCTTGACCCGGCGGCCGGCCCGGGGCTGACGTTCATGACCATGCCGGTGGTGTTCGCCAGCCTGCCGTTCGGCCAGGTGTTTGCCGTACTGTTCTTTGCCCTGCTGGCCGTTGCCGCCCTGACGTCATCAGTGTCGATCCTGGAGCTGATCGCCACCCTGTTCCTCGACGAATTCGGCTGGAAACGCCGGCCGGTGATCCTGGGGCTGTCGCTGGCCGTGTTCGTTTGCGGCATTCCGGCAGCACTGTCGTTCGGCCCGCTGGCGGACGTGCAATGGTTCGGCAAGTCGGTTTTCGACGTAATGGACTACAGCGTATCGAACGTGATGATGCCGCTGGGCGGCATCGGCGTGACGCTGTTTGCCGGCTGGCGCGTATGGCCAGTGATCGCTTCGCAGAGTGCCCTGCCGCCGCTGGCCTTGTCGGGCCTGAAGTGGAGCTGCCGGGTACTGGCACCGGCAGCCATTGCCGTCATCCTGCTCAAGAACCTGTAACCGGGAGGGCGGCCGGCACGCTCCGCACCGGAATCGCCAGCGGGCGTCGCGGACACAAGCTGCGGCGCCTGGCCCCGGCCCGGAGCTTCCCGGTCGCCATGTGCGGCATGCCGGAACCGGCTGGCGGCCGCCGGGCCGCAATCACCGGCAGATGCCCTGCATGGTTGCGGGCCACATCCGGCATGTCCCGTCGGCGCTGTTGCCAGCCTGTCGTGGCTGGTGGCCATGCTCCCTGCACTTGATGCCCTTGCCGGCCGCCCGGCAAGCATGTCCGGCAATGCGGGGTTGCCGTGCCGTCGTGCACCGGCCGGCATCCGGGCAGCTTGCCCCGGTCCGCAAGCGGCGCTATAGACAGGGCTTCTGCCAGCGTGAAGGGTTTCACTCATGAACAACGATCCACGGGTGTACTCTGCTGCCGAACGCACGCTGCTGGCGTGGGTGCGGACCGGCATTGCCATCATGGCGATGGGGTTCGTGATTTCGCGCTTCGGGCTGTTTCTGGCGTTGCAGGCATTTGAAATGCACTTGCATGCCACTGTCAGCCATCCGGTTTCCGGCATGCTCGGCTTTGCCTTTGCTGCCTTGGGTGCAACACTGATCGCCATCGCGGCCGTGCATCATGCCCGGTATACCGCCACGCTCGGCCCGGCAGAACTGCCGCCAGCCTATCCGGTCCGCATGGCGACCTGGCTGGCCTTGCTGATGGCGGCCCTGGGCGCCGTGCTGGCAGGCTACCTGCTGCTTTCGGCCGGTAACCCGGTGTAAAAACGGCAAGCCGGAACGGCATCCTCCGCTCCGTTTGCCAGGGAGGGCAAGCGCCGCCCCTGGTTCAGGCGGGATAGGTGGAGACTTCGATCAGGTTGAGATCCGGATCCCGGAAATAGACCGACATGATCGGCCCCAGTGCGCCGGTACGGGCCACCGGCCCTTCCAGGATTTCGACCTGCTCGGCGGCAAGATGCACCAGTACTTCGGGCAGTGGAGTGGCCGTGATCAGGCAGAGGTCGGCGGAACCCGGCACCGGACGATGGGCCTTGGGCTCGAATTCGTGTCCGTGCAGGTGCAGGTTGATTTTCTGCTGGCCAAAAGCGAGTGCCTTGCGGTTGCCCCCGAACGTGACCACGGTCATGCCCAGTACACGCGAGTAGAAATCACATGTCTCTCCGATGTCCTTCACGGTCAGCACCAGGTGGTCCAGCCGTTCGATGCTCAGCGCCATTGCAGTCTTTCGTGTGCCATTGGGTCAGGCATTGTGCCGGAGCCCCGGCCTGTCATGTCATTGAAGCTTTTTATCCTGCCGATCATGCCTTTGCTTTCGCCGGCATCATGACAAGAGTGCCCTACGCCGCAGTTTCACACGCACGGAATTTGCCCAAAGACCGGCAGCAAGGGTATAGTCTTGCTCCCGTTATCCGGCGCAGTCAGTGGACCGGTTTTTTCTTCCCCGGTTGCAAGCTCATGGATACGGCATCATGTTTGCGGAAGCGTGGCAGAGTGGTTGAATGCACCGGTCTTGAAAACCGGCGTGCCGCAAGGCATCGTGAGTTCGAATCTCACCGCTTCCGCCAGAACACTCAGTCAAAACCCTGATTTTTCAGGGCTTTTTCTTTTGTGGCTTTTTGAACATGCCATTCCGTATCGGCTGCCTTTTGCGGGCCCGGACCCCCTTCGGGCACCTGACGGGGAAACTGTCCCCAAGAACATTTCCCCTACCTGTTTTCCGGTTCTTCCTCATCCGGGCTTGCCTCTGGACAAGCAAGTGCAAGTGATTGCCTCAAGTCCCTCCTGCGCGATTCCTGTCGCCACTGTCAATCAATGCCAAAAACGCGGCAAGAAGCCGCCGACAGAGCAGCCCTGTGTCACCCGGAGAACCAGCCAGAGCTTCCAGGGGCAGGAAAGAGCCACGGCGTATCCTGGGCGTTTTTGCTACTCCCCGGACACAAGCAAGGCGGCCCCTCGTCCAGCCATGCTTTCAGCGCCTTCCGGGTCTGCGGACTGCGGCTCCATTCCGGCCAGTTGGTGACGCGGCAACAAAGATTGTGCGGACTCCTGCTGGCGGCCTTGGCAGGGCTCCTGCGCCAGCGCCCGGCCAACACAACATGCAATACAATCAACAATTCATGCATTAAGAATATTGCCGCCATCTGCATCCACATTGACCACTCAACGGAGCAAGCATGAAACACCTCGCAAAAGCAGGACTCCTCGCCACCCTGACCACACTGGCGTTTCATGCGGGCAGCACAGCGGCAGGCCCGGCCAGCCTGCCAGCCTATGGGGCCGATCCCGGCCAGACCTCGGTCTCGGGCCTGTCGTCAGGCGCATTCATGGCCGTGCAGTTGCAGGTGGCCTATTCAGGATCAATTGCCGGATCGGGCATCATTGCCGGCGGCCCGTATTACTGCGCGGCCAACAACATCCTCTTTACCGGCATCTGCATGGGGCAGGTACCGTTCGTCCCACCCAATCCGGCCCTCATGACCAGTGCCGCAAGGAATTTTTCGGCCACCGGGCTGATTGATCCCGTCGACAACCTGAAAAACCGGCGGGTCTACGTCTTTGGCGGCACCAGCGACACCATTGTCCGGCAGCAGGCTGTTGACGCTACGGCCGATTTTTTCCAGCAGGTCGGCGTCCGCAAGGAAAACCTGCAATACGTGAAAGACGTACCGGCCGGTCACGCCGTCATCACGGCCAAAAACGGGAATGACTGCCCGGCCAATGCCGAGCCGTACATCAGCCACTGCACGGTCAACGGCAAGGGGTACGACCAGGCCGGGGCCATCCTGAGCCACATCTACGGCCCGCTGAATCCGCCGGTCAGCACACCAACGGGAAAAACCGTCAGCTTCAACCAGCGGGCTTACGCCGCAGCCGATACCGCCATGGCCGACACGGGTTTCCTGTACATTCCCGAAGCCTGCAATGCCAACGGATCCCGCTGCAAGGTACACGTTGCCCTGCATGGCTGCATGCAGTCTGCCGAATCGGTCGGCGACCAGTTCTACACCAAAACCGGCTACAACAACTGGGCCGACAGCAACCGGATCCTGGTACTCTATCCCCAGGTCAACAAATCCAGCCTGCCCTACAACCCCAAAGGCTGCTGGGACTGGTGGGGATATACCGGCATGCACTATGCCGACAGGCAAAGCCCGCAGATGAATGCCATCAAGGCCATGATCAACCGGCTGACAGAGCAGCCGGCCCGCTGAACCCCGGCCCGGTACCCCGGTAAAGACGGATTTCCCGCAGTACCGGGCCAGCCATTCCTTGCCTTGTGCAGATGATCAAGAAATTCCCCTTGCACCCCAGACATCCGGAACGGATCTGCTGGGGTTGCGACAAATACTGCCCCGCCACCGACCTGCAATGCGGCAACGGCTCCGGCCGGACCCAGCATCCGGCCGAAATCCTCGGCGACGACTGGTACGAGCACGGCAACTGGGATCTCGAAGACATTCCGGAACCCGGCAGCAGGGCCGACTAGCCCGGTACCAGTGCCGGCCGGACCGGAACCTGTACCGCCAGCAGACAGGTTGGCGGGCGGTTTCCGCCCGCTCACCCAGCGCAGGATGCCGGCGGCCAGCCGGTAGCCTGCACACGGCATCACACGCCCCGCTGCCGGCGCAATACCCGGGCGGCTTCCACCATGTTGGCCAGCGCCGGCAACACTTCATTCCACTGGCGGGTTTTCAGGCCGCAATCCGGATTGACCCACAGCCGCTCGGCCGGCACATGCTCGGCGGCCTTGTTCATCAGCCCGACCATGTGCCCGACCGTCGGAATGTTGGGGGAATGGATGTCGTACACCCCGGGGCCGATCTGGTTCGGATAACGGAAATGCTCGAACACATCCAGCAGCTCCATGTCCGAACGCGACGTTTCGATGGTGATCACGTCGGCATCCATGGCAGCAATCGCAGCAATGATGTCGTTGAACTCCGAGTAGCACATGTGCGTGTGGATCTGGGTGGTATCGGCCACGCCATTGGCAGTGATGCGGAAGCATTCCACCGCCCACGCCAGATAGCCCTGCCACTGCGAGCGGCGCAGCGGCAAGCCTTCGCGCAATGCCGCCTCGTCGATCTGGATGATGCGGACACCGGCCCGCTCCAGGTCCAGCACTTCCTCGCGGATCGCCAGCGCCAGCTGCCGGCAGGTCACGGCGCGGGACTGGTCGTCGCGGACAAACGACCAGTTCAGGATGGTGACCGGGCCGGTCAGCATGCCCTTCACCGGCTTGTCCGTCAGCGACTGGGCGTAGGTGATCCACTCCACGGTCATGGCCTGCGGCCGCCGGATGTCACCGAACAGGATCGGCGGCTTGACGCAGCGCGAGCCGTAGGACTGGACCCAGCCAGCCTGGCTGAAAAC
>JAGPIM010000169.1 GCA_018055005.1 Laribacter sp.
GACGAACCGGACACGTCCGGCGGCCAGTACTACGGCGGCATTTCCGCGGCACCGGTATTCAGCCGGGTGATGGCGGGCAGCCTGCGCGTGCTGGGCATCGAGCCGGATGCGCCGACCCACAATACCCTCCTGCCGGCCGACATGCCGGTCGTGAAAGAAGAAACATGATTTCCGCTTTGACTCCCCTGGCGCCCTGGGATGCTGCCGCACTGGATGCACTGGGCGCGCGGCCGGACCGGGTCACGTCCGACAGCCGCCGCGTGTTGCCGGGTGACCTGTTCCTGGCCTTCCGTGGCGAATATGCCGATGGTCGCAACTATATTGCCGACGCCATTGCCCGCGGGGCGGTGGCGGTAGCGTGGGATCCGGCCGACGGCTTTGAATGGCAGCCCGGCTGGACCGTGCCCAACCTGCCGGTGCCGGACCTGCGTGCCCGCGCCGGCGTGGTGGCGTCCTTTCTGCTGGGCCAGCCCAGCGAGGCGCTGACGGTGATCGGTGTCACCGGCACCAACGGCAAGACCTCGATCACCACCTGGCTGGCGCAGGCCTTCACCCTGCTGGGGCAGAAGGCGGCACTGATCGGTACGGTCGGCAACGGCTTTTTCGGCGCCCTGTCCGACGCTACCCACACCACGCCGGACCCGGTGACGGTGCAGCGCACACTGGCGGATTTCCGCCGCCAGGGCGCGCATGTGGTCGCCATGGAAGTGTCCAGCCACGGGCTGGACCAGTTCCGTGTCAATGGCGTGACGTTCGGCACCGCCGTATTCACCAATCTGACCCGCGACCATCTGGACTATCACGGTTCGATGGCTGCCTACGGCGCCACCAAGGAACGGCTGTTCCACTGGCAGGGGCTGCGCCATGCCGTCATCAATGTGGATGATCTGTTCGGCCGCGAGCTGGCAAGCCGCTGCATGGCCGGACAGGTGATCACCTACGGGCTGGAACGTGGCGACGTGCGGCCGATGGCAGTGCACGCCAGCCTTGAAGGGCTGGCAATGGAACTGGCCACCCCGTGGGGCCATGGCCGCATCGAGTCGGCCTTCCTTGGCCGTTTCAATGCCTCCAACCTGCTGGCCTGCCTGGCCGTGCTGTGCGTCAACGGCGTGCCGCTGGCGCAGGCGTGCCAGGTACTGGGGCAGATCCAGCCGGCGCGCGGGCGCATGCAGCGGGTCGGCGGCACGCGCGAGCCGCTGGTGGTGATCGACTATGCCCATACGCCGGACGCACTGGAAAAAGCCCTGTCGACGCTGGCAGACATCAAGCCGGCCGGCGGACGCCTGTTTGCCGTCTTTGGCTGCGGCGGCGACCGTGACCGCGGCAAGCGGCCGCTGATGGGCGACATTGCCGAGCGCTTTGCCGACGTGACCGTGGTCACCAGCGACAATCCGCGGACCGAGTCGCCACAGGCCATCATCGACGATATCCTCGCCGGCATGCGGCAGCCGACGCACGTCGAGCCGGACCGCCGGGCCGCCATCCGCTGGGCGGTGGCACAGGCCAGGGTCGGCGACGTGGTGCTGGTGGCCGGCAAGGGCCACGAGGACTACCAGGACATCCAGGGCGTCAAGCACAGCTTCAGCGACGTGCGCGAGGCCGAAGCGGCGCTGTGTGCCTGGGGACAACGCCCATGCTGACCCTGCACGAGGTGGCCGAGGTCCTGTTTGCCGTCCGTCAGGGCGAAGATGCCGGTTTCACGCGGGTAGTGACCGACAGCCGGGCCATCAGGGCCGGTGACCTGTTCGTCGCCCTGAAGGGCGAGCGCTTTGATGCCCATGATTTTGTGGCTGACGTGCTGGCGCGCGGTGCCGCTGGTGCCGTGGTGCGCTGCGACTTTGACCTGCCCGGCGCGCCGCTGGTCAAGGTGGCCGATCCGCGGCTGGCGCTCGGCCAGCTGGCGGCGCTGTGGCGCCGGCGCTTTGACTTGCCGCTGGCCGGCATTACCGGCAGCAACGGCAAGACCACGGTCAAGGAAATGCTGCGCGGCATGCTGGCGCAGTGGCTGGGCGACGAAGCAGTGCTGGCGACCGGTGGCAACTTCAATAACGACATCGGCATGCCGCTGACCCTGCTCGGCCTGCGTGACACGCACCGGGCCGCCGTGATCGAGATGGGCATGAACCATGCCGGTGAGCTGACCTATCTTTCCGGGCTGGCGCGACCGACGGTGGCGCTGGTCAACAACGCCCTGCGCGCGCATATCGGCCATTTCGGCTCGGTGGAAGCGATTGCCCGGGCCAAGGCCGAGATTTTTGCCGGACTGGCTGCCGACGGCGTGGCCGTCATCAACCGCGACGACCCGAACCGGGATCTTTTCGTGGCAGCCGCGGCCGGCCGGCAGATCGTGGAATTCGGTCTTGCCGCCGGGGACGTGCATGCCCTCGATGCCGAACTGCTGGCCGACGGCAGCCGGCTGACGCTGGTGACGCCGGCCGGCCGGGCCGCAGTCATGCTGCCGGTGCCGGGGCAGCACATGCTCGCCAATGCGCTGGCTGCCTGTGCGGTGGCCTCGGCCATGGGCGTGCCGCTGCCGGCGATGGTGGCCGGTTTGCAGGCGTTTGCCGGAGTTCCCGGCCGGCTGGCATTCCGGCGTGCCGCCAGCGGGCTGACGGTGATCGACGACACCTACAACGCCAATCCGGATTCGGTACGGGCTGCCATTGCCGTACTGGCGGCCCGGAGCGGCCGGCGCTGGCTGGTGTTCGGTGATCTGGGCGAGCTGGGCGAGGGCGCGCCGGCGCTGCACGCCGAAATCGGCCAGGCGGCCAAGGCGGCCGGGCTGGACGGGCTGGTGACGCTGGGAACAGTCAGCCGTGAAGCGGCGGCGGCTTTTGGCCCGGGCGCACTGGCGTGTGATTCGGTCGAGGCGGTGCTGGCGGCACTGGCGCCGCTGGGCGCGGCCGACAGCGTGCTCGTCAAGGGCTCGCGCTTCATGAAGATGGAACGGGTGGTGGCGGCACTGACCGCGACTGCAACCGGCGGGCACTAGGCCCGCGGACAGGACAACAAACCAGGGCCCGCCCAAGGCGGCCCAGTAGGGAATCAAGTGTTACTCTGGCTGGCAGACTGGCTCGGCGAATATGTCCGGGCATTCAATGTATTCAACTACGTCACGCTGCGTGCGGTGCTGGCAAGCCTGACCGCGCTCGGCATCGGGCTGGCGCTCGGACCGTGGGTGATCCGCAAGCTGGCCGAACTCAAGGTCGGGCAGGCGGTCCGTACCGACGGGCCGCAGACACACCTCGTCAAGACCGGCACGCCGACCATGGGCGGCACGCTGATCCTGCTGTCGATCGGCATTACCACCCTGTTGTGGGCCGACCTGACCAACAAGTACGTCTGGCTCCTGCTGGCGGTGCTGTTCGGCACCGGGGCGATCGGTTTTTACGATGACTGGCGCAAGGTGGTCTACAAGGACCCGAAGGGCATTTCCGCCCGCGCCAAGATGTTCTGGCAGTCAGCCATCGCCATCTTTGCCGGGGTGTACCTCATCAGCACGGCGTCGCTGCCGGCGGCCACCGAGCTGATCGTGCCGTTCTTCAAGCACGTGATCTATCCGTTCGGCGTGGTGGGCTTCTGCATCCTGACCTATTTCGTGATCGTCGGCACCAGCAACGCGGTCAACCTGACCGACGGCCTGGACGGCCTCGCTGCCATGCCGGTGGTGATGGTGTCGGCCGCCCTGGCGGTGTTTGCCTACGTGGCCGGCAACAGCGTGTTTGCCAGCTACCTGTCGCTGCCGCACATTCCGGGCGCGCACGAGGTGGCGGTGTTCTGCGCCGCCATGGCCGGTGCCTGCCTCGCCTTCCTGTGGTTCAACGCCTATCCGGCGCAGGTGTTCATGGGCGACGTCGGCGCGCTGGCGCTGGGCGCGGCATTGGGCACGGTGGCGGTAATCGTGCGCCAGGAAATCGTGCTGTTCGTGATGGGCGGCCTCTTCGTGATGGAAGCCCTGTCGGTGATGATCCAGGTGGCGAGCTTCAAGCTCACGGGCAAGCGGGTGTTCCGCATGGCGCCGCTGCATCACCATTTTGAACTCAAGGGCTGGAAGGAAACCCAGGTGGTGGTGCGCTTCTGGATCATCACCATGATGCTGGTCCTTGCCGGCCTGTCCACCCTCAAGCTGAGATAAACCGCCATGTACGCCGATCTGGGATTCGCCAACAAAACCGTATGCGTGGTCGGGCTGGGCGGCAGTGGCCTGGCGGCGGCGCGTTTCCTGGCCCCGCGCGTGGGCCGGCTGGTGGTGGCCGACAGCCGCGAGGCACCGCCGAATGCCGGCCAGCTGGCCGGGGTGGCTGCGGGCGCCGAGCTGCGCGCCGGCGCGTTTTCTGCCGCGACGTTTGCCGGTTGCGATGTGCTGGTGCTGAGTCCCGGCGTACCGCTGGCAACGCCGGCGGTTACCGCCTTTGCCGGCGAGGTGATCGGCGACGTGGAGGTGTTCGCGCGGGCGATTGCACCGTTGGCGATCCCGGTGATTGCCATTACCGGCTCCAACGGCAAGACCACGGTGACGTCACTGGCCGGTCATCTGGTGGCTGCCTGCGGTCGCCGCGTGGTGGTGGCCGGCAATATCGGGCTGGCGGTGCTGGATGCGCTAGCCGATATCGAAGCCGGTGGCGAACTGCCCGAATGTTTCGTGCTGGAGCTGTCCAGCTTCCAGCTGGAAACCACCACCAGCCTTGATGCTGTGGCAGCCACGACGCTGAACATTTCCGAAGATCACCTCGACCGTTACCGCGACCTGCTCGCGTACGCTGACAGCAAGGCGGCGGTGTTCAACGGCTGCGGCGTGCAGGTGCTCAACCGTGACGACGTGTTCGTGCGGGCGATGGCGCGGCCGCAGCGTCGGCATGTGTGGTTCTCGCTGGAGGATGCCGGCGCGGATTACGCGCTGGCCGAGCGCGATGGCCGCCACTGGCTGTGTGCCGGCGGCGAGGCGTTGTTGCCGTTTGACGCCATGCAGCTGGTCGGCCTGCACAATGCGGCCAACGCCCTGGCGGCACTGGCGCTGTGCGAGGCGGCCGGACTGCCACGGGCCGGATTGCTGGCGGGGCTGACCACCTTCAAGGGGTTGGCGCACCGGGTCGAGCACGTCCTCACCCACGAGGGCGTGGATTTCATCGACGACTCCAAGGGCACCAATGTCGGTGCCACTGAGGCGGCCCTCAAGGGCATGACCCGGCCGGTGGTGCTGATCGCCGGCGGCGACGGCAAGGGGCAGGATTTCAGCCCGCTGGCACCGGCGCTGGCGCGCATTGGCCGGGCGGTGTTGCTGATCGGCCGGGATGCGCCGGTCGTGCGCCAGGCGCTGGCCGGACTGGCGCTGCCGCTGATCGACTGCGCCACGCTGGAAGAGGCGACCCGGCGCGGGTTCGAGCTGGCGCAGCCGGGGGATGTGGTGCTGCTGTCGCCGGCCTGTGCCAGCTTTGACATGTTCCGTGGCTATGCCCACCGGGCAGAAGTGTTCATTGCCAGCGCCCGTGAACTGGCAGGAGCGCAGCCGTGAAAGCCGTCTGGCAAGGCTGGTGGCGACGGGGGCGGGTGGTGGCGCGCAGCCTGCAAGGGCCGGTGCGTTCGCCGGCCGGGCTGGGTGAGCCGCGTTTTCGCACCTTTGACGAACCGCTGGCCTGGGTCATCGTGGCCCTGCTGACCATCGGGCTGGTGATGGTGTATTCCGCCTCGATTGCCTATGCCGATGCCGA
>JAGPIM010000170.1 GCA_018055005.1 Laribacter sp.
CATCCAGAAGCTGGAAGACCTGCCGCAGCTCCTGCGTGACCAGATGGTGCACTTCTTCGAGCACTACAAGGATCTGGAAAAGGGCAAGTGGGTCAAGATCACCGGCTGGGGTGACATGGAAGACGCCAAAAAAGAACTGCTGGACGGCGCTGCCCGCGTGACCAGCAAGGGCTGATCCGGCTCTTTCGTGCCGGCTTCCGGCCGGCCACCGGCTGACAAAGCCATGCAAAACGCTCCGCCGGGATGACCGGCGGAGCGTTTTTGTCTGTGGCCGCAACCGGCGTCAGATCCGGAAGCGGTCAGTCACCGACTTCATGGTTTCGGCCAGCCGGGCCGTGTCGTTGAGGGCTGCCAGACTGTTGTCGAGTTCGGCCCGGTATTTTTCCGACAGCTGGGCGACGGCCTCGATGCTGGCCGATACTTCTTCGCTGGCGGCTCCCTGCTCGTTGATGGCCTGCACGATCAGCGTCACCTCTTCGCGCACCTGGCTGTTGGAGGCATCCAGCGCCCGGATGACCGTGCCGGCTTCAACGATCAGCTGCCGTTCCTGCTGCACGGCTTCGGTGCCTTCGCTCATCAGCCGGTCAGCGTCATCGATGCCGGACTGGATGCGCGTCATCAGCGACTCGATCTCGACGGTCGACTGTGCCGTCCGCTCGGCCAGCTTGCGCACCTCGTCGGCCACCACGGCAAAGCCGCGACCGCTTTCTCCGGCGCGGGCCGCCTCGATGGCCGCATTGAGCGCCAGCAGGTTGGTCTGTTCCGCCACTTCCTGGATCACGTTCACGATGCTGCGGATTTTTTCCGATTCGGCGTGTAGTTCGCCCAGGGCCGAAGCGATGCCGCGAGTGCGCTGTTCGACCAGGTCCATGCCCTCGATGGCCTGATCGACCACCATGATGCCCTCGGCCGAACGCTGGCTGCCGTCATTGACCCGCTGCATGATGCTCTGGCCGGAGTCGGCAATGTGGTTGACCGATACCGACATCTCTTCTACCGAGCCGGCCATGCTGGCCATGACTTCTCCCTGCTGGGAGATACGGCCGAACAGGTCTTCACTGCGGTTGCGCAGGTCGGAAACATGGCTCGACAGGCTGGAGGAATTCGTGCGGATTTCCTGCGCCATTCCGGCCAGCCCTTGCTGCATCAGCCTCATGGCGGCCATGGCGCTGCTGGACTCGGCTGCCGGAATGGCAATGTCAAGCCGGCCGGCGGCAACATGGTGGGCAATGTCGGCCACCTGCTGCGGGTCGGCTCCGAGGCTGCGGCGCAGGCAGCGCAGCATCCACCACACCGATCCGATGGCGGTCAGTACGGCCAGCAAGGCCAGTGCCGAGGCAATCTGCTGCGACCGGGTAATGACAAGGGCGACCTCGTTTTCCTTGGCCTGGGCGATTTCCTGGGTCTTGGCACGCTGTTCCAGCAGGACGTCTTTCATCTCGCGCCAGATCGGCGTTTCCTGCTGGTTCTGGATCGCCTTGGCCTGTTCGATGTCGGTGTTGACCTGCGTGAGGATGCTGGCGATGACCTCGTTGCGCCGGGCATTGCTGGTCTTGAGACCGGCAATCACCTGCTGCATGGCGGGGTCGGCCAGTTGCTCGGCCCCGTCCAGCAAGGTAGCCAGGTCCTGCTGGGCTTTTTTCAGGTTGTCATGCCCGCGCTGGTTGGCCGGATCAAGAAGGATGTTGCGCAAGGCCTGTCCCGCTTGCAGGCCCTGAGCATAGGCAGAGGACAGATGCTCGAACAGGACCTGCTCGCGGTGAGTCAGCTGGTAAAACTGCTGGTTTACTTGCACCAGCGACAACAAGGCAAAAACCACAGCACCCAACAGCAAGGAAATGCTTGCCGTAAATGCCATCAAAAGCTGCTTTCTGAGGGTCATCAGCATATACCGTTCGTGTAAATACCTACGAATGGTACGTTAATCCAATGACCCCATAAAGAGACAGCCTGGTGTACTGACCTGTTCCGGGTTCAGTGTCCGGCATCCACGGCAGTCCCTCCGCTGCCAGCGGGTTTGAATGGCGGTCTGGCCAGCCAGACCAGCCCGGCCAGCAAGACGAAAAGGATGGAGGCCAGCCAGAAAATCTCGTTGGCGCCGATGAAAAACCCTTGCCGGGTAATCTCCTGCGCCAGATAGGCTGACGATTGCAGGCTGCTCATGCCGGCATCCTGCATCTGTGCCAGCGCCTGCTGGGTGGTATGCGAATAAGGCTGGATGCCGGACGACAGCTCCACGTGATGCACGGCTTCGCGCCGCTCCCACTGTGTCGTCAGCACCGATGTACCGATGGAGCCCGCCAGCGTACGCAGGAAATTCGACAGGCTGGATGCACTGGCGATCTGGTCAGCGCGCAGCCCGGCCAGGGCGATCATGGTCAGCGGCATGAAAAAACCGGCCACGGCAGCCCCCTGCACGAACTGCGGCCACACCACCCAGCCGAACTGCATGTCCGGATTGAACGTCGTGCGCCAGTAAAAGCACAGGGCGAAGACCAGGAAGCTGGCCGTGATGATCCAGCGCAGGTCGGCCCGGTGGGCCACCTTGCCGATGACCGGCGACAGGAGCACCGGCAGGATGCCGATCGGGGCCATGGCCAGACCGGCCTGCGTGGCGGTGTAAGCCATCTGTGTCTGCAGCAGCAGCGGCATCAGTACCACCGTACCGAAATACAGCATGAAGCCGATGCTCAGGCACAGCACGCCGACCGTAAAATTGCGGTGGCGGAACAGCGAGATGTCGATGACCGGGTGTTCGCTGTGCCGCTCCCACACCACCAGATACGCCAGTGCCACCACGGCGACTGCCGTCAGCAGGATGATCTCCTGCGATTCAAACCAGTCCAGTTCCTTGCCGCGGTCCAGCATCAGTTGCAGGGCACCCACCCCGATGACCAGCAGGACCAGACCGATGCGGTCGATCGGTCTGGGGACCAGCCCGGTTTCACGGTGGCGCAGTTCTTTCCAGCTCAGAAAGAGTGCCAGCAGGCCGACCGGCACGTTGATGAAGAAAATCCAGCTCCAGTGCCAGTTGTCGGAAATCCAGCCGCCCAGGATCGGCCCGAAGATCGGTGCCACCACCACCGTCATCGACCACAGTGCCAGCGCCATGCCTTTCTTGTCGTTGGGGTAGGCTGCCAGCAGCAGGCTTTGCGACAGGGGAATCATCGGTCCGGCCAGCGCGCCTTGCATGACGCGGAACAGGATCAGTGTCTCAAGGCTCGGCGCTACGCCGCACAGCCACGAGGTCACCACGAAACCGGCCGTGGACAGCAGGAAGAGCCTGACTTCGCCCAACCGCTTGGCCAGCCAGCCGGTGATCGGAATGCAGATGGCGTTGGCCACGGCAAACGAGGTGATCACCCAGGTGCCCTGGCTGGACGAGGCACCAAGGTTGCCGGCGATGGTGGGGATGGCCACGTTGGCAATGGTCGTGTCCAGTACCTGCATGAACACAGCCAGCGACAGGGCCAGCGTCACCCAGAACCGGCGGGCACCATAAAGCGGAGGGTGCGTCATCGTGGCACCTTACTGTGCGCTGTTGGCCGCGATGATGTCGGCCACCATGCGGTTGGCCCGCTCCAGCTGGCCGGCATACACCCCGGTCTGCAAGACCGGCTGGTTGACCGGCGCATCCGTTACCAGCGGACCGTCCTGACTGCGCGTGTCAACGCTGACATGCATCGACAGGCCCAGCCGCAAGGGGTGGGCTGCGAGGTCGCGGGCATCCAGCGCGATCCGTACCGGCACCCGCTGCACCACCTTGATCCAGTTGCCGGTGGCGTTTTGCGGCGGCAGCAGCGAAAACACGCTGCCCGTACCCGCTGACAGCCCGGCGACCTGGCCGCGGTAGCTGACATCGTTGCCGTATACGTCGGCGTGGACAGTCACCGGCTGGCCGATGCGGATGTCCTTGAGCTGGCTTTCCTTGAAGTTGGCATCCACCCACATGGTCTGCAACGGCACCAGCACCATCAACGGTGCACCGGTCTGGACCCGCATGCCGATCTGGGCACTGCGTTTGGCGATCTGCCCGTCGATGGGCGCCACGATGCGGGTGCGCTCCAGCATCAGGGCGGCTTCGCGCAGCTGGGCTGCGGCGCGGGCAACCTGCGGATGCTTGGCAACCGCATCATTCATCACCAGCTCGCGCTGGGCCTGCAGTTCGGCTTCGGCGGTTTGCAGGGCGGCCTGTGCCTGGCTGTAGGCATCGCGGGCGTGTTGCAGGTCTTCGATGGCAATGGACTGGTCGGCGCTGGCGGCCTCGCGGCGCTTGAGATCCCCGGCAGCCTTGGCCACCAGTGCCCGGCGTTCTGCCACGACGGCTTCCAGACGGGTCTGGCCGGTGATCAGGGTGCGGGTCTGGCGGACGGTCTGGGCCAGTTCGGCTTCGGCGCGGGCAACGGCCAGCTGGGCGTCGGCATCGTCAAGCCGGACCAGTTCCTGTCCGGTCTTGACGCGCTGGGTGTCGTCGGCGCCGATGACGGTGACGGTGCCGGCGGTCTGGGCCGACACCGGAATCAGGTTGCCGGCACTGTAGGCATCATCGGTGGTTTCAAGGCCGCGGACGTAAAACCACCAGTACAGCAGCATCAGCAGGGCAACAAGCAGCACGGCTGCCGTGAGTTTGAGCAGGGCCTTGCGGCGCAAGAGTTCTCGGGAGGACATGATCCGGTCAACCTGTCAGAGAGGGGCGGGAACGGCCAGCGCACGCATCAGGGCGGTTTGCGCCAGCAGTGTGCTGGTCTGGGCAGCGAGGTGTTGTTGCCATGCGGCGCTGGCCTGGCGGGCATCGGCCAGTGCCTGCATGGGCGCGGTCAGCCCGCTGCGGGTACGGCTCTGGCTGCGGTGGGCCAGCTGCGCCAGCGTGGCGTGGCGTGACTGCGCCTGCTGCCACAGCTGGCGGGCAGCCTGCGTCTGGCTGACGCCATCGGCAGCGTCCCGGGTGGCGGTCAGCAGGGGCGGGGTGTAGCGGGCGATGGCTGCATCGCGACTGGCGCTCTGGGCATCCAGTTCGGCGTTCAGGGCGCCGGCGTGAAACAGTGGCAGGCTGATGCCCGGCATGATGCCGGCGATGCTGCCGGCACGGCTGAAGAGGTCGGCGGTGTTCTGCGCTTGCAGGCCAATGAAGGCACCAAGGGTCAGGTCGGGATAAAACGCCGCTTTGGCGGCATCTATCGAGTGTTCGCTGGCTCGCACGTAGGCCAGGGCCGCCTGCACGTCCGGCCGGGCTGCCAGCGCCCGGGTGGTCAGGGTGGCGCTGTCGAACGACCAGTCCGGCAGTTGCCGGGCCTGCAACCGGTCAATGCGGTCCTGCGGCTGGGCGCTGAGTGCGGCCAGCGCATGGGCTGCGGTTTGTTCCCGGGCCTGCAACTGGGTGATCCGGCTTTCCAGTGCCAGCTGGTCGGCATGCAGGCTGTCCGGCACGTCAGCCGTAACGAGACCGCTACGCAGCAGGCTGGCGGCCTGGCGTGCCTGCTGGCGGGCGAGATCCAGCTCCTGACGGGCTGCGTCGGCTTGCAGGCGGCTGCCGGCCAGTTCGAGGTACTGGGCGGTGATGGCGCTGGCCAGCCATTGTTCGCTGGCCTGGTACTCCAGCCGGGCTGCCAGCCGGCGGGCTTCGGCCGAGGCGGTCTGGGAGCGGATGCGTCCCCACAGGTCAAGCCGCCAGCCCATGTCGACCGACAGGGCGTG
>JAGPIM010000171.1 GCA_018055005.1 Laribacter sp.
TGGTGCAGCCAGGCGGTGGCACCGGCCATGAAGGCCCGCGGAGCCGGACGCATCATCATGATTTCCAGCGGTGCCGGACTGGGCGTGAGCCTGACCGGCATCCAGGCCTATGCCGCAGCCAAGGCCGCCCAGATCGGCCTGACGCGCCAGCTGGCGCACGAACTGGGTCCGTGGGGCATCACGGTCAACAGCATTGCGCCGGGCTTCGTGCGCTCCAATCCCAGCACCGAACGCCAGTGGCAGGCCTACGGCACCGACGGCCAGCAGCGCCTGCTCGACAACATCGCCCTGCGCCGGCTCGGCACACCGCAGGACATTGCCCATGCGGTACTGTTCTTCGCTTCGCCGTTTGCCGGCTGGATCAGCGGCCAGACGCTGGCCGTGGACGGCGGGAAATAAGCCATGACCACCCTGCCCGCCCCTTTGCTGTCTGCCACGCTGGACCACCACGATCTGGAAACGGCCGAACGCTGGCTGGCCGATCCGCAGCTTGGCAACGACACCCGCCTGACCGGCGACTGGGAAAGCCGCTTTGCCCAGTGGCTGGGCGGCGGCACTGCCCGTGCCTTCATGGGCGGGCGCGCCGCCCTGCTGGCCGTGGTCCGTGCCCTCGGCCTCGGCCAGGGCGACGAGGTGATCGTGCCGGCGTTTTCCTGCCAGTGCGTGGCCAACGCCATCCGCTTTGCCGGTGCCAGCGTGCGCTACGCCGACATCGAAACCGACAGCTTCGGCCTTGATCTTGACGCCACCCGCGCCGCCATCGGGCCGGCCACCCGCGCCATCCTGTTGCAGCACACGTTCGGTCTGCCCAGCCGCGATACGGCCGGACTGCTGCAACTGGCGCACGAACGCGGCCTGTGGGTGATCGAAGACTGCGCCCATGCACTGGGTGCCCGCTGGCAGGGCCGGCTGCTCGGCACGCTTGGTGATGCCGCGGTATTCAGCTTCGAGCGCAGCAAGATCATTACCTGCATCCACGGCGGCATGGCCGTGGTGCACGATCCGTATGCTGCCGACCAGCTGGCACGGCTGGCCGACCGCGCGCCGCTGCCGGACGACGACAGCCTGCGCGGGCAGCTGGCCAGCGTCGTGCACGATTACTGGGTGCGGGCGGCGCCCGAGCGCCGGCCGGCCGAAGAGGTGTTGCCGGACCTGCCGGCCGCGGTACTGCCACAGATGTGGCCGGAAGAATTCGAGGGCGTCTGGCTGGAACGCTATGGCCAGCGCATGCCGTCGTCGCTTGCCGATCTGGCTGGCCAGCAGTTCACACGCCTGCCGGAGATCCTGGCGCGCCGTCGGGCGCAGGCAGCGTACTGGCGCGACTGGGCGCTGGCGCGGGGCTGGCAGGTGGCTGACCCACAACCGGACAGCGAACCGGTGTGGCTGCGCTACCCGGTGCTGCCGCCGGACGACGCGCTCAAGCAGTCTCCTGAGGCACTGGCCGCACTGGCGGCAGAGCTGGGCGTGGAAATCGGCGTCTGGTTCACCACGGCTGCCCACCCGGTGGCCGTGGACCTGCCCGACTGTCCGGTGGGCCTGTCGGTGGCACGCCGCTGCCTGAACCTGCCCACCCTGCTGCCTGCCGGGCATCCGCATGCGGCTGGTGCGTAGCCCTTCTGCGCGTACGTCATTACAATGCGCGCGTTTTGATCTGATCGCGATTTTCATGACCTCGCGCCTGCTGCCGCTTTCCTTCGCGCTCGCCTTGCTGGCGGGCTGTGCCACCCAGACGCCAGCGCCGGTGCTGCCGGAGGTACCTGCCCCCGTGCCGGCACCGGTGCTGCAGCCGGTCACGCCGCCCCCGGCGCCGGTGCCTCTGCCCGTAACAGAACCGGCGCCGCTGCCAAAGCCTGCGGCAGCCATGCCGGGCTACGCGCCCTACCCGAACGAGGCGGCGGCACGCGCAGCCGTCAGCCGCCTGTTGCCGGCCAGGGTGCGCGACCGCGCCGGCTGGGCGCAGGACATCGTGGGCGCCTTTACCGCGTTGCGGCTGCCGTACCGGCCGGACTATTTTTGTGCAGCGATGGCCATCATCGAGCAGGAATCGCTCTGGCAGGCCGATCCGGTGGTGCCGGGGCTGGGCAAGATGGTATGGAAGGAAATCGACAAGCGCCGGGAAAAATACGCCATCCCGAAACTGGTGGTGGACGCGGCCATGCTGAAAAGTTCGCCGGACGGGCGCAGCTACCGCGAACGGATCGACGCGCTGAAAACCGAGCGCGAGATGAATGCGTTGTTTGGCGACATGATCGACGAGCTGCCGTTTGGCCGCGCCCTGCTTGCTGACAAGAACCCGATCCGTACCGGTGGGCCGATGCAGGTCAGCGTGGCGTTTGCCGAGGAGCAGATCCGGGAAAAGCCGTATCCGTATCCGAAAAAAGGCCCGATCCGTGACGAGGTGTTTTCCCGCCGTGGCGGCCTGTATTTCGGCATTGCCATCCTGCTGGACTACCCGGCGCCCTACAGCGACATGCGCTACCGCTTTGCCGACTTCAACGCCGGCCGCTATGCCAGCCGCAATGCCGCGTTCCAGCTGGCACTGGGCCGGCTGGCCGGCGAACGCATGGCGCCGGACGGCGACCTGATGCGCTATTCGGGCGGCGATGCAGTCAACGGCAGCCAGACCCAGCGGACGGCCCTGTCGCTCGCCGGAACGCTCGGGCTGTCATCAGCGGAGATCAACCGTGACCTGAGGCTGGAAAAACGGGCGGCCTTTGCCAATACCGCCACCTGGAAACAGGTGTTTGCCCTCGCGGATCGCCGCTTTGGCCACCAGCCGCGCGAAGCCATGCCGCAGATTGACCTGTCGGGCCCGAAAATCCAGCGCAAGCTGACCACCGAGTGGTTTGCCAACCGGGTGGACGGACGCTACCGCAGTTGTCTGGCCCGGCGCTGACCGGGAATTTTGCTGCGCCGCAAGAACAATAGCTTGTCTAAACACAAGCTGCCCCTGCCATAGCTATTGAGTTTATTAGCATAAACCGTTAAATGTTTCACACCTTTTACTCGCCCTGCACAGAAAAAGGAGCGTGATCATGCCGGCAGCTTCCGCCCCGTCCTTTGAGGTCTCTGACCTGACCAGCCACGAGGAGGCGGTACATTGCGAGCAATGGCTGCTGCGAGGACTGGTGCAGGGAGTGGGATTCCGCCCCTTTGTCTGGCAACTGGCCCGCCGGCTGGGCATCCAGGGGCAGATCTGCAATACCGGTGAGGGGGTCGAAATCCTGGTGCAGGGACAGCCTGCACAGCTGGCAGCCTTCGAGCATGCCCTGCATGAGGAGCGGCCGTCACTGGCAGAGTTCGAGCTGACCGCCCGCCAGTCGCTGCCGGCTGATCCGGCCCTCGGGGATTTCCGCATCGGCAGCAGCCAGGAGTCAGGCCATGGCGCCACGATTCCGCCTGACATTGCCACCTGTCCCGAGTGCCTGCGCGAACTCTTCACGCCGGCTGACCGGCGTCACCGCTATCCGTTCATCAACTGTACGCACTGCGGGCCGCGCTACACCATTACCCGCCAGTTGCCCTACGACCGGGCCCAGACCAGCATGGCAGCATTCGGCCTGTGCCCGCTGTGCCAGCACGAATACCTCGATCCGTCCTCGCGGCGCTTTCATGCCGAGCCGATTGCCTGTCCGGTCTGCGGTCCGCAGCTGCGGCTGACCGACCGTTTTGCCGTGCCGCTGAAAGGCGACCCGGTCACCGGCACCCTGCAATTCCTGCGCATGGGCCGCTGCGTGGCCATCAAGGGCCTGGGGGGATTCCACCTTGCCTGCAATGCCCGCAGCGCCGAAGCCGTGGCCCGGCTGCGCATGCTCAAGCACCGCCCGAGCCGGCCACTGGCAGTCATGGCGCTCAATCTGGCTTCGGTGGAAGCCTTTTGCCATGTCAGTCCGGAAGAAGCGGCCCTGCTGCAAAGCCCGAAGCGTCCGATCGTGCTGCTGCAAAAGCGTGCCGAGGCCGACCAGTACCTGCCCGGCATTGCCCCGGGCATGAATACCGTCGGCGTGATGCTGCCCTACACACCGATCCACTGGCTGATGTTTCACGAATCCTTGCGCCGGCCGGCCGGACTGGACTGGATGGAGGCGCCTTGTGCCGATGTCTGGGTCATGACCAGTGCCAACCTGTCGGGCGAGCCGATCGTGACCGACAACGACGATGCCCGTCACCGCCTGAACACGGTGGCCGACGCCTTCCTGATCCACAACCGTCAGGTGGCCGCCCGTTGCGACGACAGCCTGATGATGATGATCGACCATGAGCCGCACCTGCTGCGCCGGGCGCGCGGGTTTGCTCCGGCACCGCTGGCGCTGCGCCACGACGGCGCAACCGTGCTGGCAGTCGGCGGACCGGACAAGAATACCGTGACCCTGCTGCGCGGCACCCAGGCACTGGTGTCACCGCATATCGGCGGACTGGACCATCCCCTGACCTGTGAAACGCACAATGCCGCCATCCGGCACCTGGAACGCTGGGCCAATGCCGAGCCGGCCTGCATTGCCTGTGATCTCGACCCGGACAATCATGCCAGCCAGCACGCCGAGCAGCTGGCCGGCCTGCGCCAGCTGCCCTTGCTGCGCATCCAGCGCCACCATGCACTGGTCAGCGCGGTCCTGGCCGAACACGATGTCGATGTTCCGGTGCTGGGGCTGGTCATGGACGGTGGCGGTACGGGGGCAGACGGCAATGAATGGGGCGGAGAGCTGTTGCGGGTACACGGTGTCAGCATGGAACGGCTGGCGCACTTGCCGCATATTCCGCTGCCCGGTGGCGAACGGGCCACGCGCGAGCCGTGGCGGGTGGCGGCCGGCTGGCTGATCAGGAACGGGATGGGTGACGAAGCGGTGCGGCGCTATGGTCGCGAACCGAGTTTTGCCGAGCTGTCGGAGCAGGTGACGCGCCGGTTGCGCTGTCCGGACAGCAGCAGCCTGTCGCGCTGGTTTGATGCCATTGCCAGTCTGGCCGGACTGTGTTCGCGCCAGAGTTTTTCCAGCGAAGCCCGGCTGCGGCTGGAAGCACTGGCCCGCCCCGTGGAGCCGCTGACCGGAGGCTGGCGGCTGGACGACAACGGGCAGCTGGACTGGTCACCGGTGGTGCATCACCTGCTGACCCTGACGGACGCGGAGGAAATCGCCAGCCTCTGGCACGCCAGCTGTGCGGCGGCAGCGGCTGACTGGGTGATCCGGCATGCCCGGCAGCAGCAGATTGGACATGTGGTGCTGGCAGGCAGCAGTTGCAGCAACAGGATCCTGCAACAGGCTTTGCACCAGCATCTGCTGCAAGCCGGACTGACGCTGCTGGAATCACGGCAACTGCCTTCCGGAGCGGGTGCCCTGAGTCTGGGGCAGGCTTGTGTGGCCCGCCAGTGGCTGGCCGGTCGTGTGTCCGGAACGGTGCCGGCCATTGAGGTTACCGGCTGACACGAACCGGGAACGGGCTGCCCGGTCACTCCGCCGGAGCAGTCCGTCCAGCCAGGCATGGTGCAAGGCTCTCGTTCGTGGCGACACGCACGGTGGAAATGGAAAAAGCCATCCTTTTCAGGATGGCTTTTTGCCGAATTGGCGTCCCCACGGGGATTCGAACCCCGGTTATCGCCGTGAAAGGGCGGTGTCCTAGGCCTCTAGACGATGGGGACAGCTGGCGCACCCGGAGCGATTCGAACGCCCGACCCTCTGGTTCGTAGCCA
>JAGPIM010000172.1 GCA_018055005.1 Laribacter sp.
TCGACTGGAACCGCCACGACACCGTCGGTATCGACCTCGTGGCCATGAGTGTCAACGACATTCTGGTGCAAGGCGCCGAGCCGCTGTTCTTCCTCGACTACTTTGCCTGCGGCAAACTCGACGTGGCGCAGGCCACCGACGTGATCAAGGGTATTGCCGAAGGCTGCGAACAGGCCGGCTGCGCCCTGATCGGCGGCGAAACCGCCGAAATGCCCGGCATGTATCCGGTGGGTGAATACGACCTCGCCGGCTTTGCCGTTGGCGTGGTCGAAAAGAGCCAGGTCATCACCGGCCGCGACATCCGGCCGGGCGACGTGGTACTGGGACTGGGCTCCAACGGTGTGCACTCCAACGGCTTCAGCCTCGTGCGCAAGATCATCGAACGCGCCGGCCCGGATCTCGACGCTCCGTTCGACGGCGACCGGACCCTGCGCGACGCCATCATCGCCCCGACCCGCATCTACGTGAAACCGCTGCTCAAGCTGATGGCCGGCGTGCCGGTCAAGGGCATGGCGCACATCACCGGCGGCGGCATCACCGAAAACACCCCGCGCGTACTGCCGGACAACTGCGTGGCGCAGATCGATGCCGCCAGCTGGACGCTGCCGAAGCTGTTCCAGTGGCTGCAACAGGAAGGCAACGTCGACGCCCAGGAAATGTACCGCACCTTCAACTGCGGCATCGGCATGGTCGTCATTGTCGCGCCCGAGCAGGCTGACGCGGCCACCGCCCTGCTGACGGCAGAAGGTGAAACCGTCCATCGCCTAGGCTTGGTGCGTGCCCGCCAGGGCGACGAACACCAGACGCAGATCGCCTGATCCGCCATCGCGCCTGCCAGCGCCGCGCGCCCGGGCCGCGGCGCTTTGTCGTTTTTGCCGGACGGTGCCAGGCTTGAGAAAGCGCCCGCCGGCCAGTCCACAGGAGAGCCTGCCGATTGCACCGGCAGCAGAGGACCGCCATGAAAAAAATCGTCATCCTGATTTCCGGCCGCGGCTCGAACATGCAGGCCATCGTCGAGGCTGCCATTCCCGGCGCCACCATTGCTGCCGTCATCGCCAACCGGCCGGATGCCAGCGGACTGGCGTGGGCTGCCGCCCGCGGCATTGAAGCCATCGGCCTCAACCACCGCGACTACCACGACCGCGCGGCGTTCGACGACGCACTGGCGACCACCATCCAGCGCTTCAGCCCCGACCTTGTCGTGCTCGCCGGCTTCATGCGCATCCTGACCGCCGATTTCGTCAACCGCTTTGCCGGCCGCCTGCTGAACATCCACCCGTCACTGCTGCCGGCCTTTCCCGGCCTGCACACCCACCAGCGCGCCATTGACGCCGGCTGTGCCGTCGCCGGCTGTACCGTGCACTTTGTCACGGCCGAGCTGGACCACGGCCCGATCATCGCCCAAGCCGTCGTGCCCGTCCTGCCCGGCGACACGGCCGACACGCTGGCCGAGCGCATCCTGGAGCAAGAGCACCAGGTGTATCCGCAGGCCATACGCTGGTTCGTGGAAGACCGCCTGACCATCGACGGACTGGCCGTACGCGTACGCGACGCGGCCCCGTCAGCCCGTGCCCGCCTGGGGCGGGCAGACTGAGCTTGCCGCATGTCACGGCGCCTGCGCTGGGGACTGGCACTGGGGCTGTCGCTGCTGGTGCACGTCCTTTTGCTGGCGCTCGGCAATGGCTGGCAGTGGTCACCGGGCCGCGACGAGTCGCCGCTCAAACCGCTGACCGTCGAACTGCACGCGCAGGCACTGAAGCCGCCGGCCAGCCCGCCACCGCCCAGGGCTGCACCACGCCTGCGCCCACCGGCCATCGTCACCCGGGCGGCGGACACGCCGCCCGTAGCCGACGAGCCGGCGCCTGCCGACACCGCTGCCACACCGCCAGCAGAAGAGGCTCCGGAGCAGGACACGCCGGCACCGGAAACAGCGGCACCGCTACCCGACGAACGCCCGTTTGCCCCCGACCCGGAACTGGAGGCCCGGCAGCAGGCCGAAGCGTTCAGCCGACAGTTTCCGCCCGCAGCCCGGCTGACTTACGAGGTGTATTACGGTGCCTTGCTGGCCGGCCTCGCCGAATTCGACTGGCAGCAGGACAACGGCCGTTACCGGCTCGACGTGCGCCTGCGGCCGGTATTCGGCAAACGGCTGGGCTATCTGTCGGAGGGACGGATCACCGCCGGCGGGCTGACGCCGGATCGCTTCGAGGCACGCAAAGGCGGAGAATTGCGCGAACAGGCCGAATTCGACTACCAGGCCGGCATCCTGCGTTACGGGCGCGACCTGCCCTTGCAGGAAACCGCCCTGCAAGCCGGTGCCCAGGACATCGTCAGCGTGGCGTTCCAGATTGCCCTGCGCGGCACCGCCGCCTTTGCCGAACCGGTCCAGATCACCACCGGCAAGAAGGTCTACCGTTACCCGCTGGAAGCCGTGGGTGAAAGCCCGGTCAGCGTGGGCGACCGCGAAATCAACAGCGTTCTGGTCAAAAGCCAGGCGCGCGGCGACACGCTGGAATTCTGGCTGGCGCCGGACTACCACAACCTGCCGTTGCGCATCCGCTTTCGCGACGAAGACAAGACCATTGACCAGCGCCTGATCAAACTGGTGATCGGCGCTGATACCGTACTCGAAAAACCACCGAAGGACCCTTACCAAAATGGCCATTAACCCCGCCCAGTTCGACGCCGTTGTCGACGCCCTGCGCCGCGTGCTGCCGTGCGAACGCCCGGCTGACGCCGTGCTGTCGGCCTACTTCCGCGACATGCGCAAGCTCGGTGCCCAGGACCGCCACCTGATCGCCGAAACCATCTTCGCCGTCCTGCGCCGCCGCGCCTTCCTGACCGCCCTCACCGCCCCGTCGGCCACGCCGCGCCGGCTGGTGATCGCCAGCCTGATCAAGGTGCGCGGCCTCAACGTACGCGAACTCGACGGCATCCTGACCGAGGCAGAAAAGAAATGGGTCGTCGAACTCAAGGCCGCCCATCCCGAACTGGACCTCGCCGGCCGTGCCGAGCTGCCCGAGTGGGTGGTGGACGCGCTGCGGGCAGGCGGACAGGACGACGATGCCATCGTGGCACTCGGCCATTCGATGCAGAACAGTGCCCCGCTGGACCTGCGCGCCAACACGCTGAAAATGCGCCGCGACGACGTGCTGGCCGCACTGCGCGCTGCCGGGCTGGAACTGGCCCCGACGCCGTTTTCGCCGGTGGGCCTGCGCGTCAAGGGCAAGCCGCCGATCAACCGCCACCCGCTGTTCCTCGAAGGTGCGGTCGAAGTGCAGGACGAAGGCAGCCAGCTGCTGAGCCTGCTGGTCGGCGCCCGCCGCGGGGAAATGGTAGTGGACTTCTGCGCCGGTGCCGGCGGCAAGACCCTGCATCTGGGCGCAATGATGGCCTCGCGCGGCCGGCTGTACGCCTTTGACGTGTCGGAAAAGCGCCTCGCCAACCTCAAGCCGCGGCTGGCGCGTTCGGGCCTCTCCAACGTGACGCCGCAGCTGATCCAGAACGAGAACGACAGCAAGATCAAGCGCCTCGCCGGCAAGGTGGACCGCGTGCTGGTCGACGCCCCGTGCTCGGGACTGGGCACGCTGCGCCGCAACCCGGACCTCAAGTTCCGCCAGTCGCCGGCCAGCATCGCCGAGCTGAACAAGACCCAGGCCAGCATCCTGGCGCGGGCGGCCCAGCTGGTGAAGCCGGGCGGCCGTCTGGTCTACGCTACCTGCTCGATCCTGCCGGCGGAAAACGATGCCATCGTCGATGCTTTCCTGGCGGCCCATCCGGAATTCAGCGAAACGCCGGTCAACATCCTGCTGGAACAGGCCGGCGTGGCGCTGGATACCGGCAGCCGCCTGCGGTTGTTGCCGGGTGTGCACAGCACTGACGGCTTTTTTGCCGCCGTGCTGACGCGTACGCCACCGGTGAATGAGCAGGAAGTGGATGAGCAGGAAGTGGATGAGCAGGAAAACGAGCCGGCCGAAGCCGTTGAAACCGCTGCTTCGACCGACGAATCCGAGTGATTGCCAAAATGCGACACGCATTTGCATTAGTGGATTCAATAGGTCTAAATTTCATACCAATTGGACCAACTGAAGCCTCCTGATGCAGCGCAACCTCCTCCCCGACTGGTTTACGCACCCGACCAAACGTCGTGCCCGGCGGGTCAACCGCCGCGTACGGGCGTTCTACCTGTCGCGGGCACTGACGCGCCAGCGGCTGGCGCTGTGGGGAGGCGCCCTGCTGGTGGGGCTGGCCGGGGTCGTACTGACCTGGGGCAGCAGACTCGCCAGCCTGGGGATGCAGACGGCCTACGCACTGTCGCCGTGGTGGATGCTGGTGTGGACGCCACTGATGTTCATGCTGTCGCTGCTGATCGTGCAGGTCTACGCACCAGGAGCTGCCGGTGGCGGCATCGCCCAGACCATCGCCACGCTGGAGCGGCGCGGCGCATTCTTGCGCGAACGCTTTCTGACCTTCAGGGTGGCGGTGGTCAAGATGCTGGCGACCCTGACCGGCATCAGTGCCGGCGGCACCTTCGGCTACGAGGGACCGATCATCCAGGTCGGCGCGGCCCTGACGCATTCACTCGGGCGCAAGCTCGGCATCCACAGCGAAAATGCCATCCGCACTACCATTCTGGCCGGGGGCGCAGCCAGCGTGGCTGCGGCATTCAACACGCCGCTGGCCGGCATCGTGTTTGCCATCGAGGAGATGGGCCGCAGTTTCGAACCGCGGGCCAGCGGCATCATCCTGACTGCCGTGATCCTCGCCGGCCTGATCACCATGGCGGCCTTCGGCAATTACGACTATTTCGGCACTACGGCGATCCATTTCCGGGCGCTGGGCGGCTCGCAGCTGGCGGCCGTGCTGCTGACCGGCGTGATCTGCGGTGCGTTCGGTGCCCTGGCGGCGCGGGCGATGCTGGCGGTGTCGACCGGCAGCCGCAGCCGCCTGCTGGCCTGGCGCGGCCGCCAGCCGATGCTGTTTGCTGCGGTGTGCGGCGTGCTGATTGCCCTGATCGGCATTGCCACGCACGGCGAGTCGTTCGGCACCGGCTACAACGAAGCGCACCGGATCGTGACCGGCAATGCGCAAGGGCTGGAGTGGTTCGGCATCGTCAAGCTCTTCACCATGCTGGTATCGCAGATTTCCGGCGTGACCGGCGGCGTGCTGGCGCCATCGCTCGCCATCGGTGCCGGCTTTGGCTACGACATCGGCCGCCTGCTGCCGGAAGTGCATCCGCAGGCGATGGCACTCCTGGGCATGGTGGGTTTCTTTGCCGGCTTTTCGCGCTCGCCGCTGACCGGGCTGGTGGTGGTGATGGAGATGACCGAGTCGCCGTCGATGATCGTGCCGCTGATGGTGACGGCACTGATCGCCAGCGGCGTGTCACGCCAGTTCAACCGCAAGAGCCTGTACGAAGCGCAGGCACAGCTGCTGCTGTCGGCGCTGGCGCCGCCCCCGGCAACGCGCAAGGACAATTGACCCATCAGGTATGCGGACCTAGAATCCGACTGTTTCAGTCAACTTTATCGCAAGAGAGCCGTCATGCGCGACGTTACCGCCGAAATCCGCCAGCAGATCACCGACAATCCGGTTGTGCTTTACATGAAGGGCTCGGCCCAGTTTCCGCAATGCGGCTTCTCGGCCCGGGCGGTGCAGATCCTCAAGGCCTGTGGCGTTGACC
>JAGPIM010000033.1 GCA_018055005.1 Laribacter sp.
CGACCCCGAATGCGCGCAGCCGCTGGCTGTGCTTGGCCAGATAGGCCTCGGCCTGGGCCCGTTCGGCAAACACGTACCAGCCGCCGGCCACGCCTTCGTCGCGGTTTTCGGTCCAGATTTTCCACAAGAGCCCCGGCTCGGCGGCAATGTCGGCCGCCAGCCCGCCGGCCGTGGCAACTGCCGCCAGATCGGCCCCCCACGGACCGGCATAGTCGAAATCGATCTGCAACAGGACGGGTGCGGACATGACAACTCCTTGGTAACGGGCAAAGCCCGGACAAAGGACAAAAGCGTATAGGGACTTGTCCTGTCTGTCAGCCCTGGCCGCCATGGGCAGGCGTGGCGGTCACATGAGGACGCAGCCGGTAGCCGGCACGGCGATAACGGCGGCACGGGCTCCGGGTACGTACGGTGCGGGGCTTCACCCGTGGGCGCCCTGACAGCCCGCATGCACTGGCGCGGAAGCCGGCCAAAAACACGCGGAGAAAAGCCGGCCCCGCCGTGCCTGTGCGAAGAGTGCACGCCAGGCCCACGGGCCTTGACCACGGCCGGTCACGTACCGGCATTCACGAAACGGGTTGCCGCAGGCGGCATGACCGGCAGCCCGGGCCAGCCGATGAGCCCGCACAGACGGAAACGGGACAGACAGCCCGGCAGCACCGCATTCATAGCCACTAACAAAACCTATTTTCCTTACGGACTGGAGCATGTCAGACCAGGGCATGCCAGTACTCGCCCGAGGTTTTGTTAGCCACGCTTAGGCCGGTTAACAAAACCCATGTTTCGGATAGTTGCGAACTTGGCAGATCAGTCACTTATCGATGAGTGATGCGGTTTTGTTAGCGGGTCTTGGCCAGGCGGTCAGGCCACGGCAGCGCTGCGTTTCAGTCAGGCAGCAGACGGCCGGACCAGTGGGGCAGGCAGGGCGGCATCCCAGCCCAGTGCACTGACCACCCGGGCAAAATCGTCGGCCAGCGGACAGCCCAGCGCCAGCCGTTCGCCGGTGACCGGATGGGTGAAGCTCATGCCGGTGCAGGCCAGCAGCAGGCGCGACACGCCAAAGGCATCGGCAAAGGCGCGGTTGTGGCGGCTCTTGCCGTAGCTGGTGTCGCCGATGATCGGGTAGCTGACGTGCTTGAGGTGACGGCGCAACTGGTGGCGGCGTCCGGTGTGCGGGGTCAGCTCCACCAGCGCATAGCGCGAAGTGGGATAGCGGTCGACCGCCCACGGCAGCTCGGTCGTGGCCAGGGTGGAAAAACCGGTGACGGCCGGCTGCGGCTCGGCCTCGCGCGAGGCGCCGGGCGCGTAGGCATCGACAATGCGCGCCAGCGGGTGGTCGATGGTGCCGGCGGCGTCCGGCCAGCCACGCACGACGGCGAGGTATTGCTTGTCGACCGCCTGCGCCTCGAACGCCATCGACAGCGCCCGCCCGGCCTCGGGGGTCAGCCCCAGGAGCAGCAGGCCGGAGGTGGGCTTGTCGAGCCGGTGGCTGCTCCAGACCTTCTGCCCCAGCTGGTCGCGCACGATCTGCAGGGCAAAGCGGGTTTCGTGGCGGTCGATCTCCGAGCGGTGCACCAAGAGGCCGGCCGGCTTGTGCACCGCCACCAGCCAGTCGTCGCGGTAGACGACCGGCAGGGTTTCACCACTCACAGCAGCACCACGTCGAACTGTTCCTGGTTGTATTCGGTCTCGACCTGCAGGGTGACCGGCTTGCCGACAAAGTCGGCCAGCATGGCGAGGCTGTGCGATTCCTCGTCCAGAAAGAGGTCGATCACCGGCTGGGCGGCGAGGATGCGGTAGCCGCGCGCCTGGAACTGGCGGTGTTCGCGCACCACTTCGCGCAGGATTTCGTAGCACACCGTCTGCGCGGTCTTGATTTCGCCGCGCCCCTGGCAGACCGGGCATGGTTCGCACAGGACGTGCGACAGGCTTTCGCGCGTGCGCTTGCGGGTGATTTCCACCAGCCCGAGGCTGGTGAAGCCGTTGAGCGTGACCCGCGTGCGGTCGCGTGCCAGGCTGCGCGCCAGCTCCTGCAATACCATCTGCCGGTGGTCTTCGTTGTCCATGTCGATGAAGTCGACAATGATGATGCCGCCGAGGTTACGCAGCCGCAGCTGGCGGGCAATGGCATGCGTGGCCTCCAGGTTGGTCTTGAAGATGGTTTCGTCAAAGTTGCGCACGCCGACAAAACCACCGGTGTTGACGTCGATGGTGGTCATCGCCTCGGTCTGGTCGAGGATCAGGTAGCCGCCGAACTTGAGGTTGACCCGCCGCGCCAGCGCGCGCTCGACTTCGGTTTCGATGCCGTGCAGCTCGAACAGCGGCCGTTCGCCGGCGTAGCGCTCGATTTTCGGCAGCGACTGGGCGACGTACTGCTGGGCAAATTCGACCATCTTGCCGTAGTTCTCGGTCGAGTCGACCACCACCTTTTCGGTGGTGTCGCTGACCATGTCGCGCAGCACCCGCAGCGCCAGTTGCAGGTCCTGGTACAGGAGCGACTGCGCCGGCATGGTGGCGCCACGCGACTTGACCACTTCCCACATGCGCGACAGGTATTCCACGTCGGCCGCCAGTTCACCGTCGGTGGCGCTTTCGGCCGAGGTGCGGATGATGTAGCCGCGCGGGCCGGTTTCCGGCAGCAGGGCTTCCAGCCGCTGGCGCAGGCCGGAACGGTCGGTATCGGATTCGATCTTCTGCGAAACGCCGATATGTGCTTCCTGCGGCAGCAGCACGAGGAAACGGCCGGCAAGGCTGATCTGCGTCGACAGCCTGGCGCCCTTGGTGCCGATCGGGTCCTTGATCACCTGCACCATCACCGTCTGGCCTTCGAACAGCATCTTTTCGATGCGCTGCGGCTCGGTCGGGTGCTGGCGCTGCTCAAGGATGTCGGCAATGTGCAGGAAAGCGGCACGCTCGAGGCCGATCTCGATGAAGGCCGACTGCATGCCCGGCAGCACGCGCTTGACCTTGCCCAGATAGATGTTGCCGACGATGCCGCGGCTGGCTTCGCGCTCGATGTGCAGTTCCTGCACCACGTTGTCTTCGAGCACTGCCACCCGCGTTTCCTGCGGCGTGATGTTGACGAGGATCTTCTCGGCCAGCCTGACGCTGTCGCGCGAGGGCAGGGGGATCGGCTGGGCGGTGGGATGGTCTTTGAGCGAGCCCATGTCAGTTCCCCCGCCGGGTGAGCGGATCCAGCCCGAATGCGGCCAGCAGGCGGCCGGTTTCGAACAGCGGCAGGCCCATGACGCCGGTGAAGCTGCCGTCGAGCCGTTGGGCAAAGAGGCCGGCCAGGCCCTGGATGCCATAACCTCCCGCCTTGTCGAACGGCTCGCCGGTGGCGATGTAGGCGTCGATCCAGCCGTCGGTCAGAGGGGCAAACGTCACCTGCGACACGCTGAGCACGACTTCGGTACGGGCATCGAGCTGCACGGCTACCGCCGTCAGCACCTCGTGGGTGGTACCGGACAGCTTGAGCAGCATGGCCCGGGCGTCGGCGGCATCGACAGGCTTGCCGAAAATCTCGTCGCCCAGCGCCACGGTGGTGTCGGCCGCCAGCACCGGATGGGCCGGCAGCCCGGCCTGTTGCAGCATGTGCCAGCCGGCGGCGGCCTTTTCGCGGGCCAGCCGCTCGACGTACTGGCGCGGGGTTTCGGCTGCGAGGCGGGTTTCGTCGATGGGAGCCACGATGCGCTGGGGTTCAAAGCCCAGTTGCTGGAGCAGTTCGCGGCGGCGGGGACTGGCACTCGCAAGATAGAGGACGGATTCGGCACTCATGGCATGTCGTCATCATCAATTGGAATCCGGAGAGATTACCACGTTGCCCCCTGCCGCCGTGACCGGTGCGTACCTTAGAATGCCGGCATGACTTTCCTGACTTTCATCGTGATCGGCGGCGGGGCGGCACTGGGCGCATGGTGCCGCTGGGGCCTGTCGCTGTGGTTCAACCCGTGGTTTGCCAGCCTGCCGCTGGGCACGCTGGCCGCCAACTGGCTGGGGGCACTGCTGATGGGCGTGTGCCTGGCGCTGTTCGGCCATTTTGCCGACCTGCCGGCCTGGATCAAGCTGGGGCTGACTACCGGGTTTCTCGGCGGCCTGACCACGTTTTCCACCTTTTCGGCTGAAATCAGCGCCATGCTGCTGAGCGGCCAGTGGCTGGGCGGCGCGCTGGCGATCATGCTGCACGTGCTGGGTTCGCTGGTGCTGACCATCGCCGGCCTGCTGCTGACCCGCAGCCTGCTTTAGGACATCCGGCTGGCGTCGTTCTTGCTTATGCCTTTATCGTAGCAATTGGCCCGATCCGGGCCGCTACGTCCGGCACACACCATCCCGTGTGCCGGTATCCAGCGAGAGACACCATCATGCCGACAGCCCCCCTCACCGTACTGGTTACCCGCCGCGTCGATCCGGCGCATCACGCCAGCTTCCTGCGCTGGCTCAACACCGGCACTGCGCTGGCCGCCTGCCATCCGGGCTTTCTCGGCTGCGGCACGTTCGCACCGCCGGCCGGCAGCCACGACTGGCAGATCGTTTTCCGTTTTCATGACCAGGCCAGCCTTGAGCACTGGCAGTCCAGCCCCGACCGGCTGGCATGGCTGGCCGAAGGTGCCGCGCTGGTGCATGCCGGTGAAGCCCGCTGCGCGACCGGGCTGGACAGCTGGTTTGCCGCCTCGCCGCCACCGCGCTGGAAGCAGGCCGTGGTGATCTGGATGGCGTTTTTTCCGGTATCACTGGCTGTCAACGCCTGGCTTGGCGACGCACTGGCCCGGCTGCCGCTGCTGACACGGGTGCTGCTGATGAGCATGGCCCTGACCCCGCTGATGGTGTTCGTGCTGGTGCCTTTGCTGACACGACTGCTGCGGCCGTGGCTGGATACGGCCCCGGACGTGCGCCTGCGGGTGTGAAGCGGCACGGGCATTGCCCTGCCAGACAGTGCGCGGTCTAATGACGCTGTTATTGTCATGCTTGCCACCGGGAGCCGCCGTTGAAATTCACCACCTTGATCCAGGCCGCGGAGCTGGCCGCCCTGCCTGCCGGCGATGTCGTGATTGCCGACTGCCGCCACCAGCTGACCGACCCGGGCTACGGCCGGGCTGCCTGGCTGGCTGGCCATGTTCCCGGTGCGCTGTTCCTGCATCTGGACCGTGATCTTGCCGGTACGCCCACCGGTCGCAACGGCCGTCACCCCCTGCCCGGGCGCGACACGCTGGCTGCCACGCTGGCCCGCATCGGATTGCGCCGCGGGCAGCAGCTGGTGGCCTACGACGACGCCGGCGGCATGTTTGCCGCCCGCCTGTGGTGGCTGGCGCGCTGGCTGGGGCATGATGCGGTGGCGGTGCTGGACGGCGGTATTGCCGCCTGGAAGGCCCGCGGTGGCGTACTGCAAACCGACACCCCGCGCCCGCCTGCCGGCGACTTTGCTGCGGCCGCACCGCTGGAAGCCACGGTGGACGTCGCCACTGTCGCGGCCAGCCTCGATGATCCCGGCTTCGTGCTGGTGGATGCCCGTGGCGCCGACCGCTGGCGCGGTGAAAACGAAACGCTCGACCCGGTCGGCGGCCACATTCCCGGCTCGCGCAACCGGCCGTTTGCCCTCAATCTGGCGGCTGACGGTCGCTTCAAGCCGGCCGGACAGCTGGCGCAGGAATGGCAGTCCCTGCTGGGCGACACCGCACCGGCACAGGTCGTCAACCAGTGCGGCTCCGGCGTCACCGCCTGCCACAACCTGCTGGCACTGACACACGCCGGCCTGCCCGGCAGCCGCCTGTATCCGGGATCATGGAGCGAATGGTGCAGCGATCCGGCCCGCCCGGTCGCCTGCGGCGCATGAGCGCTCCCCTGGTCATCATCACCCGCCCGCACGAGGCCGGGGCCCCGCTGGCCGCCGCCCTGCGGACGGCCGGCTTCACCCCGTTCGAGTGGCCGCTGCTGGCACTGGAGCCGGAACCGGAAGCGCTGGACCGGCTGCCGACCGCCCTGGCCAGTGCCGACTGGCTGGTGGTGGTCAGCCCGTCGGCAGCCCGGCTGATTGCGCCGGCGCTGGCCCGGCTGCCGGCCGGCCTGCGGCTGGCAGCGGTCGGACGGGCCACGGCGCAGGTGCTGGAACAGGCCAGCGGCCGGCCGGTGCTGTATCCGGCCACCGGCAACGACAGCGAAGCCCTGCTGGCCCTGCCGGACTGGGGTCCACTGGACGGGCGCGCGGTGGTGATTGCCAAGGGCCACGGCGGCCGTCCCTGGCTGGCTGAAAACCTTGCCCGGCGCGGCGCCCGGGTGATACCGCTGGCGCTCTACCGCCGCCGGAAACTGACGCCGGACCCGGCCGCCCTGCAGGCGGCACTGGCCTCCCATCCGCAGGCCGCCGTGCTGGTCACCAGCACTGAAATTGCCGAAGCATGGCGGCAAGCGGCTGGCGACGCCCTGTGGCCGTCGTTACAATCAATCATGCATATCGCACCGCACCCGCGGATTGCCGAACGCCTGACCGCGCTGGGCGTCATGCGGGTGAAGACAACCGGCGCCGGTGACGATGCCGTTATCGACGCGCTGACCGACTGGTTTCTCAGGCATGACTGATACCCCTACCTCCGCCCCGGCCCGCCCGCACCGCCTGAATCTGGCGTTGCTGGTGGCGCTTACCGCCCTCGCCGCCACTGGCTGGCAGTGGTACGACACCCGCCAGCTGCTGCATACCGCCGAACTGGACCTGGCCCGCAAGGTGGCCACGGCTGACGGCATGAGCCAGTCGGCCAAGGCCGCCCAGGCCCAGACCCGGCAGACCCTGGAACAGCTGTCGGCCCGGCTGGCGCAGACCGAAACCCGGGTCAACGAATCGGCCGGCCAGTACGCCACGCTGCAATCGATGTACCAGGAACTGACCCGCAACCGCGAGGACTGGCAGCAGGCCGAGGTCGAGCATGCCCTCACCATCGCCAGCCAGCAGCTGGCACTGGCCGGCAACGTCAAGGCTGCCATTGCCGGGCTGGAAGCCATCGATGCCCGGCTGGCCAGCATCGACAAGCCGCAGTACATCGCCCTGCGCCGGGCCATCAGTGCTGACCTGATCCAGCTCAAGGCCCTGCCGCACATCGACCGCGTCGGCCTGGCCGTCCGGCTGGACCAGTTGATGGCCGGCATCGACCACCTGCCGCTGATGGTGGACGCCCACCGCATCGAAACCACCCGTCCGGTGGCGGGCGGCAAGCCCGCAGCCATCCCGGCCGCTGCACCGGCGCTGGAAACCCTGCCGCCATGGCAGCAGTTCGGCCGCGAACTGTGGCAGGGTTTCTCGTCACTGATCCGCATCCAGCGCATGGACAAGCCCGATGCCCTGCTGCTGACGCCGGAACAGCGCTTCTTCCTGCGCGAAAACCTCAAGCTGCGGCTGCTGGACGCCCGGCTGGCGCTGCTGGCCAACGAAGGCAGCACCTATCACGCCGACCTGACCGCCGCCGCCGATTACGCCCGCCGCTACTTTGACACCCAGACCCCGGCCACGGCCGCCTGGCTCAAGCAGGTCGAAGACCTCGCCAACAGCCCGGTGACGCTGGAACCACCGGAACTGACCGCCACCCTCAAGGCCGCCCAGGCCCTGAACCAGGCTCCGCCGGTGTTGCCTGCCACGGGAGGCCAGTCATGAAGCTGGTACTGTGGCTGACCGCCCTGTTTGCCGTCGCGGTCGGCGTGTCGCTGTTTGCCGGCATCAGCCAGGGCTACGCCATCCTGGTGTTCCCGCCCTACCGGATGGAGCTGTCGCTCAACCTGATGGTGGTGCTGACCATCGCCACCCTGCTGGCGCTTTACCTGATCCTGCGGGTCTTTGGCGTGGCGATGGCCCTGCCTGACCGCGTGCGCCATTACCAGCGCGAGCGCAAGCTCGGTGCAGCCCGCGCCGCCCTGCGCCAGGGGGCACTGGCCTTTTTTGAGGGCCGTTACCAGAAAGCCGAGCGCGAAGCAGTCAAGTCACTCGACGACGAGCCGCTGGAAGACAACCGCACGCTGGCCCTGCTGATCGCCGCCCGTGCCAGCCACGCCATGAAGGATGCCGAAAAGCGCGATGCCTACCTGTCGCGGCTGTCCGACCTCGGTGCCACGGCCGAGCTGGCCCGCCACATGACCGACGCCGAACTGGCACTGGACGCGCGCGACCTCGCCGCAGCCGACCGCGCCATTGCCGAGGCCCGGCGCCTGTCGCCCAACCTGACCGCCGCCCTGCGGCTGGAACTGCGGCTGCGGCTGGCCCAGCATGCACCGGAAGCGGTGCTGACGCTGACCGAAAAACTGCTCAAGGCCGAAGCCCTGCAACCGGAACAGGCCCGCCGCTATCGCCAGACCGCGTGGCAGGAACAGGCGCGGCACTTCATCGACCCGGCCGAACTCAAGCGCTGGTGGAACCGCATTCCGTCGCAGGAGCGGGAAAACGATACCCTGCGCGCCACGGTGGCCCGGCAGGCGCACTCGCTGGGCGACACGGTCCAGGCCGTTGACCTGCTGGTGCGCCGGCTGGACGCCCAGTATTCCGGTGAACTGGCGCAGGAGCTCCAGCCGCTGGTGCCGGCACTGGATGCCGAGGCCCGGCTGGACCTGATGCGGCGGGCTGATGTCTGGCTGACGCAGGAACCGCGCGATGCCGGCCTGCTGCTGCTGCTGGGGCGGCTGGCGCTGGCCCAGAAGCTGTGGGGCAAGGCGCAGGGCTATCTGGAAGCCAGCGTGTCGCTGCACAACTCGCTGGCGGCACAGGTGGAGCTGACCCGCCTGTTCGAGCAGCTTGACCGTCCGGACGATGTCCGCCGGCATGCCGACGCCTGCGTGCAGCTGGCCCTGGCCCAGGCGGCCGCGACCTGAACTGTTGTCCGTTGACCACGGCCCGGCCATGCGCCGGGCATTTTTTTGCCGTAAAAACCGTCAAACCAGGGATTTGTGCCAAAAAAAGGCCACCCATCCGGAAAAGTCAACGAAACAGACCATTCTGGCAGCATTTTTCTTGCCCCTCCCCCTTGTCGCGCCCATAACGGAAATTCACAATCCGCGACTTTCCTTTACGGTGACTCTTTCCCATGTCTCATCCCGCTTCCAGGCGCGACGGTTTCACCAGCTCCTTCGGCGTGCTGGCTGCCACCCTCGGTTCAGCCGTCGGTCTTGGCAACATCTGGAAATTTCCCTATCTGACCGGTGCCAACGGCGGCGCCAGCTTTCTGGTGGTGTACCTGCTGGCCACGCTGATCGTCGGCCTGCCGGTCATGATGGCGGAAATCATGCTCGGGCGTGCCGCACGCGCCAACGCCGTCAGCACGTTTGAAAAACTCGCCCCGGGCAAGCGCCGCCCCTGGTGGCTGGTCGGTCTGGCCGGTGCGCTGGCGGCTTTCCTGGTGCTGGCCTTTTATTCCGAAGTGGCCGGCTGGGTGTTTGCCTACGTGTTCAAGTCGCTGACCAACCAGGTGCTGACCAGCGACCCGAACGTCGCCGGCCAGGTCTTCGAATCGATGATCACCGACCCGTGGCAGGCGCTGCTGTGGCAGTGGGCGGTGCTGGCCTTCATCGGTGCCATCATCCTGATGGGGGTCTCCAAGGGCATCGAGGCCGTCACCAAGCGCCTGATGCCGGTACTGTTCATCCTGCTGCTGGTGATCTGCGTACGCAGCCTGACGCTGCCGGGCGCCTCGGCCGGGCTGGAATTCCTGTTCTGGCCGGACTTTTCCAAGCTGTCGGCCGGCGTGGTGCTGACCGCGCTGGGGCTGGCGTTTTTCAAGCTGTCGCTCGGCATCGGCACCATGGTGACCTACGGCAGCTATTTCCGCGCCGACCAGAACATTCCGGCCACCGCAACACGGGTGATGATCGCTGACCTGATCGTGTCGATGCTGGCCGGCATCGCCATCTTTCCGGCCGTGTTCGCTTTCGGCTTTACCCCGTTGGCCGGGCCGTCGCTGCTGTTCATCACCATTCCGGCGGTGTTTGCCGAAATGCCCGGCGGCACGCTGTTCGTGGTGCTGTTCTTCATCCTGACCGCCATTGCCGCCACCGGCGCCATGCTGTCGATCCTGGAAGTGCCGATTGCGGTGCTGACCGAGCGCTTTGGCTGGTCGCGCCCGCTGGCGGTGATCGTGTGCGTGCTGCTGCTGGCGGCCATCGGCTCGACGGCAGCGCTGTCGCAAAGCCTGCTGGCCGGCGTCAGGCCGTTCGGCATGAACTTCTTTGACCTCTATGACTACCTGAGCCAGAACGTGCTGATGCCCGGCACCGGCATTTTCATTGCGCTGTTTGCCGGCTGGGTCTGGGGCAAGTCGCCGATGGCCCGCGAGCTGTCCAACAACGGCCAGCTGGACAACACCTGGGTGGTGAATGCGGTCGGCTTCCTGCTGCGCTGGGTGGCACCGGTGCTGATCGCCATCGTGATGGCCAAGGGGCTGGGACTGTTCTGAGCCGGTACGGCCACATGGAAAAGGGCGCCGCCGGCGCCCTTTTTGCTGCCTGCTGCATCAGTCACCGTGCAGGTAGCGGGCGGCGACTTCGGCGGTTTTGACACCGATTTCGTGCGGCGTGAGGATGCCCTTCTGCATCAGGATGCGGGCAGCCGACAGGATCCATTTTTCGTAGTAGGTCGTCGACCCGATCATGTCGGCGCCCATTTCCGAGATGCCGCGACGCTTTTCCTCGGTGTTGACCACCTTGTGGTAGTCGAGCAGGTCCAGCAGGGCATGACAGCGCTTTTCCCACGGCAGCAGCGGATGTTCGACGATGGCGACCGCCTCGGTCACCGGCAGGCCGCCAAGGTCGGTGGGCAGGCGGGTGGTGGCGTGTTCGGCAGCATTCATGAGGATTCTCCGGACGGATTCAGACGGTGACGGGCGGCAGGCGGATGACGCCGATCATGGCGTCGCGCGTGACCAGACGGGCCAGTTCGGCCTCGCCGAGCCCCTCGCTGCCTGCCGGCCGCTGCGGCAGCACCAGATAGCGCATGTTGGCGGTGGAGTCGTGCACGCGGATTTCCATGCTGTCGGGCAGATCGGTACCGAATTCGCGCAATACGCCGCGCGGGTCCTGCACGGCGCGGGCGCGGTACTGCCGGCTTTTGTACCAGTCGGGCGGCAGGCCGAGCACCGGACGCGGATAGCAGGAACACAGCGTGCAGACGACGAAGTTGTGCACCGTATCGGTGTTTTCCAGCACGATCAGCCGCGTGTCGTCGTACATGGTGACGCCCAGCTCTTCGGCCGCGGCCGAGCCGTCCGCCAGAAGGCGCGCCTTGTAGCCGGGATCGCACCACGCGTGCGCCACGATCATGGCGCCCAGCGCTGGCGAGCGTGAATCCAGCACCTCGATCTGCGCCCGGTGCTCGTCGGCGGTGATGACGCCCTTGGCGACCAGCAGCTCGCGGACGGCGATTTCCAGCACCTCGAAATACCCCGGCAGCGGTTCGCTGGCCGGCCCTGCCGCATCATGTGCATGCATGGCCTTCTCCTCAGGCTTTTTCGAGCCAGTGCTCGTAGATTTCGATTTGCAGTTCGTCCTGCGGCTGGCCGGCGTAATCCGGCCACAGCTCGCTCTGGCGCAGCCGCACGCGGTACAGCCGGACCGTGGTACCGGCATTCTTGCCGTAGCCTTCTTCTTCGGGATTGAGGAAATACGGCAGCACCCGCTCGATCACGCCGGTCCGGCCGCGCACGTAGACCGGCGTGCGGTAGTGGCCGATGGGCTGGCGGGTGGCAATGCGCACGCGCTCGCCCACGGCAAAGCGGGACGGGCCACGCGCGCTGCCGGCGCTGGCATCCACGGCGGCACTGCCGCGGCTGGCCACCGGTGGCGGCAGCGAAACTGAAGGCGCGCCGTCTGCGGCGCACGGCTTTCCGGAACAGCAACAGGCCATGGAACCCTCCGTCGCAGGCAGTCGGAACGCACCGGTCCCGCCCTGCACCGGGTTCCGGTGCTTTACGTTAGGAGTCCCCGGAGGCGCCGGCAAAGCCGGTTCCGCCAGCCGGTCATGGAGCGGATCAGCCCAGCAGGGCCAGTTCGGCGGCGGTGAGTTCGCGCCACTGGCCCGGCGCCAGCCCGTCGAGGACCAGTTCGCCGATACGGCTGCGGTGCAGGGCATCGCAATGGTTGCCGACGGCAGCGATCATGCGCCGCACCTGGTGGTAGCGGCCCTCGGTCACCACCAGTTCCAGCGTGTGTTCGTCCAGTGTCCGGGCCGAGCGGGCGACCACCGGGGCGGGGTCGTCGTTGAGCACCACGCCGGCCAGCAGTTGCCGGAGGTGTTCCGGTTCAACCGGGCGGGCGCAGGTGGCCACGTAGGTCTTGGGAACGAGGTGTTTGGGCGAGGTGATGCGGTGGATGAACTGGCCGTCGTCCGACAGCAGCAGCAGTCCGGACGTGTCGGCATCCAGCCGCCCCACCGGCTGTACACCGCGCTCGGAATAGCGCGGCGGAAACAGGGTCAGCACGCCGGTACGCACGGTCGGCTTGCGCGAGCACTCGAGGTCCAGCGGCTTGTTGAGGATCAGGTACAGGTGTTCGCGGGCAATGGCGGCTTCGTCGTCCACCGAGTAGGCCAGACCTTCCGGCTCGACCTCCATCCCCGGATCGTCGGCCACCTCGCCGGCCACGCACACGCGCCCCTGGTTGATCAGGATGCGGCAGCCCTTGCGCGAGGACCAGCCTTCGCGGTGCAGCAGGCGTTCGAGTTGCATGGCGTGACTTTCGGCAATAAACGGAAACGGGCGCGAGGATACCCGCGCGCCCGCAGCAGACCAAGCCCTGTCAGCCGGTCAGGCCAGCCACTTCTGCCAGCGCGGCGCCAGCAGGCTGCGCTTGATGGCGGTGTAGGTCGGTCGGTGTTTCTGGGCCAGCTGGGCCGCCAGCGCCAGCGAGGCGGCTGCCAGTCCGTCTGCCGGGCAGGCCGCCTCGACCAGGCCGAGGGCCAGCATGTCGCCGCCGCCCACCCGCTGGCCGGTCAGCGCCATGCGGCGGCGGGCTGCCTCGTTGGGCAGGTTGTTCACGCAGTCGGTCATCACCGGCGTGAACGGCAGCTTGATGTCGACCTCGGGGAAGCAGAAGAAGCCGCGGTCGGCACGCATGGTGCGGAAATCGCAGACCGAGGCGATCAGGGCGCCGCCGCCGAAGGCATGACCGTTGATGGCGCAGACGGTCGGGCAGCCGAACCACGCCAGCCGCACCAGCAGGCGGTCGAGCCGCGGCACGAACTCGCTGACCAGATAGGTGATGCCGCCCTTGTCCTGCATCGCGGCCAGGTTGATGCCGTTGCTGAAGAACTTGTCGTCTTCGGCGGTGATGACCAGCGCCACGTTGCCTTCGGTGGCCTCGATGGCGTCCAGATGGGCATTGAACTCGTCCAGCGTGGTGTCGTCCAGCGCGTTGGCAGCCGCCGGATTGTCGAAGGTGATCACGAACACGTCACCAGTACGCTCGCAGCGAAGTTGCGGCATGGAATTCCCTTTATCGTAAAGCCCGCCCGGGCACATTCCTTCATCATGCATCAAACGAATGTTTGAATTCAAGCCGCCCGCCTTCGCCGGCCGTCTGGCAGAAATTGGTAGAATCAGCCGATTGTCTTGCCGTGAACCCGCCATGAATTCCGATTTCCTCGCCGGCCTCAATCCGGCGCAGCTCGCCGCCGTTACGACCCGCAGCCACGCGCTGGTGCTCGCCGGAGCCGGCAGCGGCAAGACCCGGGTGCTGACCAGCCGCATCGCCTGGCTGCTGCGCGAAGGCCTGGCCTCGCCGGCCAGCGTGCTGGCCGTCACCTTCACCAACAAGGCCGCCCGCGAGATGCAGACCCGCGTCGGCGCCATGCTGCCGGTCAATCCGCGCATGATGTGGATCGGCACCTTCCACGGGCTGGCGCACCGCCTTCTGCGCCTGCACCACCGCGACGCCGGCCTGCCGGCCACCTTCACCATCCTCGACAGCCAGGACCAGCTGGCCGCTATCAAGCGGCTCCTGAAGGCGCTCAACCTGTCCGACGATACCTACCCGCCGCGCCAGCTGATGCAGTTCATCAACCGCCACAAGGAACAGGGCCTGCGCCCGGACCGCGTGCAGGCCGCCAGCGCCTTTGACGGCCGGCTGATCGACATCTGGCGCGAATACGAGCGCCAGTGCCGCCGCGAAGGCGTGGTGGATTTTGCCGAGCTGCTGCTGGCGAGCTTCGAGCTGCTGACCGGCAACGAAGCCCTGCGCACCCACTACCAGTCGCGCTTCAACCAGATCCTGGTCGACGAATTCCAGGACACCAACCGCTTGCAGTACCAGTGGCTGCGCTGCCTCGCCGGCTCCGCGGCCACCGTGTTTGCCGTGGGTGACGACGACCAGTCGATCTACGCTTTCCGCGGTGCGGAAATCGGCAACATGCACGACTTCCTGCGCGACTACCACATCGCCGAACCGGTCCGGCTGGAGCAGAACTACCGCTCCACCGGCACCATCCTCGATGCCGCCAACGCCGTGATTGCCCACAACCACGGCCGGCTGGGCAAATCGCTGTGGACCGATGACGCTGCCGGCGAAGCCATCCGCGTCTACCGCGGCTGGAACGACGCCGACGAAGCGGAATTCGTCGCCGAAGAAGTACGCCTGCGCCGGCGCGAAGGCGTCGAGCTGTCGGACATGGCCGTGCTCTACCGCAGCAACGCCCAGAGCCGGGCACTCGAACACGCCCTGTTTCAGGCCGGCATCGCCTACCGGGTGGTCGGCGGCCTGCGCTTTTTCGAGCGCCAGGAAATCAAGCACGCCCTGGCCTACCTGCGGCTGGTAGCCAGCCCGGACGACGACAACGCGCTGCTGCGCGTCATCAACGTGCCGGCGCGCGGCATCGGTGCCCGTACCGTCGAATCGATCCAGGCCCACGCCCGCGAAGCCGGCACCAGCCTGTGGCAGGCCGCCTGCCGTACCAGCGGCCGCGCCGCCGCCAGCGTCGGCCGCTTCGTGCAGCTGGTCGAAGCGCTGCAAAGCGATGCCGCCCGGCTGGATTTTGCCGGGCTGGTCAGCCACATCATCGACGCCAGCGGATTGCGCGCCCTGTACCAGTCCGAAAAGGACGGCGCCGACCGGCTGGAAAACCTCGATGAACTCGTCAACGCCGCCGTCGGTTTCCAGCCTGACGATCCGGCGCAGACCGTCACGGAATTCCTGACCCACGCGGCGCTGGAGGCCGGCGACCACGAGGCCACGCCCGGCGAAACGGCACTGACCCTGATGACCGTACACGCCGCCAAGGGACTGGAATTCGACAGCGTGTTCGTCACCGGGCTGGAGGAAGGCCTGTTTCCGCACGAACAGAGTTTTTCCGACCCGGACGGGCTGGAGGAAGAACGCCGGCTGATGTACGTCGCCATCACCCGCGCCCGCCGCCGGCTGACGCTGTCGTGCGCCCAGTCGCGCATGCTGCACGGCCAGTCACGCTATCCGCTGCCGTCGCGCTTCCTGGACGAGATTCCGCTGCCGCTGCTGGCGCCCGTCAACGGCGTCCCGGCCACGCCGCAGGCAGCCGCGACCATGGCCGCCCCGGCGCCGTCCCGGCCGGTCAAGACAAATGTCATGCTGGCCGGCGGCCTGCGAATCGGCCAGACTGTTGCCCATCCCAAATTTGGTACCGGCGTCATCGTACGCGCCGAAGGCCAGCCAGACGAAGCCCGGGTCGAGGTGAACTTCACCGACCACGGCAGCAAATGGCTGGACCTGCGCTATGCCCGCCTGACGCCCCTCTGAGGTTATTTATGTCCCAACCGACCGCTCCCCACAACCAGCTGTCCCTGCGTCCGGCCCGGCTGCAGATACGCGACGACAACCCGTACGCCAGGAAACTGTTCCTGATCATCGACAACGTGCCGGACATGCAGCGCGCCATTTCCATGACGCTGGCCACGTTCGGCGCCAACAAGGTCGAGTACGCCAACCGGGCGTCGGATGCGCTGGCCAAGCTGGCCCGTTTCGACTTTGACGTGGTGCTGTGCGACTACGACCTGGGCAACGATTACGACGGTCTGTACCTCTTTCAGGAAGCCAAGGAACGCAACCTGCTCAAGCCGTCGAGCGTGTTCATGATCATCACGGCCGAGGCACGGGTGGAGCGGGTGATCAGTGCGGCGGAACTGGCTCCGGACGGTTATCTCCTCAAGCCGTTCACCGGCGAAAAGCTGCGCCAGCGGCTCGACAAGGCCATGCGCAAGCGCGATGCCTTCAAGACGGTCGACCAGGCGCTGATGAAAGAGGAATACCTGACGGCCATGGCCGAGTGCGACCGCCGCATCGGTGCGCGCGACGAGTTCATGATGGATTTCCTCAAGCTCAAGGGCTCGCTGGCCCTCAAGATCGGTGACCACCTGACCGGCAAGTCGGTCTACGAGCAGGTGCTGGCGATCAAGGCGCTGCCGTGGGCCCAGCTGGGGCTGGCCAAGTCGCTGACCAGCGAAAAGGATTATCCGCGCGCCAGACAGCTTTTCGAGGAGGTGCTCGAGGACAATCCGCGCGTGATGGAATGCTACGACTGGCTTGCCCGCATCTATGAATCCCAGCAGGATCCGGTCAACGCCAAGCAGGTGTTGCAGCAGGCCACCCAGCTGTCGTCGGTGGTGGTCCGCCGCCAGCGCAAGCTGGCCGAAGTGTCGATGAAGGCCGGGGATTTTGCCGCCGCGCAGTCGGCACTGTCGCGCACCATCGATCTGGCCAAGTATTCGACCTACCGCAGCGTCAATGACTACGCGGCACTGGCCCGGGCCCAGCTGGCAGCCGGCGAAACCAAGGCCGCCCAGCAGACCAGCGACACCCTGCGGCGCGAGTTCCGTCACGACCAGGTGGCGGGCTGGGTCGGTACGGTCATCGACAGCCAGATTGCCACCCAGTCCGGGCAGCCGCACCGCGGTCGCGAGCTGATCGACAACGCGATCGAAAAATATCGCGATCTATCGCCTATGCTGAACGAAACCACCGAACTCGAATTCGTCCGTGCCTGTTACCACTCGGGCCGCGAAGACGTAGCGGTGTCCCTGGTACAGCAGATCGTGAAGAACAACCACGACGATGAGCTGATGCTCGAGACCATCGAGCAGGTGTTCCGGGATGTAGGGCGTGCCGAGGACGGAAAACGCATCATTGCCGAAAACGTCCAGTCGGTAGTCGATCTGAACAACGAAGCCGTGCGGCTGGCGCAGGCAGGCCAGCTGGATGAAGCCGTGGCCCTGTTCAACAAGGCCGTGGCAGAACTGCCGTCGAACATGCAGATCATGCTCAACGCAGTCAACGCCATCCTGGCGTTCGTCCACCGCAAGGGATGGCATGAAAGCCATGTTTCGCTGGCTCACGACTACCTCGAGCACGTCCGGCATACCGACCCGGCCAACGTCAAGTTCCAACGTCTGCTTGTTGCCTATCGAACACTGATCGAAAAGCACGGCAAAACGCAATGGATGCTCTAACCGCAGTTATTGTCGACGACGACACTCTGGCCCGCGACCGCCTGGGCCAGCTACTTAACGATGCAGGGGTCAGGGTCCTGGCCAGCCTGCCCGACGGACTGGCCGCCCTGGCCTGGTTCCGCACCCCCGGCCACGAGGCGGATGCCGCCTTTGTGGACATCCAGATGCCGCAGATGGACGGGCTGACCCTGGCGCAATCGCTGGCCGGCCTGCCCCATCCACCGGCCATCGTGTTCTGCACCACCGACGAACAGCATGCCGTCCGCGCCTTTGACGTGCATGCCACCGACTTCCTGCTCAAGCCGGTCCGCCCCGAAAGGCTGGCCGACGCACTGGGACGCATCGCCCCGGTTGCCGGGCCGGCAAATCCCAATCCACCGGCGCATTTCACGGTCACCGAGCGCGGCCGGGTCAAGCTGATTCCGGTTGAATCCGCCCTGTTCCTCAAGGCCGAACTCAAGTACGTCACCCTGCGTACGCAAGACGGCGAGCACCTGCTCGACGTGCCGCTGACCCAGCTGGAGCACGAATACGGCCCGCTGGTCGTACGCGTACACCGCAACTGTCTCGTCATGCGCCATGCCATTGCCGGCTTTGAGCGCAATACCGAAGGAGTCTGGCATGTCATGCTCAACGGCTCACCCGAACGGGTGGCGGTCAGCCGGCGCCAGCAGCATGTCGTCAAGGATTTCCGCTAATTGGCCCGTGCCGGCCGGGCTCTAAGCCCGACTTAAGCGCCAGTCGTTGAAATGATGAAATATTTTGCACGGCACACCTGTCATGCAAACGTTTTGTGACGACTGACGAAAGGCTCACCATGACCAACAACTGGATCAAGACCACCATCCTGATGGCCGGCATCCTGGCGCTGTTCGGCATCGTCGGTGGAGCCATCGGCGGCAAGGGCGGCATGCTGATCGCCCTTCTGCTGGGCGGCGGGCTTAACCTGTGGGCCTACTGGAACTCCGACAAGATGATGCTGCGCATGTACAACGCGCACGAAGTCGATGCCAGCATCGCGCCCGAGTTTTACGGCATGGTGGCCGAGCTGGCACAGCGGGCCGGCATGCCCATGCCGCGCGTCTACATCATCGACGAAGAACAACCCAACGCCTTCGCCACCGGCCGCGATCCGCAGCACGCTGCCGTGGCGGCCACCACCGGCATCCTGCGCCTGCTGGACTACCGCGAGCTGCGCGGCGTCATGGCACACGAACTGGCACACGTACGCAACCGTGACACGCTGATCTCCACCATTTCGGCCACGGTGGCCGGTGCCATTTCCGCGCTGGCGAACATGGCCATGTTCGCATCGATTTTCAGCAGCAACCGCGATGAAGAAGGCGGCACCAACCCGATTGTCATGCTGCTGGTATCGATCCTCGCCCCGATCGCGGCGTCACTGATCCAGATGGCCATTTCGCGCACCCGCGAATTCGGGGCCGACCGCATCGGCTCGGAAATCTCCGGCGATCCGCTGGCACTGGCTGCCGCCCTGCGCAAGATCGAGTACTACGCCCAGGGACGCTACCTGCCCGCGGCCGAAGCCCATCCGGAAACCGCACAGATGATGATCATCAATCCGCTGTCGGGCCAGCGCAGCATGAGCGACCTCTTCCGCACCCACCCGCGCACCGAGGAACGCATCAACCGCCTGGAGGCCATGGCTCGCGGCGATTGGTCATGAGCCGGCTCGCAAGCGTATAATCCAAGCGGTTGATTTTTCGACAGCCACGGCACTCCGTGGCTGTTTCTTTTGCCATGTA
>JAGPIM010000173.1 GCA_018055005.1 Laribacter sp.
TGCCAACCTTGACCTCGTCACCGCCAGCAACCATCAGCACTTCTTCGAGTACGATTTGGCTGTCGATGTCTGCAGGTATCTGTTCTACTTTGAGTTTTTCGCCGACGGCAACGCGATACTGCTTGCCCCCGGTTTTTACGACCGCATACATGGACTTTACTCCTGAATCATTCCGTGACCATTCACGGAAGAGCGCGGACTATACGCAAGTGGCTGATTGGCGTCAACTTTTCCCCGCGTAGCGGGGGCGGCTGCCTGGTGTGCGGCTTGCGTCAGGCTTACGTCATGGCTTTATGCGGTACAATCCGGCCGTTTCTGCCCGTCCACCTTCGCCGAGCCCGCCGTGACTGTCCCGTTGTTCCGCCAGTTGATCACTGACGACATGCTTGCTGTCGATCAGGTCATTCGCCGTTCGCTTCATTCCGATGTCGTGCTGATCCGTCAGGTGGCCGAGTACATCATTGGTGCGGGGGGCAAGCGCCTGCGTCCGGCCCTGCTGATCCTGGCTGCCCGCACGCTGGGTTGCCAGGGGGCCGCAGTGCACGAGCAGGCTGCAATGATCGAATGCATCCATACGGCCACGCTGCTGCACGACGATGTAGTGGATGAATCGGACAAGCGTCGTGGCCGCGATACGGCCAATGCCATGTTCGGCAACGCGGCCAGCGTGCTGGTGGGCGACTTTCTCTATACCCGTGCCTTCCAGATGATGGTGCACACCCACAGCCTGCGCGTGCTGGAAGTCATGGCCGAAGCGACCAACATCATCGCCGAAGGCGAGGTGATGCAGCTGCTCAACATCGGCAATACCGACCTGACCGAGACCGAATACCTGCAAGTCATCCAGTACAAGACCGCCAAGCTGTTCGAGGCGGCCGGCCGGGTCGGTGCCCTGCTGGCCGGCGCCACGCCGGAGCAAGAGGCCGCGCTGGCCGGTTATGGCATGCATCTGGGTACGGCCTTCCAGATCATCGACGACGTACTGGATTACTCCGGAGATGCCGTGACCATCGGCAAGAGCCTTGGTGACGATCTGGCCGAAGGCAAGACTACCCTGCCGCTGATCTACGTCATGCAGCATGGCACGTCCGACCAGGCCGCCGTGGTGCGGGGCGCCTTGCAGGCCGCTGACCGCGAGCGTTTCGATGCCGTGCTGTCTGCGGTACAATCCACCTCTGCGCTTGATTACGCCCATGGTCAGGCCGTCGCTGCTGCCCAGCGGGCAGTCGCTGCACTGACTGGCCTGCCGGACTCCGAAGCCCGGCAGGCGCTGACCGAACTGGCCCTGCTGTCGGTCGAGCGCGACGCCTGAGTCATCCGGGTCATCATGACTCCGTCCCCGTAGTTCAATGGATAGAACGGCCGCCTCCTAAGCGGCAAATGTGGGTTCGATTCCCGCCGGGGGCGCCACTGCTTCTCCAAGTGCCTGATTCATTTTGTTTTTATTGTGAATCAAGGACTTGAAACTCGCTGCTGTTACACGTGGGTGTGACACTTGCGGGATGAACGCAGTGCCGAAAACCAACTGTCTCACTCGCCGTTCCGGCGTTTACGACTTCGCAGAAAGATTCCGCTCGCGCTCCAGCCCATCCTTGGGCGCAAGGAAGTTTGTTTTTCGCCCGGAACAAAAGACCCCCAAAGAAGCTGAACGATTGGCGCGTGAGCGTGCCGTGGTGCTTGAGGCGTGGTCTGGCTTGCTTCATGTCACCCGGACCGACAGGGAGACTCCCGCTTACCGCGAAGTTTTGCTGAACGTATCCACAGCGATACGTCACACCATTCAGCAGGCCAAGGCTCTTCGTGCGGGTGATCGTCCCGTCCGGCAAATGATGTGCCTTCCAATGCTTTCCGGACGGAGTGGACTCGTGGCGTTCGCTCCTGCCTGAACGCTGGACCTCGGAGCGGGTGCCGGCAAGCAAGGCATTGGCGGACTGGCGACTCGGCCTGGGCTGCGGGTTTGCTGCATCAGTCGCCACCGGCTTTGGGCAGGCTGGCCGGGTCGAAGTACAGCGTACGGCTGGGGAAGGCAAAGTCGGCTCCCTGGGCCTGCACGATGCCGACAATCTTCAGGAACACGTCCTGCTGCACGGCCAGCCATTCGGCCCACCTGGTGGTGCGGGTGAAGCAGTACACCATGAAATTGACCGACGAATCGCCAAACGCATTGAAATACACCAAGATTACCTGTTCCTGGTCGATGTCCGGATGCGCATGCAGCATGGCGCGCACGTTTTCCACCACGGCCTGCATGCAGCCAAGATCCTGGTAGCGCAGGCCGATGGTGGTGTTGATGCGGCGGTTGGTCATGCGCTGCGGATTGACCACGCTGATGGTGGAAAACGCCGAGTTCGGCACGTACATCGGCCGGTTGTCGAAGGTGAAAATGCGCGTCAGCCGCCAGCCCACCTTTTCCACCGTACCTTCGATGTTGCGGTCGGGCGAGCTGATCCAGTCACCGACCTGGAACGGCCGGTCGACAAAAATCATCAACCCGCCAAAAAAGTTGGCCAGGATGTCCTTGCCGGCCAGACCGATGATCAGGCCGCCCGCACCACCGAACGCCAGCAGTCCCGACAGGCTCAGGCCGAAATTCTGCCCGACGGCCAGAAAGGCCAGTGTCAGCACGCTGGCCTTGGCCACCTTGGAGAGGGCGCTGGCGGTAGTGCTGTCGCTGCCGTTGTCGACATGGATGCGCTCGGATGCATTGATGTAGCGGAACATGCCCATCACGATCACCAGCGAGATGGCAATCAGCCGCAGCGGGGCAATCCAGTCCAGCAGTTCGGGAATCCAGTCGCGGGCAATCACGCGCAGCAACAGCGAGGCGCTGATGATGCCGATGATGGTGATGATGGCCGGGGATGACGCCTGCCAGAACGCCCGCCAGAGCGCGCCACGCCGCCCCAGTTCCTTGTTGGCGCTGCGCTTGACGAAGACATACCACGCCAGTGTGGCCAGCAGGGTGAAGAAACCGATGAGGATGATTTCCCACAGCTGATGGTGATAGACCGCCAGATCGTGCAGCGAATGGATCGCCGGAGTCTGGGTCGCAACGTCATGCAAAAACGAATAGGTGTTTGACATCTCGCGGTTTGATAGAGTGAATCTCCGCACTTTAATCACCCGTACAGGTGTTTCCGTGCGTCAAAAGCCCGAAAGGCAGGGATGACCTGTCCGGCGGTCACGCTGCAAATCCGGCAAGCGGTTTGTCGGAAGCTGGCCTCGCCATTATGATCGCGCGACTCGGGAACGGCATGGCCGTTCACCGGCCCCGAACCAGGTTGTTATAGAGGAACACGCGCGTGAACCGACTGCTGTCATGGCTGACCCCGTCCCTGAGCCAGTCCGCCCTCTCGGCCTGGCTGGCTGTCTACGTGGGCGGGCTGCTCAATCTCGATGTCTGGTTGCGCCGGCTCCTCACGCCGGCCGGTGACCTTGCGTGGCCGCAGCTGCCGGGTGTCCTGCTGGCTGCCTGCTGCGTCATGGCGCTGACCTACCTGCTGCTGGCACTGTCATCGTTTGCCGGGCGGCGCGCCTATCGCGTGCTGGCGAGCCTGCTGGTGCTGTTCTCGGCGGCAGCATCGTACTACATGACCTTTTTCGACGTGGTGATCGGCTACGGGGTGATGGTGTCGGTACTGACCACTGACATTGACCTGTCACGCGAATCGGTCGGCTGGCAGTTTCTGCTGTGGCTGGTGCCGACCGCCGGGTTACCGGTCGTACTGATTTGGCGTACCCGCCTGCGTGACTGCCTGCACGGCAGCCTGTGGTCGCGCCGTACCTTCTGGCGCCCGCTGACGCCGATGGCGCTGGCGCTGGTGATGCTGCTGGCCCCGCTGGAATGGCTGAAGGCTGCTGAGGTGCGCAGTGACGGCCAGGGCAGTCCGGATTCAGCCGGAGTGCTGGCGCACAGCTATCTGCCGTCCAACTGGGTGGCCGGTCTGGGCATGGTGGCGTATCAGCAGATCAACGAGTACCGGCAGGGCGAGCTGCTGGCGCCGGCCGGGCGCTTTGCCTACCAGTCCGATCCGGAGCGCGAGGACGTGACGGTGGTGTTCGTCATCGGCGAAACCGCCCGCGCCGACCACATGGGCCTGCTCGGCTATGCGCGCAATACGACGCCGTTGCTGGCACAGGAACCTAATCTCGTCGCCATGCCGGGCTGGTCGTGCGACACCGCCACCAAGCTGTCGTTGCGCTGCATGTTCGTGCGCGAAGGCGGGGCGGGCGATGATGCTGCCCGCACACTGAAAGAACAGAACGTCTTTGCCACGCTCAAGGCACTGGGGTTCAGCTCCGAGCTCTTTGCCATGCAGAGCGAGCTGTGGTTTTACGACAGCGTGGACGCCGACGACTACCTGTTCCGCGAGATGATTGCCGCTGACGAAGGCAATGCCGGCAAGCCGGTCGACGACATGCTGCTGGTGCCGCAGCTGGCACAGTCGCTGAAGGAGCACCCGCGCGGCCGGCATCTGGTGATCCTGCACACCAAAGGATCGCATTACCTGTATTCGCAGCGTCATCCGCGTGAGTTCGCCCGCTTCACGCCCGAGTGCTTCAGCATTGATGCTGCGTGCAGCAAGGAGCAACTGGTCAATTCGTTCGACAACAGCATCCTGTATACCGATGCCGTGCTCAAGCAGGTCATCGACCAGGTGCGCGGACGCAAGGCCATCGTGTTTTACACTTCGGACCACGGCGAGTCGATCGACGACGGCGTGCATTTTCATGCCACGCCACGGCAGATCGCCCCGCCCGAACAGCGCCGGGTGCCAATGCTGGTGTGGATGTCGGACCGGCTGGTGGCCACGTCCGGCGGCCGGCAGGCACTGGAAGCGCTGCGGGCCCGGGCTGCCAGCGGTGCAGTGGGCCGGCACGAAGAACTGTTTGACAGTGTGCTGGGCTGCATCGGCTACCAGTCACCCGACGGCGGCCTGAATCCCGGCAACAACTGGTGCCAGCCCGCCGCTGGCCGCAAACCCGCCTGAGCTACCGGATACCACCATGACTACCGCTGCCGTGACCCCGTTTGCCCGTTATTGCATCGACATGCGCTGGAGCGACATGGATGCGCTCGGCCACCTCAACAACGTCAATTATTTCCGCTATCTCGAACAGGTGCGGGTCGAGTGGCTCGACAGCCTTGGTCTGTCGATCAATCCGGACGGCATCGGGCCGGTGCTGGCTGACACCCGGTGCAGTTTCCGGCGCGAATTCACCTATCCGGCCCGGATCGGGATTACCCTGGAGCTGGTGCGGCTGGGCGAAAAAAGCCTGACCCTGCGGCACCACTTTTACCGCGAAGGCGACCCGGACACGGTCTACGCCGTGGGCGAAGTGGTGCTGGTCTGGGTGGATTACGCCAGCGGGACGACCGTGCCCGTGCCCGAAGGCATCCGGGCTGCCGTGTCACCAGCCTGAGGCGGCTGCCACGGCTGGCCCAGTGCACTGCCCTGGGGGCCGGAGCATGCCAGTTGTCCGGTGATGGCCTGGATCGAAGGCCAGCGGTCGGCACACCAGTCCGGTGCCAGCAGCACGTCGCGTTTGGCGGTGGCCGACACCCGGTGGAACACCACCGCCGGCGGCGTATGGCGGATCAG
>JAGPIM010000034.1 GCA_018055005.1 Laribacter sp.
TGCAGGCCGGCCGGCTGACCACGCTGGACCTGCCGGTCCTCAAGGCCACCGCGGCCGAATGGCGCGAGCGCATTGCCGCCCGCAATTGATGACTGCGGGTCCACGCACCCGCTTTTTGCAGGATGTTGCACCATGCAGGAAAACGTCGACCACGTTGAAATCGACAAGTTCAGCCAGATGGCCCACAAATGGTGGGATCTGGACGGCGAGTTCAAGCCCTTGCACCAGATCAATCCGCTGCGCACGGGGTATATCGACCACCACGCTCCGCTGGCCGGCACCCGCGTCATCGACGTGGGCTGCGGTGGCGGCATCCTGTCCGAAGCACTGGCCCGGGCCGGAGCCAGCGTCACCGGCATCGATCTTGCGAAAAAATCGCTGAAAGTGGCACAGCTGCACGCACTCGACCAGGGGCTCTCCATCGATTACCGCTGCATTGCCGTCGAAGCCCTGGCCGCCGAAGTGCCGGCCAGCTTTGACAGCGTGATCTGCATGGAACTCCTCGAGCACGTGCCGGATCCGCAGAGCATCATCAGCGCCTGTGCCACCCTGGTCAGACCGGGCGGCTACGTATTCCTCTCCACCCTCAACCGCAACCTCAAGAGCTACCTGATGGCCGTGGTGGGCGCAGAGTATGTGCTGAACTGGCTGCCACGCGGCACGCATGACTACGCCCGCTTCATCCGCCCGTCGGAAATGGCACGCATGACGCGCCAGGCCGGGCTGGAAGTGGTCGATGTGTCCGGCATGCGTTACCGCCCGCTGCCGCGCGATTACGTACTCGACCCGACCGATACCAGCGTCAACTACCTGATGGCCTGCCGCCGGCCTGGCTGAAACAAACAGCGGGCGGCCATGCCGCCCGCTTCCCGCTTATCCGGCACTGCCGGGCAAGGCGGCCAGCCAGCGCTGCAATCCGTAAAATCGGGCTGGCGCCACCTCTTCCCGCACCCAGCACACCGACTCGGCCACCATCGACTGCACCAGCACCTTGCAGCCAGCCAGCCGTCACCGGCTGGGTCCAGCTTTCTCCGGCCCGCAGGGTAATGTCGCGCGGACCGGCCGTGATCCATACCACGCCGTGTTCACAGTAAAACCGGCGCGATACGTTGCCCTCCAGCGCCCGCAATTTCCATTCAGTCAGCAGCAGCTTGTCCATGCCATGTTCCTCCCCGGTTGATGGCACCAGATTACGGGGCACGGCGCCTGTCCCGACAGCCACACCCGGGCACAAGTTGCAGCAGTACAGTTGGCCCCTGACGGCAACTGTCACCCTCGCAGCAGGTCCAATCTGTCACTGTGCTGCACCGCCACATCGTTTATGATTTTTGCATGAACGCACCGACTCCAGCCCTGTACCGCCAGCTGGCCGACGACATTGCCGGCCAGATCCATCAAGGCATCCTGCACGCCGGCGAACGCCTGCCCTCGCTGCGGGACATGCGCGAGCGTACCGGGCTGAGCCTGAATACGGTGCAGGAAGCATTCCGCCTGCTGGAAGACCGGGGACTGGTGGATGCGCGCCCCCAGTCCGGCTTTTTCGTGCGCCGCCAGCCCCATGATGCACCGCCACCGCCCATGCAGCCGACCACGATTACGGTCGATCCCCTGCTGTGGAACTATGTGCAGGACATCCGGTTGCAGCACGAAGGGCGGCTGTGCGGATTCCGCAGCGTCATCCCGCCAGCCGGGCTGCTGCCGGTCACCCAGCTGCAACGCCTGCTGGTGGATTGCGCGCGCCGGCGCCCTGACCTGCTGGCCGACTACGGCTCACCCAACGGCATTCCGGAGCTGCGCCGTCAGATCGCCCGCCACGCGCTGGCCTGGGGCAGCCAGTTTTCACCGGACAACCTGATTGTCACCCTCGGCACGATCGAGGCACTCAATCTGGCCCTGCGTGCCCTGACCCGGCCCGGTGACGTGGTGGCGGTAGAATCCCCCACCTATTTTTCCCTGCTCCAGTGCCTGGAATCCCTTGGCCTGCGGGTGGTGGAAATCCCCACCGATCCGGCCACCGGCATTTCGGTGGAAGCGCTGGAACTGGCCACACGGGACCATGCCGTGCAGGCCGTGGTGCTGGTACCGAATTTTTCCAACCCGACCGGGGCGCTGATGCCGGAACACGCCAAGGCCCGGGTGGCCGAGCTGATGAGCGAGCGCGACATTCCGCTGATCGAAGACGATGTGTATGGCGAGCTGCATTTCAGCGGCCCGCGCCCCCGTCCCATCAAGGCGTTTGACCGTACCGGACACGTGCTCTACTGCGCCTCGCTGACCAAGGCCGTAGCGCCGGGGCTGCGCATCGGCTGGATCGAACCCGGCCGCTACCGCGACCGGGTGCTGATCCAGAAATACATCACCACCCACTCCACCCCCTCGCTCAACCAGCTGGTGCTGGCCCGCTTCATGGAGGACGGCGGCTACCAGCGCCACTTGCGCCAGTTCCGTCGCCGCACCCGCGAACAGGTCGAGCTGGTTGCCGATGCGGTCGAACGTTTTTTTCCGCCCGGCACGCGCTTTTCCCACCCCCGGGGCGGCTTTGCGCTCTGGCTGGAATTGCCCGATCCGGCATTCGACAGCGTGAAGCTGTTCCATGCAGCCCGGAAGGAAGGCATCGGCATGGCGCCCGGCCCGCTGTTTTCGGCCCGGAGCGGCTACCGCCATGCCCTGCGCCTGTCCTGTACGGCGCCGTGGGATGCCGACCAGGCCCGGCGGCTGGCACGGCTGGGCGAACTGGCCGGACAGCAACTGGCCCGGCCGTAACCGCGCTACATGCCGGCACGGACAGCAAAGCACCGGCGGCCCGGGTTGCCCGTGCAGAGAGCACTGCACGTTTCAGACCACCATGCGGAACGACGGCCAAACCTGCTGGAGGCAAGAGCCAGGCAAAACCGGACCGGCTTTTTTGACATGCAGGAACGGGGCAGTGCCGGCAGGCCTGGAACGGGTATCCAGCATCGGCTGGCCAGCAGCTGATACCCGGAAAAAACCGGCAATCAAGCATGACAGTCTGCATTCAATCAGGCCCACAGTATTCCGTATGCAACCGGGCTTCAATGACAGACATTGTCCGGCCTTTGCACCCGACAGGCTGCCGGCGAAACTGCCGGACCAGGCTGGCTTGCATGCCCTTGCGGAACAGCCCTCACCCGAGCGGGACCGGAACAGGGTCCGGTATCCAGGTTTCCGTATCAATGACGATGCCCGGCATGATGCATGCACTGGCATGAGGACTGCTGCACGCGATGCCATGCAAACCGGAAACTTCAGCCCATGGTGCAAGCACACCGCACGGCGTAACGACGGATCAGGGCAGCACGCAGGTCATGCGCCTGACGCCATCGGCGCCGGGCAGCAACATGCAGGTACGGTTGCGCCCGGTGCGCTTGGCCTCGTACAAGGCCTGGTCGGCAGCTTCCAGCAGGTGTTCCACCTGTTTTTCGTCCGGCCGGATGCCCTGGAGACCTTCCACCGGCACCGGTGCCAGCCCGATGCTGATCCGGAAAGGAATGACACGGTCGCGAAAGACGGCCGGGGTGTTTTCACAACGCCGGCGGACGCGCTCGGCCATGGCCACGGCGTTGGCAGTCTGGCCGGTCGGGATCAGTACGCAGAATTCCTCGCCGCCGAAACGGCAGCTCAGATCGTCGGCCCGCAGCTCGGCCCGCAGGCAGTCGGCCACAGTGCGGATGACGGCATCACCGGCAATATGGCCGTGGGTATCGTTGATGGCCTTGAAGTGGTCAATGTCGGCCATCAGGATGTACGCGCCACGCCGGGCCAGGTTCATCGTCAGCCACTCGCCTAGCTGTTTGAAGAAAATACGGCGGGTCATCAGGCCGGTCAGCGCGTCGTGGTTGGCCTGATCCAGTTGCGACAGGCTCTGTGCCAGCTGCTCGCGCATGGTCTGGATTTCGCTGATGTCCTGGTGATAGCCCATGATCTCGAACCAGCTGCCGTGATTGCCGACCAGACGGCCACCGCAACGGATATGGATGCGGCCGAGCACAGGGTGCTCCCACGGATACTCAACCTCGGCATAGTGATTGGAAACGATGCGTTCGACACATTCCACTACCTGGCTTTCGTAAGCGGACGAAATGCGCTCGTGCCAGTGCCGGTAGCACACGGCAGGATCGGGATGTGCGTTCAGCCCCAGCAGCTCCAGCATGGTTTCATTGCCGACCATTTCATAGCGGTCCTGTTCCGGATGCAGGGTGATTTTCCACAACCCGGTATTGCCGGCGCGCAAAGCCTCATTCACCCACTTGGGGTCGTGAAACAATGCTGAATATTGCTGGTTTGTCATGTCAGAAGACATAAAATGTCGAGGCTGGTCAAAACCCGTTTTCCGTACAGGAAAACCCTTGCCTTCAATTGCATGAACGCGCCCCAAAGCCACCGGTTCATTCTAAAGGAATGGCAACCGATCATACCATTATGCCCATCAGCTAGAAGGTGATTTTGACCCGCCGCCCGGCTCTGTTACCCTCCGCTTCTTTATTTTTTCCTTGCCATTTGCCGCTGGAGTCCTGCATGTCCCTCCCCAAGGCCATCTTCCTGACCGGACCCACCGCCTGCGGCAAGACCGGACTCGCCATCGAGCTGTCCAAGCGCCTGCCGGTCGAGCTGATCAGTGTGGATTCAGCCCTGATCTATCGCGGCATGGATATCGGTACGGCCAAACCGACAGCGGCTGAACTCGCCGAGGCCCCGCATCACCTGATCGATATCCGCTCGCCGCTCGAACGCTATTCGGCTGCCGAATTTGTCGCCGATGCCCGCCCCCTGATGGACGACATCGTTGCCCGTGGCCGCATTCCGCTGCTGGTCGGCGGAACCATGCTGTACTTCAAGGCACTTGCCGAAGGGCTGTCGGACCTGCCCCCGGCCAATCCGGCCATCCGGGCCGAACTGGATGCCCGGGCTGCCATGCTGGGCTGGCCGGCCCTGCATCAGGAACTGGCCCGGATTGACCCGCAGACAGCTGCACGCCTGGCCCCCCACGACAGCCAGCGGCTCCAGCGCGCGCTGGAAGTGTGGCAGCTGACGGGACAGCCGCTGTCCAGTTTCCATGCTGATGAAAAGACAACAGCATTGCCATTCAACGTGCTCCGGCTTGCGCTGGATACCGGTGAGCGTGCCTGGATCCACGAGCGCATTGCCCGCCGGTTCCGGCTGATGCTGGATGCAGGCTTCGTGGATGAAATGCGGACGCTGCTGCATGACTATCCGGAACTGCATCCGGATCTGCCCTCAATGCGTTGCGTCGGATACCGGCAGGCGTGGGAGTGGCTGCGCGGAGAATGCAGCGAAGACGAATTCATCGAGCGCGGCATTGCCGCCACCCGTCAGCTGGCCAAGCGGCAGATTACCTGGATGCGCTCGATGCCGGACCTCGTCCGGCTGGAATGCCGGTCCGCCGACACGCTGACACCGGCACTGGCTGCCTGCTCGGCCTTTCTGGACTGATACCGGAAAAACACAGGGACGCTTGCAGCGTCCCTGTTCACATCCAGCCCCGAAAGGCGGTCAACGCAGGCGGTTGAGCACGGCGTAGACCGGGTTCAGCATGGCCTCACCCAGCCGGATGCTGCGCTGGCTGCTCCAGCCGTAGTCGTCGTCAGGCAGGTTGTCGTTGTCCTTGAACGGCATTTCCAGCGTGAAGGCCAGGCAGCCGAACGTGTGTCCAACCCAGTTGGTAGCAAGGCTGAGATTGGCTTCGCCCGGTGCATCCTTGTCGTAGCCGTGGGTATCCTGGAAATCCGGGCTCGCCAGCGCCAGCGTTTCCTTGAAGCGGGCTTCAAGTGCGGCAATTCGTTCGCCATAGCCAGGCACGCCTTCGGTACCGGCCACAAACACGTAGGGAATGGCTTCGTCGCCGTGGATGTCGAGGAACAGGTCAACACCGGTTTCCTGCATCTTCTGCCGGACGCACAGCACTTCCGGGCTGCGCTCGGCACTGGGAGCCAGCCATTCGCGGTTGAGGTTGGCACCGGCGGCATTGGTACGCAGGTTGCCGCGTACGCCACCGTCCGGGTTCATGTTCGGCACGATGTAAAACGTGGCATGTTCGAGCAAGGCCCGCGACAGCGGATCCTGCCAGTCAAGCAGCCGGCGCAGGAAACCGTCGACAAACCATTCGGCCATGGTTTCGCCAGGATGCTGGCGGGCAATCAGCCAGACTTTCAGGTCGGAGGTGACCTGGTTGCCCACGGTCAGCAGGTTGATGTCCCGCCCGTCCAGCGTGGAACCCAGGTCATCCAGCTGGCACAGGCCCGAGCCCTGGGCTTCGCCGATCAGGTCAAGGTGCCGTTCATGGCTGTACGGCTCGAAGTAGGCGTAATAGACGCTGTTGGACAGCGGTGTGTGTTCGATGACCAGCTCGCCGTTTTCATAGCGGGTCGGTACACGGAACCAGTTGCTGCGATCATAAGAGGCACAGGCCTGGTAGTCGTCCCAGCCTTCCGGATAGGCAGCATCACACGCATTGAGGATGCGCAGCACACAGGGCTGGTAGGCCACGCCCTGCAAACGGAAATGGAACCACTGGGCAAATCCGGCTGCATTGTCCGGTCGCAGGCGTAGCTGGATATCGTCGTAGCGCTCGGCTGAGACAACATCAATGCTGCCGGCGTCGAACTGGGTACTGATCTTCATGGGTGCAAGGCCGATCACGTTGAAAAATCACAAGCTGCCATTGTAGTCCTGCCCGCAGCCAACAAAAAACCCTGCCGGTCAGGCAGGGTGTGCTGGCGGTACAACCGCGCCGGTCAGGCCGTGGCTTGCGGCGTGGCTTTCTTGCTGGCATTGCGCACGGCGTCGGCCGTGGCGGTCGAGGCAGCCTTGACGCTGGTGCCGGCAAATTCGGCCACTTGCTGGGCGGCCTTGGTCATGCTGTTGACGGCAGCAGCCGAGGCGGCAATGCCCGACTTGACGGCGTTGACAGCCGACTCGCTGCCGGCCGGTGCGTTCTTGGCCAGTGCATCAATGGTGCTGATCATCGACTTGTTGAGCAGGCCGATGTTTTCTTCGGCGAGCTTGGCCACTTCGCCCTGGATTTCCGACACGGCTTCGTACAGGTTGCGCGAATGGTTCACGGCCTGTTCCAGCGAAGCGCTGGCAGCCTTGCTGACATGGTTGGCCACATCCTGCGGATTGGAGAGCTTGACCAGCTCGCCCACCAGCTTGCCCTGATCGTCCAGCGACTGGCGCGACATGTCGAGTTGCAGGCGCACGATACGCTCGATACCACCGAACGAAATCTGGCTCAGGCGCAGAAACGAATCAATCTGGCTGGCATGCACTTTGCGGATTTCTTCCTGGTTAAACATTGGGTGTCTCCTCAATGGACGGACGTGGACGGGGGATCCGGAACTGGTTTGTGCTACGCAACATACGGAATGATTCTATGGAGCCATGCATTCCAACGTCAACCTGTTATTGCATTTCGTCATGGCAATTTCTCCATAACGATTAATGACTTGCCAAAGTCATTTTCATCTACTATGAAGCCGTCGCAACGCAGCAAACCCAAGCCTGACGGGCATGCAATACTCATGCCGCATGGCTACCGGAGAGCCCCTGCGGCGCGTATGATGCGTACGACTTGCAACACCTTTGCTGCACCGTACAGCTGTTCACACCGATAAAAATCCGCTGCAGGAGACACACCATGACCACTGAAAAACGCGTCATCAAGAAATACCCGAACCGCCGCCTGTATGACACGGCCACCAGTTCCTACATCACGCTGGAGGACGTCAAGCAGCTGGTTCTCGACCATATCGATATCCAGGTCACCGACGCCAAGACCCAGGAAGACATCACCCGCAGCGTGCTGCTCCAGATCATCCTGGAAGAAGAATCCTCCGGCGCCCCGCTCTTCACCTACGACGTCCTGACCCAGTTGATCCGTTTTTACGGCAACGCCATGCAGGGCCTGATGGGCGGCTATCTGGAAAAGAACCTCGAACTCTTCTCGCAGATGCAGAGCAAGCTGCAGGACCAGACCCGCCAGATGATGGGAGACAACCCGCTGACGCAAGGCCCCAACCTGTGGGCCGAGTACATGAAGTTCCAGGGGCCGGCCGTACAGAACATGATGACCAACTACCTCGAACAGAGCACCAACATGTTCGTCGAGATGCAGTCACAGATGCAGGAACGCACCAAGCAGATCTTCACCGGCTTCCCGTTTGCCGGTTATGGCGGCGAATCCCCGGCCGACGGCGAATCCGTCCCACCGTCCGGCAAGCCCGCCAAAAAATAATCCGCCCCCAAGCGCCTGCCATTGCTGTATCATCCCGCGCGATTTTGACCTGAGGCCGACGCCCGAAAGTGTCGGCCTCAGGTTTTTTGCAAGGATGATCCTCCCCATGCCCCACGCAGCCCATCCGGGTATCCGTCAGTACGGAGCACGCCCATGACCCAGTCCACGACCAGCCCGCGCATCGGCGTGATTTCCCTTGGCTGTCCCAAAGCTTCGGTCGATACCGAACAGATCCTCACCCGCCTGCGGGCCGAAGGTTACGAACTGTCGTCCAGCTACGACAATGCCGACCTGGTGGTCGTCAACACCTGCGGCTTCATCGACGATGCCGTGGCCGAATCGCTGGATGCCATCGGCGAAGCCCTGAAGGAAAACGGCAAGGTCATCGTCACCGGCTGCCTTGGCGCCCGCGAAGGCGGCAACATGGTGCGCGACGTGCACCCGTCGGTGCTGGCCGTAACCGGCGCCCACGCCACCGACGAAGTACTGGCCCACGTCCACGCCCACCTGCCCAAGCCGCACGATCCGTTTGTCGACCTCGTGCCCGGCACCGGCGTGCGCCTGACGCCGAAGCACTACGCCTACCTGAAGATTTCCGAGGGCTGCAACCACCGCTGCACCTTCTGCATCATCCCGCAGCTGCGCGGCGACCTCGTCAGCCGGCCGGTCCACGATGTGCTGCAAGAAGCAGAAAACCTCGCCAAAGGCGGCGTCAAGGAACTGCTGGTGGTGTCGCAGGACACCTCGGCCTACGGCGTCGACCTCAAGTACCGCACCGGCTTCTGGCAAGGCCGGCCGATCCGCACCCGCCTGCTGGAGCTGTCGCGCGAGCTGGGCCAGATGGGCCTGTGGACGCGCCTGCATTACGTCTACCCGTATCCGAGCGTCGACGAGATCATCCCGCTGATGGCCGAAGGACTGGTGCTGCCCTACCTCGACATCCCGTTCCAGCACGCCTCGCAGAAGGTGCTCAAGGCCATGCAGCGCCCGGCCAACAGCGAAAACGTGCTGGCCCGCATCAAGAAATGGCGCGACATCTGCCCGGACCTCGCCCTGCGCTCCACCTTCATCGTTGGCTTCCCCGGCGAAACTGAAGACGACTTCCAGGAACTGCTCGATTTCCTTGAAGAAGCCCAGCTCGACCGCGTCGGCTGTTTCACCTATTCCAACGTCGACGGCGCCCCGGCCAAGGCGATGGACGGGCAGATTCCCGAGGAAATCAAGCAGGAGCGCCAAGCCCGCTTCATGGAAGTGCAGGCGCGCATCAGTGCCGCCCGCCTCGCTGCCAAGGTCGGCCGCACGCTCGACGTGATCGTGGACGAGGTCGACAGCGAAGCCGACGGGCTGGCCTGCCGCTCACGCTACGACGCGCCGGAAATCGACGGCAACGTCTACATCGACGGTGCCGGCACGGCACGGCCGGGCGACATCCTCACCGTGAAGGTGGTGGAAGCCGACGAACACGACCTGTGGGCCGAGCGCCTCTGAGTACCACGCTACCAGACCAAAAAAACGCCACCCGGCCGGGTGGCGTTTTGCATGCCGGGTGCAGCGCCGGTCAGCTGTTGATTCGCTCGGCGTGATGGCAGGCCACCTGCGTGGCTCCGACCGCACGCAGTTCCGGTGCTTCTTCCTGACAGCGGGCGTCGGCAAACGGACAGCGCTTGTGGAAGGCACAGCCGCCGGGCGGATTGAGCGGACTGGGCAGTTCGCCCTCGATCCTGATCTTGATGCGACGGTTTTCCGGGTGGATCGACGGTGTGGCCGACAACAGTGCCTGGGTGTAGGGATGCAGCGGGCGGGCGTACAGGGTCGGCTTGTCGGCTACCTCCACTGCCCGGCCCAGATACATCACCATCACGTCATCCGCCACATGCTCGACCACCGCCAGGTTGTGGGTGATGAACACATAGGCGGTATGGAACTCCTCTTGCAGGTCCATGAACAGGTTGAGCACCTGCGCCTGGATCGACACGTCCAGCGCGCTGGTCGGCTCGTCCGCCACCACGATTTTCGGATTCAGCATCATCGCCCGGGCAATGGCGATGCGCTGGCGCTGGCCGCCGGAGAACATGTGCGGATAGCGGAAATAGTGCTCACTGCGCAGGCCTACCCGCGCCATCATGTCCTGCACCCGCTCGCGGCGCGCAGCGGCGTCAAGATCAGCCCGGTTGATGGCCAGCGGCTCGCCCAGCTGCTGGCCGATCTTCTGCCGCGGATTGAGCGAACCATAGGGGTTCTGGAACACCATCTGCACCTTCTGGCGCATTTTTTTGACGACTGCGGCGCTGGACTGGCTGACATCCACGCCATCCAGCATCAGGCTGCCGGATGTCGGGGCTTCGATCAGGGTCAGCTGGCGCGCCAGCGTCGACTTGCCGCACCCCGACTCGCCCACCACCGCCAGCGTACGGCCAGGCATGAGGTCAAAGCTGACACCGTTCAGCGCCTTGACCGTTGCCTCGCCCTTGAGGAACCCCCGGCTCACCTGGTAGTGACGGGTGAGATCGCGGGCAGAAAGAATGGCGTCACTCATGCGACCTCCGGATAGGCAAGCGGGTAATAGCAGCGTGATTCGCCCTGCGGTGTCGCCACCAGGTTCGGACGTCTGGCGTGGCAGTCAGGGCGGGCAAACGGACAGCGCGGCCCCAAAAGGCAGCCGGCCGGCCGGTCCCACGCTCCCGGTACGACGCCGGGCAGCGTCTGCAACCGTTCGGCGCCCTTGCTGTGCTCGGGAATGGCCGCCAGCAACGCGCCGGTATACGGATGACGCGGTGTGCGGAAGAGCTGCGGCACGGTGCCGGTCTCCACCACCTGGCCTGCGTACATCACCTGTACCCGCTGCGCCACCTCGGCAATCACCGCCAGATCGTGGGTGATCATCACCAGGGCCATGCCCTGCTCTTTTTGCAGGCTGACCAGCAGGTTCATGATCTGTGCCTGGATGGTGACATCCAGTGCCGTGGTCGGCTCGTCGGCAATCAGCAGCTTGGGATTGCAGGCAATCGCCATGGCGATCACCACCCGCTGGCTCATGCCGCCCGACAGCTGGTGCGGAAACGTGTCCAGCCGGCTTTTGGCCGCCGGGATTTCCACCATTTCCATCAGCTCCACCGCCCGTGCCTTCAGCGCGCTGCCGCGCAGCCCCTGGTGCAGCCGGAGCACTTCCATGATCTGGAAGCCCACCGTATAGCTCGGGTTCAGGCTGGTCATCGGATCCTGGAAGATCATGGCGATGTCGCGGCCGACAATGCGCCGCCGTGCCCGCTCGCTGATGGTCAGCAGGTCCTGGCCGTCAAACTGCATGCGGTCGGCCTTGATGTGGCCGTTGCTGTCCAGCAGGCCCATCAGCGCCATCATAGTGACCGACTTGCCGGAGCCGGACTCACCGACGATGCCGACGATCTCGCCGGCTTCCACCGTCAGGTCCACTCCTTCCACCGCATTGAAACGGCCAAAGCTGACCGACAGGTTGGTGATTTCCAACAGACTCATGTCGTACTCCTCAGGCCGCACGCTTGAGTTTCGGATCGAGCGCATCGCGCAAGCCGTCCCCCATCAGGTTGATTGCCAGAACCGACAGCAGGATAGTCAGGCCCGGAAAGGTCACCACCCACCAGGCCCGCTCGATGTAGTCGCGTGCGCTGGCCAGCATGGTGCCCCACTCCGGCGTCGGCGGCTGGACACCCAGACCGAGAAAGCCCAAGGCCGCGGCGTCGAGGATGGCGCTGGAAAAGCCCATGGTAGCGTTGACGATCAGCGGTGCCATGCAGTTAGGCAGCACGCAGATGAACATCAGCCGCAGCGTGCCGGCGCCGGTCACCCGGCTGGCGGTCACGTATTCGCGGTTGAGTTCGGCCATCGCCGAAGCGCGGGTCAGGCGCACGTAGCCGGGCAGCGCCACGATGGCGATCGCCATCATGGTGTTCATCAGCCCCGGCCCGAGGATTGCCACGATCGCCACCGCCAGCAGCAGGCTGGGCAGGGCCATCATCACGTCCATCAGCCGCATGATGAAACTGCCGGCTACCTTGGGGAAAAAGGCGGCCGTCAGCCCGAGTGCGATGCCCGGCAGCAGCGACAGCAGCACTGATGACAGACCAATCAGCAGCGACAGGCGGGCACCGTAGATCAGCCGCGACAGGATGTCGCGCCCGACTTCGTCAGTACCGAACAGGAAAGCAGCCGAGCCACCGTCGGACCAGACCGGCGGAGTCAGCAGGAAGTCGCGGTGCTGCTCGACCGGGTCATAAGGCGCCAGCCACGGTGCAAACAGCGCACAGGCTAGGATGACGACCATGAACGCCAGACCGGCGAGGGCACCCTTGTTGTGCGAAAAGCTCTGCCAGAATTCCTTGAGCGGCGACGGATACGCCGGCGAATCCTGGCTGATGACGGCGCTTGCAGTGTCAGACATGCCGTCCTCCTTATTTCTGGTGACGGATGCGTGGGTTGGCCACGCCGTAGAGGATATCCACCGTGAAATTCACGATGATGACGAGGGTGGCCACGATCAGGATGCCGTTCTGCACCACCGGATAGTCGCGGCGGCCGATGGCGTCGATCAGCCATTTGCCGATGCCGGGCCAGGAAAAGATGGTTTCGGTCAGTACGGCGCCGGCCAGCAGGACACCGACCTGCAGGCCGATGACGGTCAGGACCGGAATCAGCGCATTGCGCAGCGCATGCACGAACACCACCCGCACCGGGCTCAGGCCCTTGGCGCGTGCGGTGCGGATGTAGTCCTCGCGCAGCACTTCCAGCATGGAGGAGCGGGTCATGCGGGCGATCACCGCCAGCGGAATGGTGCCCAGCACGATCGCCGGCAGGACCAGATGCATCAGTGCATCACGGAAAGCCCCGGCGTTGAGTTCCGGATCCAGCATCTCGGCGCGCCAGGTGTCGATCAGCATGAAGCCGGTCTGCGGGTCGATGTCGTACATCAGGTCGATGCGCCCGGACACCGGTGTCCAGCCGAGTGAAACCGAGAAAAACATGATGAGGATCAGGCCCCACCAGAAAATCGGCATCGAAAACCCGGTCAGAGACAGGCCCATCACGCCGTGGTCGAAAATCGACCCGCGCTTGATGGCTGCCAGCACCCCGGCCAGCAGGCCCACCACGATGGCGAACAGCATGGCTGCGGTTGCCAGTTCGACCGTCGCCGGAAACAGGGTGACGAATTCCTTCCACACGCTTTCGCGCGTGACCAGCGATTCACCGAAATTGCCCTGCGCCAGACTGCTGACGTAATCGAAATACTGCGCAGGCAGGGGCTTGTCGAGGCCCAGCCGGTGCATGGCTTCGGCATGCATGACCGGGTCCACCCGGCGCTCGCCCATCATCACCTCGACCGGATCGCCCGGAATCATGCGGATCAGCCCGAAGGTGATCAGCGTGATGCCGAAAAAGGTCGGGATCAGCAGGCCGAGCCGTTTCAGAACAAACGAAAGCATCGGAACTCCCTTTGATCGGGCCGTGTGCAAGACACCAGCCCGTACAAAACAAACCGCCCGCAGCGGCATCGACTCGATACAAGAGCAATACGCGCAGCGGGCCGGGACCTGCGGACAGGTTGCCAACACAACCGGACACACGGGCATCTGCGAAGAATGCTAGCGGAAAGTTCTGGCAACAAACCCTGATTCAAATTAAATCACCAGTCTTTTATTCTTCCCCGGCGGCAGAAAATCATGCATGGATGGTGTTTTCTGCCGGCACCGGCTTGAATCGACCCCGGCATATCCCCATGTACCGGATCGGCCCGCCGGGCTATCAGAGTCATTGGCAAACCCAATTGGCTCACGCTGGACGGCTTGCGTATAACTGTCCGGTTTTCCGGGTGCTGCCGCCCGGCATCTAAACGACCACTGAAATGAAGGAGTCCTCCATGGCTGTTCTGGTTAACAAGACCGCCCCGTTTTTTGCCGATGACGACAAAAAGTTCTCCGCCGTGCTCGGCAACGGCCAGATCGTTGACGATTTCAGCTTCAAGGCTGCAACGGCCGGCAAATACGCCGTGGTGTTCTTCTACCCGCTCGACTTCACCTTCGTGTGCCCGTCCGAACTGATCGCCTTCGATCACCGTCTGGAAGAGTTCAAGCAGCGCAACGTCGAAGTGATCGGTGTGTCGATCGACAGCCAGTTCTCCCACAACGCCTGGCGCAACACCCCGGTCAACCAGGGCGGCATCGGCCCGGTCGGCTACACGCTGGTGGCCGACCTCAACCACGACATCTGCAAGGCCTATGACGTGGAAAGCGAAGGCGGCGTGGCCTTCCGTGGCTCGTTCCTGATCGACAAGTCGGGCGTGGTGCAGCACCAGGTGGTCAACAACCTGCCGCTGGGCCGCAACATCGACGAAATGATCCGCATGGTCGACGCCCTGCAGTTCTTCGAAGAAAACGGCGAAGTGTGCCCGGCCGGCTGGAACAAGGGCAAAAAGGGCATGAAGGCCAGCACCGCCGGTGTGGCCGAATACCTGGCCGAAAACGCCGGCGAACTGTAAGCGCCAGCCGGATCTGTCCGCCCGCAAGCCCGCCGTCACCGGCGGGCTTTTGCATGCCCATTTGTTTCCCCCTGTCACGCCTTGCGCGCTAACATGACAGGCTTGTCAATCACACCCGCATTACGAGGATAAAAGCATGATCAAGGTGGGTATCGTCGGCGGCACCGGTTACACCGGTGTGGAACTGCTGCGTCTTTTGAGCCGTCATCCGGATGTCGAGCTCACGGCCATCACTTCGCGCAAGGAAGCCGGGCTGCGTGTCGATGCCATGTATCCGAGCCTGCGCGGCTGGGTTGATCTGGCATTCACCACGCCGGACGAAGCAAACCTCGCCGGCTGCGACGTGGTGTTCTTCGCCACCCCCAACGGCATCGCCATGCAGGAGGCCGAGCGTCTGGTCGAAGCCGGCGTGCGGGTCATCGACCTTGCGGCGGATTTCCGCATCAAGGACATCGCCGAATGGGAAAAATGGTACGGCATGACCCACGCCTCTCCGCAGCTGGTGGCCGAGGCGGTGTACGGCCTGCCGGAAATCAACCGCGACGCCGTCCGCGCGGCCCGTGTGGTGGCCAACCCCGGTTGCTATCCGACCGCAGTGCAACTGGGCTTCCTGCCCCTGATCGAAGCCGAAGCCATTGATCCGGCCAGCCTGATCGCCGACTGCAAGAGCGGTGTGTCCGGTGCCGGCCGCAAGGCCGAGGTGCATACCCTGTTTGCCGAAGCCACCGACAGCTTCAAGGCCTATGGTGTCGCCGGCCACCGCCACCTGCCGGAAATCCGCCAGGGACTGGCGACCGTCGCCGGCCAGCCGGTCGGCCTGACCTTCGTGCCGCACCTGACGCCGATGGTGCGCGGCATCCATGCCACGCTGTACGCCCGCCTCAGGAAAGACATCGACTTGCAGGCGCTGTTCGAATCACGCTATGCCGGTGAACGTTTTGTCGATGTCCTGCCGGCTGGCAGCTGCCCGGAAACCCGTTCGGTACGCGGCTCCAACACCTGCCGCATCGCCGTCCACCGCCCGCAGGGCAGTGACACGGTCGTGGTGTTGTCGGTGATCGACAACCTCGTCAAGGGCGCTGCCGGCCAGGCCGTACAAAACCTCAACCTGATGTTCGGCCTGCCGGAATCGACCGGGCTCGAAATCGTTCCGCTCATGCCGTAATCCTCCTTGGCTGATGGCCGGACTTCCCGGCTGTCAGCCACATCGTTCCGGCATCGCATCAAGACCTGTACGGCAACGGCTGCATTCAGGCCAGCCGTCTTGCCGGCGGTACGGCTCCCCGGGTCCACGAGCGGAAAAATCCGGGCTAAGCACTTGCTTTTCCATCCAAAACCCCTATTTGCATTAGCGTTGCAATCTGCTGGCGCGCGCAGGATAATCCGCGCCAGTTTTTCTGGAGAATGAACCACATGAACGCTGCAAGCGAAATGCCGTTGCCGCTCAACTTTACCGACAGCGCCGTAGCCAAGGTCAGCGAACTGATCGCCGAAGAAGGCAATCCGGACCTGAAACTGCGCGTGTTTGTCACCGGTGGCGGCTGTTCCGGCTTCCAGTACGGCTTTACCTTCGACGAGATCACCAACGAAGACGATGCCGTAATGGAAAAAGGCGGCGTGACCCTGCTGATCGACCCGATGAGCTACCAGTATCTGGTGGGTGCTGAAATCGACTACCAGGAAAGCCTGGAAGGTTCGCAGTTCGTCATCAAGAACCCCAACGCCACCTCGACCTGCGGTTGTGGTTCGTCGTTCTCGGTCTGATTTTCTGGTTCCGGCCCGGCCGGCCGCCCCTGCGGCCATCGACAAAAAAGCCCAAGTCATTGGGCTTTTTGTTTTAGAGTCGGGCTTTTGCCCCCGGCCTGTTCTCATGGCAATGTTTCCACCGCTGACTCCCATCCACCCCCCCACCCGCGAATTCGTCTTCACCGAAGCCGATTTCGAGCGGGTACGCAACCTGATTCACCGCACGGCAGGCATTGCCCTCAATCCCAGCAAGAAAGACATGGTGTACGGCCGCTTGGTCAAGCGTGTCCGTGAACTGGGACAGGCAGATTTCGCCACCTACCTCGCCCATCTGGAAAGCCCGTCCGGGCGCAGCGAGCTGGAGGCCTTCACCAATGCAATGACCACAAACCTGACCTATTTCTTCCGCGAAGAACACCATTTCCCCATCCTGGCCGAGCATTACCGCCAGCGGGCAGCGGCAGGTGCGGATGTATTCCGGGTCTGGTGTGCAGCCGCCTCGACCGGTGAAGAACCCTATTCGATCGCCATGACCCTGCTGGATGCCCAGGCCGGCATGGGACGCGCGCCGCGTATCCAGATACTCGCTACCGACCTTGATACCCAGGTCCTGCTCCAGGCCCGGGAAGCGGTCTATCCGCTCGCAGCACTCGACAAGCTGCCCACCGGCCATGCATCCCGCTATTTCGAAACCCTGCCTGACGGCAAACAGGTCCGCGTCAAGCCGGCCCTGCGCCAGATCGTCAGCTTCCGCCGCCTGAACCTGATTGATCCGCACTCTGGCTGGGGCATCAGCGAGCGCATGGACGCCGTGTTCTGCCGCAACGTGATGATCTATTTTGACCGCCAGACGCAGCTCGAAGTACTGGCCAAATTTCCGCCAGTCCTGCGCGAAGACGGTGTCCTGTTTGTCGGGCATTCGGAAAACTTCTATCAGGCCAATCCGCGGCTGAAACTGCGCGGCAAGACCGTCTACGAAGTCGTTACGCCCGGTCAGGCGGCTCCGGTCATCTCGCAACGCCGGATTTGATGTCGCACCGCCAGACGAATTAGCATAGGCTGATTGACCTTTAAAACGACAGAAAGATTGCCATGCGGGTGATAGTGCTGGGGGCCGGTGTGACCGGTGTGACGAGTGCCTGGTATCTGAACCGGGCCGGCCACGAAGTGGTCGTGGTCGATCGCCAGGGCGAGGCCGCCAGCGAAACCAGCTTTGCCAACGGGGGCCAGATTTCAGTCAGCCAGTCAGAGCCGTGGGCACAACCGCATGTCTTGCCGCAGATCGTGCGCTGGATGGGACAAGAAGACGCTCCGTTGCTGTTCCGCCTGAGGATGGACCCGCAACAGTGGAAATGGGGACTGCGCTTTCTGGCTGAATGCCGTCCGTCCCGCGTCACCGACAACATGCGGCAAATGCTGCTTCTGGGGCGCTACAGCCGGGATGCGCTCAAGGCGCTGCGTCAGGAGCTGCATCTGGAATATGAACAGCAAACGCAGGGCATCATCTGTCTTTATGAGTCGGCAAAAGAACTGAACGATGCCGGACGCTCGGCACAATTCATGGCTGATTTCGGCATCACCCGCAAAGTCGTCAGCCGTGAAGAACTGGTCCGGCTGGAGCCGGCACTGGCCCGCATCGCTCCCCGACTGGTGGGCGGTACCTATTGTCCGGATGACGAATCAGGCAACGCGCGCCTGTTCACCCGCCAGCTGGCCGGCCATTGTGCCGCACGCGGCGTGGAATTCCGCTTCAATACCCGCATCAATGGTCTGGTCCGTCACGGCAACCGTATCCAGGGTGTCGGCGTGACCGGCAACGACGGGCAGTACCACACGGTGACAGGTGATGCTTACGTCGTCACGCTGGGCAGCTTTTCCAGCGAGATCACCCGGACAGCCGGGCTGGACCTGCCGGTTTATCCCACCAAGGGTTATTCGATCACGGTCCCGGTCCGTGATCCGGCCGGTACACCAAGCATCAGCCTGACGGACGAAGCCCATCGCATCGTGATTGCCCGCATGGGTAACCAGCTGCGGATTGCCGGTACGGCTGAATTCGGCAGTGGTCATACGCACGACATCAACCCGGTGCGCTGCGAAGCCCTGGCCCGGCGCGGGCGCGAACTGTTTGGTGATGCGCTGGACTGGCAACAGGCCGACAACTGGTCGGGCCTGCGTCCGACCACACCTGGCAACGTGCCACTGATCGGTCGCGCACGCGGTCTGGCCAATCTTTACCTGAATACCGGACACGGTACGCTGGGCTGGACCGAAAGCTGCGGATCAGGGCAACTGATTGCCGATGTGATCAGCGGGCGCCGCCCCGAGGTGGATTTCCGTCTGTGTAGCCAGGACTAGGGCGTGTTCACAGTAGCCAGATGTAGGCACAAGCCAAGCAGAGAAACGCGCCAAAACGACGGTCAAGTTTGTCGTAACGCGTGGCTAGACGACGGAACTGTTTGAGCCGATTGAAGAAGCG
>JAGPIM010000174.1 GCA_018055005.1 Laribacter sp.
TCGCGGGCCAGCGCCTCGGCGGCGGCCGGACGGCCGACCAGCTCGCCGACCTTGCGGATGGCGGAGCCGAAGTCGCTGCCGTCCTCGCGCACCGAGACTTCCACGGCGCGCACGCGCAGCCGTTCCAGTTGCTCCCAGACCGTTGGCGGCTGGGCGGCTGCGCTGCCGAGTACCAGCGTGGGCTGGCGGCGGGCGATGGTTTCGGCCGACAGCGAGCGCGAAAACCCGATTTCCGGCGCGTGGGCCAGCTCCGGTGCGCGGCTGGAGCGGTCGCGGCCGACCACTTCACCTGCCGCACCCAGTGCCACCACGATGTCGGACACGTCGGACGTGACCACCACCACCCGTTCGGCAGCCCACAGCGGGGCGGCCAGTGTCAGGGCAAGGAGGCCGAGCCAGCCGGACTTAGGCATGGTCCGCCTCCTCGGGGGCCAGTTCGCACACCAGTTGGCGCCACTCGGGGCGTTCGGGCCGGCCGGGCTTGCGTTCGCCAAAGAAGGTGACGATGGATTCGCCGGCATCGTTGAAAAGCTCGAGCGACGTCACCACGCCGTTGTCACCGGGCTTGTGCGTAACCCAGGCTTCGGCGATGTCATTGGTGCACAGGTGCAGGTTGAACTGCGGGTCGAGGATGTTGAGCCAGTCGCCGACGGTCCTGATTTCTTTCACCGGGCCGGTGTGGATCTGGATGATGCTGCCGTTGCCGGCAAACACCATGACCGGCAGGCCGGTGGCGGCCGCACGGCGCAGCAGGGTTTCCACCGCGTCGGCCCGCACGCGCCAGGCCTGGCCGGCCGGCGCCAGCCGGAAGGCCTGCGGGCGGGTCAGCCCGTACTGCTTGAGCAGGGGGTGGAATTCGTGTACGTCCTTGAGGGCCAGCCAGTCAGCCTGGAAGGCAGCGGCGTCGATGGCACTGTCAGGTTGTTCGGGAGCCGGGAGCGGCCGGGTGTCGAATGACGGTTCGCCCTTGTCGATGGCGAAGCGGTCGCGCAAGGCTTCAAATGCCGCCACGTCGCTGTCGGCAGTCAGGTACACCTTCTGGATGGCCTGTCCGTAGCGGTCGAAGAACTGTAGCGAACACCGGGGGCCGCGCGGGGTGGATTCTTCCAGCGCAAAGGCGTAGCGCCAGTGGAACAGGAAAAAGCGCAGGTCGACGACCGGATTGATGGCAAGTCCGACCTTGCCTTCGATCTGGACGTGACGGTAATCGCCGGTGAGTTCGTGTACGCAGGCTTCATTGCGCGCCAGTGCCATGACCGGACCCAGACTGGCAACGGACTGGAGCAGGGCGTTCCAGTCGTCGTCTGCCAGTCGCCGGGCGGCCGGGTTGGCAAACACGAGTTCGCATTCGCTGACCCCGAGTTGGCGGGCCGCATCGCGGGCGCGCAGGCCCGGGGTGCTGGCCTGCAGGACTCGCAAGCGGTCGAGCAGGGCGGGTGCAGGTTGGTCCATGTATTTCATCCTCGGCATTGTTGTGGTGATGGTCGGAAAGCGGGTTTGCAACCGGCGCATTGCGCCCGGGCAGGGCGCAATGCAACAGCATGCTGGCGGTGGCAGCGAGGCCGTGCACGCCAGCGTGGTGCTGATCAGAACGTTAGCTCGTAACTGGCGCTGACGTTGCGGCCGGGCTGGGTAAAGCGCGCCAGTACGCGATCGGTGGAGACGAGGCCGCGCACGTCGGCGGCGTTCCAGTAGGTGCGGTCGAAGACGTTGAAGACGCCGACACGCAGCATGTGGTTGCGGACCGGGCTCCAGTAGGCGGTCAGGTCCAGCGTGGCGTAGCCGGGCACCTTGAAGGTGCTGTCGTTGCTGACGCGTTTCTTTTGCGACACGGCCTTGACGAAGGCTTCGGCCCCCCACTCCTGGCTGTCGTAGCGCAGGCCGGCCACGGCGGTGAACGGGGCCACCGAATCCAGCGGCCGGTCATCGGTCTGGTTGTTGCCCTGGGCCCATGCCAGCGAGCCGGTCAGGCGCCAGCCCGGTGCCAGCCGCCAGGTGCTTTTGGCTTCCAGTCCGTGAATGGTGACGCGGCCGATGTTCTGGTATTGCGACTCGAAGCTGCCGGGACGGCCCGGACTGCCGATGCCGTTGCCGTTGCTGTCGCCGGTCAGTTCGACCAGCTCGATGAAGTCGCGGTAACGGTTGGCGTAGGCCGTGATACCGAAATCAAGGTGGTCCCACGCGCCCTTCAAGCCCAGCTCGATGCCCTGGCTGGTTTCCGACCTGAGGTTGGGGTTGGCGATGACTTCGTAACCGTAGGTCTGGTTGGCGTAGACCATGTTGGCGTCGTCAAATGGTGGCGCCCGGAAACCGGTGGAAAGCTGCACGAAACCGGTGTAGTGGCCGGCAAACGGGATGGCCAGTCCGAATTTGGGCGAGAAGGCGCTGTCGCTGAACGAAGGTACGCCGCCGGCCGGATTGGCGTTGAGATAGGCCTGGTCGACTTCGGCACGCATGCGGTAGTAGTCCCAGCGCAGGCTCGGCGAGGCGACGACGCCGTTGGCAAACCGGATTTCGTCCTGCACGAACAGGCCCAGCCGGTCCGAGGTGCTGTCGGGGAAGGTCTTGCTCGGGTAGGTTTCGCCGGCCACGACATGGCTGGTGCTGCCGTTGGCACGGATTTCCACCTTGTCGCGCGGGCGGCTGGTGTCGGTGCGGCTGGCATCCACGCCCCAGACCAGCTGGTGGACCAGTCCGCCCCAGTCGAGCTGGTGGCGGGCGTCGAAGGTCAGCCCGTGGCTGGTCTGTTCGAAACCGTAGTCGGACAGGCGGCGGGCGCCGTTGCTGCGCCATTCGGTGCTGTCATCGCTGTTGTCGAGTTTCTGAGTGTAGAGCTTGAGTGCCACCTTGTCGAAGATGCCCAGCTCGCGGGCCTGCCAGCCGAGCGACAGGCGGTCGCGCCGGACTGTGTCATTGGCCAGCATCCGGGTGATGCTGCTGCTTTGCGAGCTGATGACATCGGTGTCGGTCTGGCGCCGGTAGTGGTCGAACACCAGCTCCAGCCGCTGGTTGGCGGCCGGGGCAAAGCCGACCTTTGCCAGCACGTTGTCACTGTTCCAGTCCTGCGGGTTGGGCGTGGTGCGGCTGGTGTTTTGCGAGTCGTTGTGGCCCTGGTTGCCGGTTTCATGTCCCTGTCGCCGGGTGACCAGCAGCATGGCATCAGCCGTGTCGCCTTTGACGCCGAGCCTGGCGGTCAGCCCGGCTGATTCGTCGGCGCTGGCACCGAAAACCTTGATGCCGCCGCCAAAGCGCTCGTCCGGCATGACGATGTCGTCGACTTCCAGCGTGCGGTAGCCCACCACGCCGCCGATGGCGTCCGAGCCGTACAGGCTGGAAAACGGCCCCTTGACGATGTCGATGGCGCGCAGGCTGTCGAGGTCGATGTAGTCGCGGCCGGAAACAAAGCCGTTGGTGTTGCCGCCGCCGGCGTAGGCGTCGGGCAGGCGGATGCCGTCGACCAGCATCAGGATGCGGTTGCCGTCGATGCCGCGGATGGTGTAGCCGGCATTGCCGCGCCGGGCCGGATCGCTGGCAACTTCGACGCCAGGCTCGTACTTGACGGCATCGGCCATGTCTTCGGCCAGGGTGGCGTCGAGCTTGTGGCGCGAGATGACCACGGCGTTGGGCGCGGTCTGGGCGAGGCTTTTGTCGGTGCGGTGGGCGGTGACTTCGACGGCCTCGAGGCTGGGCAGTTCTTCTGCCAGTGCCGGGAAAGCGGCGGCAAGACTCAGGACAAGCGGGGCAAGACGGGGAACAGCCATGAAAACTCCACGGGGATCGGGTTTTCGCTGGCTGGCATGAGGCTGGCTGGCGGGGATTACTTGGTCAGGATGAGTTTGTTGTTGCTGGTCAGGCGCAGGCGGTAGGTTTCTCCGGCGTGTTCAATCAGGATTTCCCGCCGGTCACGGAACAGCTGCTGGCTGTGCAGGACCACGGGAAGCGGTGGCGGCATGAGGGATGGAAAGGGCGCGGTATTCATGCGAAAAGATGATAATGGTTCTCAACTTGATCGGCAAGAGATCAGGTTGTGAAATTTTCAACTCTTTGTCATGTAACGATTTTTGTTGCAGATGAGATCGGTTCTCGACTATCTTCTGCCTCAGCCAGCCATCGCCAGCCATCCGACTGACCTGTTTTTTTTCTGGAGATGCGATGGCTGCTTCATCCCCGGCCTGCCATGCCGGCCAGCCCGCCGCTGCCCCCCTGCCGTTTGCCAGCCGCCGGGCCCTGATGCCGATGTGGGGGCAGGCCGTGCTGCCGCCCGAATCCTGGCCCGCCGCCTGGAACACGATTGCCGCCACCCCGCTGCCCGAGCGGGCGCTGGTGTATGTCCATATCCCCTTTTGCGCCAACCACTGCGTCTTTTGCGGCTTTTACCGCAACGGCTGGAATGCCGGCTTGGCAGAGCGCTATGTAGACCGGCTGGTGGCCGACATCGAAACCGAAGCCGCAAGGCGGCCTGCCGGTGGCAGCATCGCGGCAGTCTATCTGGGGGGGGGTACGCCCACCCTGCTGCCGGCCGGCCAGCTGGCGCGCCTGTTGCAGGCCCTGCGCCGCTGCCTGCCGCTGGCACCGGATTGTGAAATCACCGTCGAAGGGCGCATGTCGCATTTTGATGCCGGCAAGGTGGATGCCTGCCTGGCGGCAGGCGCCAACCGGTTTTCCATCGGCGTGCAGACCTTCGACAGCGCCATCCGGCGCCGTCTCGGGCGCAAGCACGCCGGGGACGAGGCGGCCGCTTATCTGGCGTGGCTGGCCCGCCATAGCCGGGCCGTAGTGGTGACCGACCTGATTTTCGGCTTGCCCGGCCAGACGGAGGCCGTCTGGCAGCGAGACCTCGATACCGCCCTGTCGCTGGGCCTGTCCGGCATCGATGTCTACGCCTTCAACCTCTATCCGCACCTGCCGATCAACCGCATGATCGAAAAAGGCGCCTTGCCGCCGGCACCAGGCCTGGCCGAGGTAGCCGCCCAGTACGGCCTCGCCCATCAGGCTTTTACCGCAGCCGGCTGGGAGCAGTTGTCCAACAGCCACTTTGGCGCACCGGGACGAGGCGAGCGCAACCACTACAACCTGGCGATCAAGTCCGGTGCTGCCTGCCTGGCGTTCGGCGCCGGTGCCGGCGGCAACCATGCCGGACTGAGTTATGCCGTCGAACCGGACGTAGCGGGCTATATCGGTAGCACCGGCAGCAAGCCGCTGGCCCGGCTGGCCCGCCTGGGCGAGCACCACGACTGGGTCAGCCGCCTGCAAGGCGACGTAGAAGCTGGCCGGCTTGATCCGGCCATACTGCCGCACCCCGAGCAACTGGCCGGATCGCTGGCGCGCTGGCAGGCCGCCGGCATCATCACTCCGGAGCCGGACAGCACCGGCTGGCAGCTGACACCGGCCGGCCGTTTCTGGGGGCCGACCCTGACCCGCTCCGTGGTGGACACCATGATTCCGCCCTCCGCAGACACCATGCCTCCGCATGCCATGATGCACATGATGAAAAGAAAGGAAGCTGCATGACTCCCGAACACCGTTCCGCCCTGCAAGAACGCCTGGCCAGAAACCCCGGCATCATCCTGGAAACCCTGGCCGAAGCCGGTGA
>JAGPIM010000175.1 GCA_018055005.1 Laribacter sp.
CCTGCACGCCGGAGACACGCTGGCCATCGTCGGCCGTTCCGGCTCGGGCAAATCCACCCTTCTCGGCCTGCTGGCCGGGCTGGACCTGCCAAGCCACGGTGACGTGCTGCTGGCCGGACAATCGCTGTCGGCTCTCGACGAAGACGGCCGCGCCCGCCTGCGCCAGCAGCAGATCGGCTTCGTGTTCCAGAATTTCCAGCTGCTGCCGGCACTGTCGGCACTGGAAAACGTCATGCTGCCGCTGGAACTGGCCGGCGCATCCGATGCCCGGGCGCGGGCCGTGGCCATGCTGGAGCGGGTCGGGCTGGCCAGCCGGCTGGCACACCGGCCGCAGGAACTGTCCGGCGGCGAACAGCAGCGCGTGGCCGTGGCTCGTGCCTTTGTCACCCGGCCGGCCTTGCTGCTGGCCGACGAGCCGACCGGCAACCTCGACGGTGACACCGGCCTTCTGGTGGCCAACCTGCTGTTTGAACTTAACCGCGAGCAGGGCACGACCCTGGTGCTGGTCACCCACGACACCGAGCTGGCGCGTCGTTGTTCGCACCAGGTACGGCTGGCCGGTGGCCGGCTGGTGGAGACGGAGCAGTCAGCATGACCGGACTGGTATGGCGCCTGGCCTGGCGCGAGTGGCGTGCCGGCGATCTGGCCGTACTGATGAGCGCGGTGGCCGTGGCCGTGGCGGCCCTGATGAGCGTGGCCCTGCTGTCAGACCGGGTGAACAGTGCACTCGCGCGTCAGGCCAACGAATTGCTGGCAGCCGACCTGTCGCTCAACAGCGACCGGCCGCCGTCGCCTGCCCGCCTGACGGCATTGCGCGGACTGGGACTGGACGTAGGCCAGAGCGCCAGCCTGCCGTCGATGGCCTTTGCCAGTGCCGGCGGCCGGCTGATCAACCTCAAGGCCGTGTCGGCCAACTGGCCCCTGCGCGGCGAAGTCACCCTGGCCACCGCAGCCGGTGAGCAGCGGGGCCGGCTGGCGCCTGCCCACGGCACCGTCTGGGCCGATACCCGGCTGCTGGCTGCGCTCGGGGTGCGGCCCGGAGACCGGCTGACACTGGGCGAGCGCGAATTCGTCATTGCGGCCGAGCTGGTGCGCGAGCCTGACGGTGCGCTGGACCTCTACAATTTTGTCCCGCGCGTGGTGATGCCGATGGACGACCTGGCCGCCACCGGGCTGGCCGGAGAAGGCGCCCGGGTGCGCTGGCGCCTTCTGGCTGCCGGCGAGCCGGCGCAGGTGACGTCGGCCGCCAGCCTGCTCAGGCCGCAACTGGCGCGTGGCGAGCGGCTGGAAGACATCCGCGAGGCGCGTCCCGAATTGCGGGTGGCGCTGGAGCGGGCCGGACGCTTTCTGGGGCTGACGGCGCTGGCCACCGTGGGCCTGGCTGCTGCGGCCGTGGCTCTGGCGGCACGGCACTGGCTGGGACGGCATACGCGCATGGCCGCCGTACTGGCCACGCTGGGCGCCACGCGGCGGCTGCGACTGGCCGTGTTTGCCGGCCAGCTGTTGCTGGCGGCGGGGGCCGCAGCCCTGCTGGGGGCACTGGCGGGCGGTATGGCCCAGATGTGGCTGGCAGCACGACTGGCGGCATGGGCCGGCGTGACCCTGCCGGCGGCAGCCTGGCCGGTATGGCTGCTGGCACCGGTGCTGGGGCTGGTGCTGGTACTGGGGCTGACCGCGCCGTATCTGCTGGCCCTGACCCGGACGCCGGCGCTGGCCGTGTTGCGCGAGGACGTGCAGCAGACGCCGGCCGGCTGGGTCGTGGCCGGGGTGGCGCTGGCCTGCCTGATGCTGCTGGCGTGGCCGCTGATCGGTGACGCCACGCTGGCGTGGGTCGGCATGGCCGGCTTTGCCGGCTTTGCCCTGGTGGTGGCGGTGCTGGTGCGGCTGGCACTGGCGGGTCTGGCCCGCTTGCCCAGCCGTGGCGTGGGCGTGGGATTCGGCCTGCGCCTGCTGGCGCGGCGACCGTGGCTGGCCGGATTGCAGGCCATGGCGCTGGCAGTCGGCGGCATGGCCCTCCTGACGGTGGCGCTGGTGCGCGGCGACCTGCTGGATGCCTGGCGCGGCCAGCTGCCGGCCGATGCGCCCAACCGTTTTGCCATCAACATCCAGCCCGCCCAGGTCGGGCCGCTGTCGGCCATGTTCCGCGAGCTGGCACTGCCGGTGCCGGAGTTTGCGCCGATGTACCGGGCCCGGCTGACCGCGATCGGTGACCGGCCGGTGGTGCCGGAGCAGTACCCGGACCAGCGGGCGCGCCATCTGGCCGAGCGTGAATTCAACCTGTCGTGGCGGGCGGCGCTACCGCCGGCCAACCGGGTTACGGACGGACGGTTCTGGTCCGGCGGTGGCCAGGAGGCGGCGTTTTCGGTCGAGGCCGGACTGGCCCGTACGCTGGGCATCCGCGTGGGTGACACGCTGTCGTTCGATCTGGCGGGCCGGACGGTCCGGGCGCCGGTGACCAGCCTGCGCGAGGTGCGCTGGGATTCGTTCCGGGTCAATTTCTTCGTGCTGGCAAGTCCTGGCCTGCTGGCTGGCGAACCGGCCAGTCTGGTGTCGAGCTTTTACCTGCCGCCCGACCGGCTGGTGGCGTTCGAGCAGGCGCTGGCGCGTTTTCCGGGCGTGACGGTGGTGGATGTCACCGCGTTGCTCAACGAGGTGCGCCAGCTCACCGACCGGCTGGCGCAGGCGGTGGAATTCCTGTTCGGCTTCACGCTGGCGGCCGGGCTGGTCACGCTGGTGGCGGCGACCGTGGCCACCCAGGCCGAACGCGCGCGCGACGCGGCATTGCTGCGCACGCTGGGGGCGACCCGGCGGCAGTTGCTGGCGGTGCTGCTGGGCGAGTTTCTGTGGCTGGGCGTACTGGCCGGTGTGCTGGCTGCGCTGGGCGCGGGGGCGCTGGGCTGGGCGGTGGGCTTCTGGGTGCTGGACCTGACCTTGCTGCCTAGTCCGTGGCTGTTGCTGGCCGGTGTGGGGCTGTGCGGTCTGGCGGCATTGCTGGCGGGCGGCTGGGCCGTCCGGCGTGTGCTGGTCGAACCGCCGGCGGCGCGCCTGCGGGCGCTGTCGGCCGTATAATCCGGCTCCTTTGCCAAGGAGGATGCCATGTACCGGCTGGTGGACGAACAGGCGGCGTTTCTGGTGATCGACAAGGCGCCGGGAACGCATGTACACCGCGACGGCGAAGCGACCGGGCTGATGGACCGGCTGCGGGACGATACCGGCTGCGATACGCTGCATCTGGTGCACCGGCTGGATGCAATGACTTCCGGCCTGCTGCTGGTGGCCCGCTCGGCAGAAGCAGCGGCCGCGCTGGGGCAGGCATTGGCCGCCCGCCAGGTGGAAAAATTCTATCTGGCCCTGTCGGACCGCAGTCCGCGCAAGAAGCAGGGCTGGGTGATCGGCGACATGGAACGCAGCCGGCGGGCCAGCTGGAAACTGCTGCCGACCCGGCAGGACCCGGCGGTTACGCAGTTTTTTTCGGCGGCGGCGGGTGATGGCCGGCGCCTGTTCCTGCTGCGTCCGCGTACCGGGCGCACGCACCAGTTGCGCGTGGCGCTCAAAAGCCTGGGCGCACCGATCTGGGGCGATCCGCTCTATCACCCGCAGGAGCCCGGCCGTGAGGCGCCAGACCGTGGCTATCTGCACAGCTACGGACTCGGCTTCGTGCTGGACGGCCGGCTGTGGCGCTATGTTTCAGCGCCGGAGGCCGGCGCCTGCTGGCCGGTCTTGCCCGAAGCCTGGCGACAGCCCGCCCTGTTGCCATGGCCCGGTGGCTCCGTGCCCGGTTTGCAGGTAGAATGCGCCGCAGAATGACGGGTTGCCGCGGGGCAGCCCGTTTTTGCTTGTCTGGCTGAATTTTTTACGGAAATCGCACCATGACCCAGCCCTCCCTGACTATTTCGAGCCTCGACCTCGATCGCCTGGAAGGCCTGCTTGAGCAGGTCGACCCCCGCGAGTTTCCGGCTGCCCGCCAGCTGGAAACCGAGCTTGCCCGTGCCGATGTGGTGGACCCGCAGGACATGCCGGCTGGTGTGGTGACGATGAATTCGCGCGTGCGCTTTGCCGATGCGGCCGGCGCCACCCGCGAATTCCAGCTTTGCTATCCGAAGGACATGACCGGTTCGCCGGACCAGCTGTCGGTGCTGGCACCGGTCGGTGCCGCCTTGCTGGGCCTGTCGGCCGGGCAGGCCATCGACTGGCCGCTGCCCGACGGCGGCCATACCCGGCTGACCGTGCTGGATGTCGTGTGGCAGCCGGAAGCCGCCGGCGAACTGCACCGCTGACCGGCTGTCCTGCAACACTGGCATGAGTACGATCACCGACCTCAAATACCTCAAGACCGTCATCGAAACGGCGCTGCTGACCGCGACCGATCCCCTGACGGTGCACGACCTCAAGCGGCTCTTCAGCGAACCCTTGCAGTCCGGGCTGATCTACGAGATGGTCGAGGAAATCCAGGGCGAATGGCGCGGTCGCGGCATCGAACTGGTCAAGCTTGCCAGTGGCTGGCGCTTCAGGGCGCGGGCCGAATTCAAGCCCTACCTTGAAAGGCTCAACCCGGAAAAACCGCTACGCTACTCGCGGGCCGTGATGGAAACCATCGCCATCGTGGCCTACCGCCAGCCGGTGACCCGTGGCGACATCGAAGCGATCCGCGGCGTCAGCGTATCAAGCCATGTCATGCAGACCCTGTCCGAGCGCGGCTGGGTTGAAGTGATCGGCCACAAGGACGTACCCGGCCGGCCAGGGCTGTACGCCACCACACACAAGTTTCTCGATGACCTGGGGCTGAAGTCGCTCAAAGACCTGCCTCCCCTCGCCGACCTGGGCACCCTCGTATTGCCCGAAGCCATGAATACCGCGACCGGCGCCGAAGCGGCGGCCGCAGACATACAAGAAAGTTCCGAACATGTCGAAACCGAAGCACAGTAACCAGAACACCGCCCGGCAGCCTGTCGCGCGGACCCGCCGTGACCAGCCGCAAGGCGGATTCGGCCAGTCAGGCAGCGGCGACAAACGCTCGTTCACCCCGCGTGGCGAGGGGGGCTACAACCGTGGTCCGAAGCCGTTCGGCGGCAATGACGAACGCCGTGGCGGCGACCGTGGCCGTTTCGAGCCGCGTGAAGGCGGCGGTGACCGCGGCCGGTTTGACAACCGCGAAGGTGGCAATCGTGGGCGTTTTGATGCCCGTGACGGAGGCGACAAGCGCTCGTTCACACCGCGCGGAGAGGGTGGCGACAAGCGTCCGTTTACCCCGCGTGGCGAGGGTGGCTACAACCGTGGTCCGAAGCCGTTCGGCGGCAACGACGAACGCCGTGGCGGCGACCGTGGCCGTTTCGAGCCGCGTGAAGGCGGCGGTGACCGCAGCCGGTTTGAAAACCGCGAAGGCGGCAATCGTGGGCGTTTTGATGCCCGTGACGGGGGCGACAAGCGCCCGTTTACTCCACGCGGAGAGGGTGGCGACAAGCGTCCGTTCACCCCGCGTGGCGAGGGCGGCTACAACCGTGGTCCGAAGCCGTTCGGCGGCAACGACGATCGCCGTGGCGGCGACCGTGGCCGTTTCGAGC
>JAGPIM010000176.1 GCA_018055005.1 Laribacter sp.
GCCTGCTGCGACGACCCTAATCTGTCAGGCAAAAGTGATTTGCTGCCGGACTGGGGATTGCTCACGCAGCATCATGCGCAAGCGGTGGCAGGTTCGCCAGAATGGCTGCTGGCCGAGCTGGCGCGGCGCGCTCAGCGTCCGGGCGGGCTGGCGCATTGCTGGCTGTGGCTGTTGGTATTCCTGCTGAGGCGCTACCGCCAGCCCAATACCCCATCGACACTACGCGTAGCCATCTTGTATCTGCTGACGGAAACCATGCAGCTGCGCCGCCAGCTGATCATGGACGATCTGGGCTTGAGCCGCTTTACCCAAGATTATTTTCCCAACGCCTTGCGCAAAACCGCAACAAACCGACACGCTCGCCCCCCCAATCTGCGTCACCTGCTGGCCAGCCCGCACGATCTGCTAGAGGCCAAAGGTGTGCCGAGTTTTTTCGAGCCCCAAAGTATCGCCGGGCTCGCCCTGCAGCTTGGCCACACTCTGGGCCAGCCGCTACCCCACCAGCAGACGCTGACGATAGCACCAGCCGGGTTCCCGAATGCAGCCGAGCTGGGCTATCTGCGTGCGCTGGAGCAATGGCAGTTTTGCGCGCATTTTTCCCGTTCGGCAAAGGATGGCAAGGACGGCCAGCGGCGGGCACCGGCCTTGGCCAAGCTGTGGGAAAGCGCCGAAGATCTGCAGCGAAACTTGCAACACACCGCTGGCTGGAATCGCCCCGAGTTTCTTGGCGGCCGACTGAATCCGCACTTCCGCTTCGAGCCTGCGCGCTGGCTGCGCGGGCTCGACGTGGCCGGCAATGAAAATGATCTGCGCATCGAGTGGTTTGCCCCCCTGCTGCGTTGGCTGCGTCTGGGCCTGCAGCCTCACAGTCCGGACGCACAAGTCCGCAGCGGCTTTCACCTGAGCATTCATGCCGGCGAAGACTACGCCCATCCGCTCTCGGGCCTGCGCCATGTAGATGAAACCGTGCGCTTTTGCGAGATGCGCGATGGAGACCGACTGGGCCACGCGCTGGCGTTGGGCATCAAGCCCAAGCGCTGGGTGGCGCAACACGGCGACATGGTACTTTCGGTGGACGATCATCTGGACAATCTGGTTTGGGCCTGGCACCACGCCAGCCTCCTCAGCCCGCGCCTGCCGCTGGCCGGGCAGGTGTTGCCGTTGCTGGAGCGGCGCATCCGGCGCATGCAGTGCTATGGCGCCTGGTTGCACCCCCTGGAAATCAGTACCTCGCTAAGAACGACGCAGGGCCGCGAAGAACTGCGGTGCTGGGTAAGTCAGCCCGACGGGCGCATCACCCCGGAACTTCTGTTCCAGGCTTGGCTGCTCCGCCGCAATTGCCATTACCGGCTGAGCAAGATCGGCAAGACTCCAATACTGGGGAGCAAAGAGCAGTGCGCAGTACCCGATCTGACGCGTCTGCAGCAGGCTGGCACACATGCTGATGACGACTGGACGCCGGAGGCGCTGTACCGACGTCGCCACCAGCAACTGGCTCTCGGCAATTCCTCGCCATTTCTGGTGGTGGTCCGCACGCAGCAAAGCGATCGCTGCCACGCTGAACTGAACCACATCCCGGAAGAGCCAGACGAGGCACTGCTATACGACAGTGACAGCCCGGAAGAACTGCGCTTCATGCATGCGCTACAGGATTATCTGCTGCATGAGTACGACCGCAAGGGCCTGATCATCGAGACCAACCCGACCTCGAATATTTACATTGCCCGTGTCCACAAGCACAGCGAGCACCCAATATTCCGCTGGAACCCGCCCGACGAATCCACCCTAGTCAGCGGTGGGCGACACAACCGCTATGGCTTGCGCTGCGGCCCGATCCGCGTACTGGTGAATACCGACGACCCCGGCATCATGCCCACAACGCTGCGAACCGAATTTGCGCTGCTGCGCGAGGCCGCCATCGAACGCGGCATCTCCCGCACGGTAGCAGAAGATTGGCTGGAACGCCTGCGTCGCTATGGCGTGGAGCAATTTCACCGCCACCACCTGCCAATATTCTCGCTGGAACCGGCTAGTGAGCTGTTCACATGACACACTTTTCAGAAGAAGTGAGCCGCCTAGTGGTGGATGTTCAAAATTCAGTTAAAGCGATCGTTGTACCCCACTCAAGAGCGAGACGGCTTCAGCCGACTTTCAGTCTCAGCATGCCTTGTGACTCAAGTGCTTATGTGGCTTGTGAGATGATTTTCTTTGTTTGGACAATCCCTCTCGATGGCAATAGGTATGCCTGACAATTCCTTTTTTTATGAAAATAAAAATGCCAATAAAATAGATGTATATGGCCTTTTTGATTTTTTTAGAATGCATTTTGTTGTATCTAGAGATACACAACCCATCCTCACACTTTGCACAAAGCCCCCCTCTGATCATGTTGGGTAGCATCCAGGGATGAGCAAACCCACACCGGCCCGTTACAAGTCGACCAACTGAGCCAAGACGACTCCCTTCTGAGCTGGCTAGATACCAACCTGCAATGGCAAGCCCGGCAGCTCTGCAGTCTCCAGCGACACAGCCATCCAGTTCTGTCGATCCATCAAATACCTGTTTAGCTTGGCGTTGAGACAGGCTATCGATTTGGTCGAATTTCAGCACGCTCAGCCGCTACCATCGGAGGTGTGCCAAGACAAGTTCGCCGAGGCACGCCTGCTGGAAACATGGGCGGACAAGGATTCTCAGGCTGCCAAGGTGCTGGCGAGCAAGCACGCTGAAAACTGCCTGGGCTTGCTATCTGAAAACCTGACACCATTACTCGGCAAGTAGGTATCACCGCACTTTTCACAAGAATTTGTTGCGTCGCTAAATTTCTATTTCAGCGGCGAAGGCAAGTAGCCCAGTTTTTTTCAGACACATATCACTCCCTTGAATCAACCCAAGGTCTGCGCACAAGCACAGGCCTTCCTTCCCCAAGCCCCGGCCCTGCGCCGGGGCTTTCTGTTTCCGGAGGTGTGACATGACCCATCTTGTTGAAACCATGGCGTATGCCGGTACCGTGCCTTGGCACGGTCTGGGCAATTCCCTTACAGGCCGGCAACCCGTCGAGGTCTGGCAGCGTGAAGCCGGCATGGACTGGTCCATTGCCCACAGTGACGTGCTGTTCAATGTTGCCGACGACGGCATGCACATCCGCCGGCATGCCGATGCACGGGTGCTGTACCGCTCGGACACGCTGGCACCGCTGTCGGTGGTGTCGCCGCGTTACAAGGTGGTGCAGCCGGCCGAGGTGCTGGCTTTCTACCGTGACCTGGTCAGTGCCGGCGGTTTCGAGCTGGAAACCGCCGGGGTGTTGAAGGGCGGACGCAAGCTGTGGGCGCTGGCCCGGACCGGGCATGCCACCCTGCTCAAGGGCGGCGACCGGGTGAAGGCCTACCTGCTGCTGGCCACCAGCTGTGACGGTTCGCTCTGTACCACGGCGCAGTTCACTTCGGTGCGGGTGGTATGCAACAACACCCTGCAGATGGCCGTCGCCGGGCGCTCCGGTGCCGTCCGGGTACCGCATTCGACCGTGTTCGATCCGGTGGCGGTCAAGGCGGAACTGGGACTCGGCCTGTCCGGCTGGGATGCCTTCATCGCCCACATCAAGGCGCTCAGCCAGCGGACGGTGTCGCCGGAAGAGGCCCGTCAGTTCTTCGCCGGGGTGCTGGACGAGCCGGTGGCCGACGATCCGGACGTTCCCGCATCCCGATCCCTGCAGCAGTTGACGGCGCTGTACGGCGGGCTGGGCATGGGGTCGCTGCTCGGCAGCAGCCGGGGCACGGCCTGGGGGCTGGTCAATGCCGTGACCGAGTTTGTCGATCACCACCGCCGGGCCCGCAGCCAGGATTACCGGCTGGATTCGGCCTGGTTCGGTCAGGGCGCCCAGTTGAAGCAGCAGGCCCTGCAACGGGCCGGGGCGCTGCTGACATGAGCCGGCCGGCAGTGGGACGGTTCATCCCCTGTCTGTTTCGAAACCCTTTTCCCCTGATCCAGCCGTGACCGTGGTCACGGCTTTTTTGTCGCCGTGATGGCGAAGGAGATGATCCATGGATTCCGTTCAAACTGTCCTGCCGGAGGTTTCACCCCCTGCCTTGCGTATCCGACAGCTCAACGATGCCCTGCGCACTTCACTCGGCGGCGGGCGCTGGATGCTGACCGCCGGTTTCCGGGCCCTGCCGCCCCGGCGGCAGGTGGGCCTGCTGCAGGCCGTCCGGACCTTCGATGCATTCGATGCCGGCAATGATCCCTGGGGCGAGCATGACTTCGGTGCGGTCGAGGCCGGCGGTGTGCGGGTGTTCTGGAAGATCGACTGTCATGACCCGGAGCTGAAGGGCCTGTCTGCTGACCCGGCTGATCCTGCCCGGACCGTGCGGGTGCTGACGGTCATGCTGGCAGAGGAGTACTGACCGGGAGCGGAGAGGCCGGTCGTGTGTCCGGTCTCCGTGTTCCGGTCTGGTTCATGTGTGTGTGTTGTGACGTCGCCCGGTCCGGCCTTGTGCCCGCCGGGCGATGTGCGTTTGAGGAGGAAGGAATCATGCGTTCACGTCATGGACAGGCCCGGTGTCTGGCTTCGACCGTGAGGCTGGACCGTCAGGCCTGGCTGGCCATCCGCCAGCGGGGCATCGGTTCGTCGGATGCGGCAGCAGCCGTCGGCCTGTCGCCGTACAAAAGCCCGCTGTCCCTGTGGCTGGAGAAGACCGGCCGGCAATTGCCGGAGGATGTGTCCGGCAAGGAGGCGGTGCGCTGGGGCACGGTGCTGGAACCGGTGCTGGCCCGGGTGTATGCCGAACGTACCGGACGCCGGGTACGCCGGGTCAATGCGGTGCTGCAGCATCCCGGACACGCCTTCATGCTGGCCAACCTTGACCGCGAGGTCGTCGGGGAGGCGGCCGGACCGGGCGTGCTGGAGATCAAGACCGCCGGCTGGCACAGTGCGCCGCAGTGGGAGGACGGCATTCCGGTGGCCTACCAGTGTCAGGTGCTGCACCAGCTCGCCGTCACCGGCCATGCCTGGGCTGATGTGGCAGTGCTGGTCGGCGGACAGGACTTCCGGATCTGGCGGGTGGAACGGGACGAAGCGAAGATCGCCGACCTGATCGAACGCGAGGCTGCGTTCTGGCAGGCGGTGCAGACCGGCCAACAACCGGTGCCGGACGGCTCGGACGATGCCGGCCAGGCGCTGCTGGGGCTGTTCCCGCAGGACAATGGCGACACCCTGGACCTGAGTGAGTCGGCCGCGTGCAACGCGCTGTTCGGCGACCTGCTGGCTGTCCGCCAGCGAAAGGAGGAGGCCGAAGCCGTCGAGGCGAAGCTCAGGCAGCAGCTGCAGGCGGCGATGGGGCATGCCGCTTCGGCCGTGTTCGAAGGCGGCAAGATCAGCTGGAAGAAGGGCCGGGACCGGCTCGCGCCGGACCTGGAGCGCTTGTCTCTCGACCATCCCGACCTGCTGCAGCAATACAGCAAACCGGTAGCGGGCAGCCGCCGCTTTGTCGTGCAGGCCGGCAGGGGACGCTCATGATCAAGGGACTCGCCATCACCCCGCCGGTGATCGGCCGCATCAGCATCGGCA